>NZ_JEMA01000255.1 GCF_001589285.1 Sorangium cellulosum | reverse complement strand
CCCGCCGACCCTTGCGGCGGCGACCTCATGTGCGCCATGCGCCGCGCGACGGGCGGCTGATCCCACGTCGCTCCGCGGCGGCTCCTCCCGCCGCCGCGGAGCGACCGCGCTCCACGCCCCCTCCTCCGCCGCGCTGCGCGGCGCCCCATCGCCGCGCAGCGCCCCCCGGCACCGAGCAGCGGCCGATCAGCGGCTCCCATCGCCGGGCGGCTCAGAGGCCGGGCGCCATCCCGGCCCGAGCCCGTTCACGCGGACGCCGAGCTCGATCCCGTCGGCGAGCCGGCGTGCACGGCGATCGAATCGAGCAGGCGGTTCAGGTCGAACGGCTTCGCGACCGACGCGCACGCGCCCACCTCGCGCGCCCAGGTGCCGGCGTCGACCGCCGCCGTCATGACCAGGATCGGCGCGCGCGGGCCGGGGCACGACGCATACGCGCGCGCGAACCCCCAGCCGTCCATCACCGGCATGCGCATGTCGAGCAGGATGAGGTTCGGCCTGTTGCGCTCGAGCAGCGCGAGCGCGGCCTCGCCGTCGCTCGCGGAGAGGACGTCGTAGCCCTCCTCCAACAGCGTGATCTCGAGCATCTCCCGGATCTCCTGGTCGTCGTCCACGATCAGGATCTGCTTGCGCCGTTTCACGCGGCTCCTTTCGGTTTGCAGCTTGGCTCGGGGCTCGTCGTTCGCCGTCCCCTCCACCCCGGTTCCACAGTACCCGTCTGCCACGATATCCCCCCACAGGGCCGCTCGCCTGCGATCGTCACCCCAGGCAAACGATGTCACGCCCGCCTCCCTCGTCGCACGCAACAAGCGCAATCTCGACCGCACGCCCGTTCGGGTCAGACGCTCACGAGCGTGGACGCGCGCTCGCGGGCGCGGACGACGCGCCCTCGCCGTGGGCC
Organism: Sorangium cellulosum; assembly: GCF_001589285.1. Classification (GTDB taxonomy): domain Bacteria; phylum Myxococcota_A; class Polyangia; order Polyangiales; family Polyangiaceae; genus Sorangium; species Sorangium cellulosum_G. The sequence goes on along the minus strand of NZ_JEMA01000255.1, from coordinate 75,845 downwards.
TCCATCCTGGGCAGAAGCGCGGCGTCGAGCTCCGTCTTGCCCTCGATCGCGAGCCGCTCGATCGCGCTCGCCGCGCGGAGGATGTCGCCGGACAGGCGCCCGATCGCGAGGCCGCCCGTGCCGTCCGGCACGCACGCGAGCCGGGCGTGCGCCTTGCCGAGCAGGCGCACCGCTCCGGACGGGCTCTGCATCCGCGTGAGCTTGTGCATGGCCGCGGCGACGAGGATGAGCCCCTGGAGGAACGCCTTCCGCACCGGGTGCGGCTCGTCGCGCCACCCGACCTCCCAGCGCTCGTGCGCCTCGAAGAACAGCCCGGCGCGGTAGGCCTCGAGCCCGCTCTGGACGATCGCTTCGAGCTCGGCGTCGGGGGATGTCATGGCGCGGAGGCGGCGGGACGGGTCGAGGGAACGTAGCACGCGGGCCGCCGAGCCCCGCGCTCCGTCCCCGCGGTGCTACGCTCCGCGCGTGCAACGGTGGATCCTCGTCGCGGTGATCGTTGGGCTCCACCTGTTGGCGTTCTCGATCGGCCTGTTCCTGCGCCGCCGCAGGCAGCGACGCCGCGCGCACCGCTGACGCCGCGGCGGCTCCCCGGCGCACCGCCGCGCGGCCTCGCCGCGCTCAGCGCGCGAGCAGGCTGCGAAGCCGGTCGAGCGCCGCGGGGTGCGCCCGCACAGCGAGCCGGCCGCCGTCGTCGCCGTACTCCTCCGAGAGCACGCGCGCGTTCTCGTAGATCTCTCCGATGAGGCTCTGCTTCGCGTACGGCAGGAAGAGCTCGGCCTCCACCATCGACCCCTCGAAGAAGGCGATGATCGACTCGCGCAGCGCCGCCACGTCGGCCGGGGTCTTCGCCGAGAGCAGCGTCGCCTCGGGGAACTCGAGGCGCAGCGCGTCCCGCTCGTCCTCCGGCACCCGGTCCACCTTGTTGAGCAGGAGCCGGCTCGGCACCTCGTTCGCGCCGATCTCGGAGAGCACGCTGCGCGTCACCCCGAGCTGATCGCGGAACGTCGGATCCGACGCGTCGGCCACGTAGAGCAGGAGCGACGCCTCGAGCGCCTCGTCCAGCGTCGAGCGGAAGCTGGCCACGAGATCGTGCGGCAGCTTCTTGATGAACCCGACCGTGTCCGAGACGAGGATCCGCGGGCGCACCTCCGGGTGGAGCGCGCGCACCGTCGTGTCGAGCGTCGCGAACAGCTTGTCCGCGACGAGCACCTCGCTGCCCGTCAGCGCCCGCATCAGCGACGACTTGCCGGCGTTCGTGTAGCCGACCAGCGCGACGCGGCGCTGGCCCTGCCGGAGCGCGCGGCGCGTCGACTGCTCGCGCTGGACCGACGCGAGCTCCTGCTTCAGCTCCGCGATCCGGTCGCGGATCTTGCGGCGATCGAGCTCGAGCGCGCTCTCGCCGGCGCCCTTGCCGCCGATGCCGCCGCGCTGCCGGTCCCCGCCCCCGCCCGTCTCGCGCAGCCGCGGCGCGACGTAGTTGAGCCGCGCGATCTCCACCTCGAGCTTCGCCTCGCGGCTCCGCGCGTGGCGGTGGAAGATCTCGATGATCACGCCCGCCCGGTCGAGCACCTGCGCGCCCGTCGCGCGCTCCAGGTTGCGCGCCTGGCTCGGCGAGATGTCGTGGTCGACCGCCACGACCGTCGCCCGGCGCGCCGCCTGCCCGGCGCCGCCCGCGCCGGAGACCGCGTCCCCGTCCTCTTCGTCCTCGCCGTCGTCCCCGTCGAGCTCGCCGTCCTCGTCGTCCTCGCCGCTCTCCGCGGCCCGGCGCGCGCGCGCCTTGTTCTTCCGCTCCGGCGCGCCCGAGGGGACGACGCCGGTGCCGCCCGTGAGCTCCGCGAGCTCCTTCAGCTTCCCCTCCCCGAGCACCGCGGCCGCCGCGAGCGCGCTGCGCCGCTGCGACACGGTCGCGATCACGTCGAAGCCGAGCGTGTGCACGAGGCGGCCGAGCTCGGCGAGATCGGCGGCGTGCTCGACGTCGTCGACGCCGGGGAGCTGCACTCCGACGAGCACAGCGAGAGGACGTTCCTGGTTGGTCGTGGTCATAAGGTCGCGTGCGAGGGCGTGAGCTTCGCCTCATCCGCCGCCGGGACGCAAGCAGCCCGGCGGCCCCGGGCGGCTCACCTCGAGCGCGCCGCCTCGCGGTGGAGCCGCGCGAGCTCGATGGCCAGCGACGCGACGCGACCGAGCTCGGCGGCGGCGCCCATGTCGTCCTGCCGGAGCTCGCGCTCGACCGTCCACAGGCTCAGCAGGCCGAGCTTGCGGCCGCGCGCCGCGAGCGGCACGACGATCGCCGAGCGGGCGCCGAGCTCCCGCAGCGCGGACAGGTGCTCCGGACCGCGCGCGACGCGCTGCAGCCAGGGATCGGTCACCAGCGGGACCAGGGTGACGTCCCGGCGGGCCGTCGCCTCGGCCAGCGGGCCGGTCTCGCCGAGGAGCAGCGGCGGGTGCTTGAGCAGCCTCGGCAGGAGCGCCCGCGCCTCGGGCAGGCGCGCGGCCGCGACGAGCCGCGGGAGGCCGCCGCCGTCGTCGAGGTCGAGCGCGCAGAGGTCCGCGAAGCGCTCGCCCGCGAGCCGCACCACCTGCTCGACCGTCGCGTCGTGGTCGAGCGACTCCGTCATCAGCGCGCTCGCCTCGGTCAGGAGCTCGCGCGCGCGCTCCGCCTTCCGGATCTCCGTGACGTCCTCGACGACCATCACGGCCGCGGAGATCCGCCCCTCCGTGTCGCGCACGGGCGTCGCGCTGAAGCTCCCCCGCCGGCGCTCCCCGTCGGCCCGGAGGAACTCGAGCTCCTCGCGGACGACCGTCTCGCCGCCGTGCAGCGCCCGGGAGAGCAGCCAGCGCGCGCGCTGGTCGTCGTCCGTCTCGCTGAGCAGCGTCCGCAGCGGGGCGTTGCTCGGCGTCTCCTCGTGGCCGCGGACGATCTCCGCGAGCCGCCGGTTGCTGAGCGCGAGGGTGCCCGACGCGCCCTCCGCCACGGCCACGCCGACCGGGAGCCGCTGGATCGCCGTCTCGAGCCGGCTGCGCTCCGAGGCGAGCTGCTCGCGGAGCTGCGCCTGGGTCGCGAGCGCGGCCGCGCGCTCGGCCGCCTTCCGGAAGAGCAGCCGGTCCCCCTCGGAGAACTCCGCCACGCGGCGCGAGCTCACGACAGCGACGCCGACGAGCCGCCCCTCCGAGAGCATCGGCACGCCGTAGAGCGCGTGCAGCGCGTCGCTCGGGCGCTCGCCCTGCGCGCCCGACTCGGGCCCGGCCGCGCCGCCGCCGGCGTCGGTGGCGAGCGGATCCGGCGCCGCCGAGCGCAGCGCCACCGGGCGGCGCTCGCGGACCACGCGGCCGATGAACCCCTCGGCGAGCCGGTACGCGCGCAGGCCCCACAGCGCCTCGTCGACGCCGATCGCCGCGCGCATCCGCAGCACCTCGCCCTCGATGAGCAGCATCACCGCCCAGTCGACCGACCGCGCCGACTCGAGGAGCACCTCGAGCAGCCGCCGGAGGAGCCTGTCGATCTGCACGTTGCCCATGCCCTCGGCCGAGACGCGATCGAGCGCGCCGAGCGCGCGCTCGCGCGCCGCCGCGCTCCGCGTGGCCGGATCGATGATCACCTGATCGAGCGCCTCGTGCAGGACGGTCAGCTCGAGCCACGACGGCTGCGTACCGGTCCGCTCGAGCGCGCGGAGCACGCAGCGGCGCAGCACCGAGTACTGCGCGGTCACGTCCTCCAGATCGAACCCGTCGCGCAGCCGGTCGAGCACGCGGAAGCCGAGCAGCGGCTCGGGGAACTCGGCCGCGAGCGACTCGACGCCGGTCCACGAGTCGCGCTCCTCGTCGCCCTCCGGCACCCCCGCCGCGGACACGGCCGCGTCGAGGCGCTCGGCGATGCGCTCGAAGACCGACGGCAGCTCCTCGCGCAGCGCGAGGTACCCCGGGGACTGCTCGCCCGGCGCGCGGCGTCGTTCTGCGCGCTCCCACGCCTCCAGGATCCCCGCGCCGTGGGCGCGGAGGAATGCGGCGAGCGGCGACTTGGGAAGGTCTCTAGGGGCCATTCACGCGCTGGCCGGAGCCAAGCCACCGTCAGTCTACGTCAGCCCGCGATGACGTAGATCCAGAAACGAACCCGATCGCGTCCTGCCCGCCGGCTCCCCCGGGGACGGCGCCGCGGCGATCCAGATCACCCCGGCCGATCGCCCCACCGGCGTTCTTCCATAAGCAGTTATGAAGAGGAAGCGCTCCTTGGAGCGCCCCGCAGCGCGCCGCCTGTCAGGCGGCGGCCGGCGCCGGGCCCCCGCGCCCCTGGCGCGCGCAAGAGCGCGCCCGAGCCCGCCTCCGCGCGAGCGCGCCGGCGAGCGGGAGCGCGAGCCAGATCGCTCGGCCCCCGGACGGCGCCGCCGGCTGCGCCCCGGCCGCGCCGATCTTGCACCCGCACCCGTCCGCCTCGCCCGCGGGCGGCGGATCCGATCCTCCGCCGCTGCCGCTGCCGCTGCCGGTCCCGGCGTCACCGCCGCACTGCCGGGAGTCGATGGTGAGCTCCGTCGCGCCCCAGAGGTCGGTGCACGTCGACGCCATGCCGCTGTCGGGCGCGCACTCGAGCGGACCGCAGAGCCCGTCGAGGTGCAGGAGCGCGGCGAAGGTCTCTCCCTCGTCGATCGAGCGGCCCACGGTGAAGCCGTCGGTGAACTCGTCGCCGCAGGCGAAGATCCCCTCGGCGGTCCAGGTCAAGCACCGCGCGCCGACGTCCGAGATCTTCTCGAACTCGAGCGAGCTCGCCGGCGCGCGCCAGATCCCGTCCTGGGGGCCGCCCACGATCACGCTCCCTCCGTCCGGCGACAGCGCGAAGCCGAGGAGGTTGCCCTGGCCCTCGAAGATCGTGGTGAAGGTCTCCCCGCCGTCGTGCGAGGCGATCAGCGCGTCGGCCGGCTCGCCGTCGAGCCGCACGTAGACTGTGTCGGGGTCGGCGGGATCGACCGCGCCCAGGTACGGCAGGCGCCTGTCGTTGCTGTCCGGGATGTCGAGCCGCGTCCACGTCGCGCCGCGATCGTCGGTCCGCTCGAGCGCCCCGGCGTAGTCGGGCGCGCCGAAGCGGCCGCTCACGTACACGCGCTCGCGGCGCGAGGGGGCCGCGTCGACGGTGTGCGCGAGGAAGTCCTCGGGCAGGTCGACGCCCGCCTTGGTCCAGCGCTCCGCGTTGTCGCTCGTCTCCCAGAGCTGGGTCAGGAACCGCCCCGACCCGAGCCCCGTGCTGACGACGAGCACGGCCCGGGACGGGTCCTCGCGATCGGCCGAGAGGTCGATCACGTAGCGGTCCTGGAGGTCGCCCGCGGCGAACGACCAGTCGCAGCCGCCGTTCCTCGACGCGCTGAGCCCGTCGAACACGCCCGCGATGATCGTACCGTCGGCGAGGAACGCCACCATCGGGTCCTCGTTGTCGCCGAAGCCCACGACCGGCTCGCAGATCCAGCGCCACTCCTCGCCGCCATCCTGCGTGGCGAGCAGGCCGTAGGTCGCGCGCACGATCAGGCGCGACGGGTCGCTCGGGTGGGCCGCGATCTGCCCCGCGGCCGGGAAGCGGCCGTTGGCCGAGGCAGGCGCGGCGACCGCCGCGACCGAGAGCAGCGCCGCGGCGGAGGCCACCAGGGCACGGCGCCGCGGCGCGCTCGTCCCGCTGCACCTGCGGCGCGCGCAGGACGTCTCCTCTCTAAGATTTCGCACGGGGCGAGAGCCTAGTGCACCTCGAACTCGAATTCCGCCTCGTCGATGAGGGACGCGTCCAGGGCGCGGAGCTGCACGTCCCAGAGGCCTCCCATCGAGAACGCGACGTCGGCCACCTCGTAGAGCCCGGGCTCGATCTCCTCGCCGTCGCTCGTCGACGCCCCGTGGGCCATGCCGAGCATCATGGCGTGGGCGCGGAGCCTGATCCGCTTCACCGGATTCCCCGAATCGGCCCAGGTGAGCCGCACGTGGAAGGTGTTCCTGCCTTGCGCGAGCGGCGCCGTCGGCTCCACCGCGAACTCGATGCGCCCGTTCCGGCCGATCCCCATCCGGCTCCCGGAGTCCTCGCCCGCGCGCGGCGCGCCGCAGCCGTGGAGCGCGAAGAGGGCGAGCGCCGCGAGCGCCGCGCCGCGGGCCCGCGCCGCGCGACGACCCGAGGGCACGGCTGTCGGCGGACGATCACGAAGGTCAGTCATGTCTCCCCCACACGTGACGAAGGCCAGCGGACAGGGCGACGAAGGCGCCCTCGTTGCGGCCGATCCCGGCGATGGGCAGGTCCGCCTGGAGGTTGCCGACGGCGGTCCAGCGCGCGCTGATGTCGTACGCCAGCACGGCGAGCAGCGCCGTTCGCTCGCGCACCTTGCTCCCGATGAGGTGGCGGTCCTCGCGCGGCGGCCCCTCGCGCTCGTAAAGGCCGCCCGCGGCGAGCGAGACCCCGGAGGGCCACACGGGCCCCGCGGCCACGAGGATCTGCGCGCGGTCTCCGGGCGCGATCCGCTCGCCTGTCGGTAGACGGTAGCTGGTGCGGACGCTGACCGAGGCGGCGAGCAGCGCCTGGAACGAGCCCCACGATTTCTCGAAGAGCATCCCCGGCCGGACCTCGGCCACGCCGAGGCCTGTCGCGTCGACGCCGAGCGGATCGATCGCGGCGTCCTGGGAGCTCCCGATCGGGATGGACGCGCCGACAGTGAACGCGGCCGCCGGGATCCACGGCGACAGGTGGTCCTCGACAACCGTGATCCGTCCTGCGGCGCTGACGTCGCCCAGCCCGCCGCCCGCGGAGGACGCGCCGTCGGCGGACCCGCCCCACGCGCCGATCAGCGGGACGGCGACGCCGACCTGGAAGCGCTCCCTGACGCGCACCATCCAAGCGGCCTCGGCCCTCAGCTCGCGGCGGTAGACGCCCTCGCCGGACGGCGCGAAGTCGCGCGCGGCCGTCCACGCCCCGATCTGCTCCGTCATCCGGAGGGAGAAGGTCGCGGCGGCGCGCTCCGAGGGGGCGAGCCACTGCGCGGCCCCGTGGCCCGTCCCGCAGCAGGCCGACGCGCGCGCCGGCGTCGGGGATGCCACGAGCGACAGCAACACAGCGGCGCAGGCGAAGGCTCTGGGCAGCACGGCGCTCCTATAGGCGTGGCCTCGACCCCACGACAATGCGTCATGTTGTCGCGCGGGCAGCGCCCGGCGCGGGTCGGGTCGCGCCCCCTCGAGCGCTCCATTCCGTCGAGCGCGCCGTCCGTGTCAGTCAGCGCGCCGTTCCGGTCGCGCGGCGCTCAGCTCGCGAGGGTCTGCCGGTAGACCTGGACGTAGCGGCGCGCGGGGCGGTCCCAGCCGAGGTCGAGGCGCATGATGCGGCGCTGGACAGCGGGCCAGCGGGGCGAGGTCAGGGCGCCGAGCGCACGCTGCACGCCGCCGAGGAGCGACGTGGCGGTCGGCTTGTCGAACAGGAACCCCGTGCCCGTCTCCAGGGCCGCGTCGAGGTCGACGATCGTGTCGACGAGGCCTCCGGTCCGGCACGCGATCGGCGCGGCGCCGTAGCGCTGCGCGTAGAGCTGCACGAGGCCGCACGGCTCGAAGCGCGACGGCACGACCACGAGGTCCGCCGCGGCCATGAGCCGGTGCACGACGGCCTCGCTCACGCCGCCGAGGAACTTCGCGCGCTCGGGCGCCTTGGCCGCGGCCGCGGTGAGCTTCGCCATGAGCTCGGGGTCGCCCTCGCCGGCCACGACGACGCTGACGTCGCCCTTCAGGATCTTCGGCATGGCGCTCGCGAGCAGGTCGCTGCCCTTCTGCGCGACCACCCTGCCGATGGACACGAGCAGCGGGCGATCCGGCCGGATCTCGAGCCCGATCTCCTGGAGGAGAGCGCTCTTGCAGCGGCCCTTGTTGCTCACGTCCTCGGCGTCGTAGCGCGCGATGATGGCCGGGTCCGTCATCGGGTTCCAGACGGCGTAGTCGATGCCGTTCACGATGCCGGTGAGCTGGCTCGCGCGGGTGCGGAGCACGCCGTCGAGCCGCTCGCCCTGCTTCGGCGTGAGGATCTCGTTCGCGTAGGTGGTCGAGACGGTGGTGAGCGCGTCGGCCGCGAGGATGCCGCCCTTCAGGAAGTTGAGCTGGCTGTAGAACTCGAGCCGGTCGGGCCGGAAGTGGTCGTCGTCGAGGCCGAGGTACGGGAGCGTCTCTTTCGGGAAGAGGCCCTGGTGCGCGACGTTGTGGAGGGTGAGCACGGTCCGGCCGGGCACGGACTGCTGGTGGCGGAGCAGGTACGCCACCATCGCGGTGGGCCAGTCGTGGGCGTGGACGATGTCGAACGGCGACCCCGACCGCGCTCGCTGGCGGACGAGCTCGACGACGGCGCGGGAGAACAGCGAGAACCGGCGCGCGTTGTCCTCGTAGTCGCGCCCGTCCTCGCCGTAGATGCCGGATCGATCGTGGAACCCTGGCACATCGAGGACGACGAGCTCCACGCCCGTGCTGAGCCGCCCGTCGAAGAGCGTCACCGGGATCGGCCCTGGCGCGATCTGCGGGTCGACCTCGAGCGGCATCGGGGTGAGGCGGCGCGCCATCATCAGCCCGCTCGAGTCGAGCGCCCGGTAGCGCGGCAGCGCGATCGTCACCTTGTGGCCGAGCAGCCGGAGCGCCTTCGAGAGCGACGACACGACGTCAGCCAGCCCGCCGACCTTGACGATGGGCGCGATCTCGGAAGCAGCGAAGAGGATGTCCATGCGGGCGCCGTGTGTAGCACGAACCGGGGGGCGCACGGGGCGGCTTCCGCACATCGGGGGCGGGCTCCTCGCCGTCGCGCGCGTCCTCGTCTCGGGCATCTCGGGCGCGGTCGCGCTTCCCCGCGTGGCTCGGGCCGCGCATCGCCGCCTCCTCGACCGGACCACCGAGACGGCGGCCGAGCGGGGAGCCCCGCGCGCCGTCGCCCGCGTGCCAGCGTGCCAGCGTGCCAGCGTGCCAGCGCGCCAGCGCGCGACATGCCCTCTCGTGCCGCCTGTCCCCCGACGTCACCCGGTCGTCGCGCGCATGCCCGCAGTCGAACGACAGCCGAGAGATCGACCGCCGAGAGATCGCGTCGCGCGCGCGTTCTCCGTGCCCTGACTGTCGCACGAACGCAGCAGAGCGCTCTGCGCGCGACGCCGGCCTCCGGCAGAGCTCGCTGGTATACGCGTTGCTTGGCTGGCGCTCGCGGTGTTGCCCCCGGCCATCCCTGTCGGGATGCCTCTCCGCTGGATCGCTTCGTTCGAGGGAATGGCTGATGTCTGTATCAGGTGAGGCGGCGCTGCGTTCTTCAGCGACCGAGGAGGATGATGCGCTGGCCCTGGTGATCGCCTGGTCCGCCGCGGAGCCGTGGCGCGTCGGCGAGGTCGCGTTCTTCACGCGCCTGGATCGCCCCCAGGTGCTCGGGCACATGCCTGCGCCGGACGGCGACCGCGCCGCGCGCGTTCGGTTCTTCCGGCAGCGCCCGGGTCAACTGGAGCCGACGTCGCCGCTCAGGGGCCCAGGCATCTCGAGCGGAGAGCTCAGCGTCCGCCTCCTCGGCTACGGGCTCCACGTCGAGCGCCAGGGCCCCTGCCCGGCGCTGTTCCGGGGGGCGCCTGTAGCTCGGTGCGTGCTCACGCCGGGCGACACGCTGCTCCTCAAGGACGAGCTCCTGCTCTGGTGCACGAGGCGCGCGCGCTCGCTCCCGCCGCTGCGACACTTTCCCGAAGCGTGCGCCGGCAGCTTCGGCGACGCGGACGCCTTCGGCCTCGTCGGCGAGAGCCCCGCCGCCTGGCGGCTGCGCGACCAGGCGGCGTTCGCGGCGAGATCGGACCTGCACACCCTGATCCTCGGCCCGAGCGGCGCCGGCAAGGAGCGGGTCGCGCACGCGACGCACGCGCTCTCCAGGCGCGCGGCGCGTCCGCTCGTCGCGCGCAACGCCGCCACGTTCCCTCCGGGGCTCGTCGACGCGGAGCTCTTCGGGAACATCAAGAACTACCCCAACCCGGGCATGCCTGAGCGGCCGGGCCTCGTCGGCGCGGCCGATGGCGGCACGCTGCTCCTCGACGAGATCGGCGAGCTGCCGTCGAGCATCCACGCGAACCTCCTGCGCGTGCTCGACGCGGACGGCGAGTACCAGCGCCTCGGCGAGGCCGCCGCGAGGCGCGCCGATGTCAGGCTGCTCGCCGCCACGAACCGGCCGCCGGAGGCGCTCAAGCACGACCTGCTCGCGCGCATGACGCTGCGCCTCACCGTGGCCGGGCTCGAGGAGCGCATCGAGGACATCCCCTTGTTCGTGCGTCACCTCCTCCGGCGCGCCGGGGAGAGGAGCCCCGATCTCATCCGCCGCTTCGCTCGGGACGAGAACGGCGACTACTGCGTCTCGGGCGAGCTCATCGAGCACCTGCTGCATCGCCGCTTCACGACCCACGTGCGCGAGCTCGATGGCCTGCTCTGGCAGGCGATAGCCGACAGCCCGGGGAGCATCGTCACGCTCCCGGGGGGGCCTGACGTGCTCCTCGGCGGCCAGGACCGCCGGCGCGCGTCGGGCCATCCACCCCCGTCCCAGCACAGCGACGCGCCGCGCGATCAGCGCGCTCGCTCCTCCGAGCCGACGACCGAGGAGATCCGCGCCTGCATCGCCCAGGAGGAAGGCAACCTGGCGCGCGCTTCGCGTGCGCTCGGGCTGACGAGCCGGTATGCGCTGTATCGCCTGCTCAAGAAGCATGCGATCGACGTCGCGGGGCTGCGCGATGGCCGCTGTTGCCCTGCGCGTGGGTTCGCGCGCGCCCGGTGACCGCTCGCCCGGCGCCTGGCGATCCCGCGCGACCCGAGGAGCCTTCCGGGCGACGGCCGCGCGCTCGCGCTCACTTCATAACCTCGATCCACCACGCGGGACGTTGCCGTGGAGCCGCCGCCGGATGGACGCGGGGTGGCGTCGCGAGGTAGGTCGGGCGACGCAGGGGGCCGTGCCCATGGCGATGGCCGGGTGATTACCAGATCGCGGACGTGATGACGGCGGCGACCAGACCACGGTCGCGGGGGCACGCCGCTTCGTAACCGGATCTGCTGGCCTCGAAGTGGTACATCAGTGCGTCGAGGCCGGGCTCGCCGTATCGGAGCAGCACCAGCCGGGCAAGCCGGCAAAACTCCTCGGTGGTCTGCTGCTCGGCACCAGCGACTGCCACCAAGTGGTACGAGCTGTCGGGATCGTCCTTCGCCAGGTACGTCTCGTAGTCGCCCTGAAACAAGGGGCCGCCGTGTTCGATGGAAGCTTCGGACGGGCAGATCGATGAATCTTCGTTGTCCTCGTAGGTGCCCGTGATGAGCCCCTTGATGGTCGCCGTGGAGCCGGGCGGCGTCACGAGCGGCACCCGCGAGTCGCTCGGCAGTGAGATCGTGAACGAAGAGGGCAGCGAGTCGGTCAGAACCATCATACCGCGGATCAGGCTCCCGGTCGTAACCCGCGGAAAGTCGAAGCTGTCGGAGTCAAAGAGCGGAAGGAGCGGGTCAAACGCTTCCACCCAGTTACTGTGCGCGTAAAAGTCCTGTATGGTATGAGTGATGCTCCCGAACGCCGCCCTCGCATTGATACCGTGAGGACTCACGGGGTTGAGCTTCTCCACAACGATTTCATAGCGCTCGCGCACGCTGTCGAAGCCTTCCTCAATCCGACAATTGTCGACGTGGTACCTGCTCTTGTATTGCCAGTATCCGGAGTCAGTGTCCTCGTTGTATTCGCCGAGCCTCTCCCTGACGTCCGACGAAAGAAAAGAGAGCCCGTTTGCCGTAATCGCCGCGTGGTCGTGTTCGTCTCCTATCCAGCGAAAGTGGTCGTGCGTCCCTGCGACGGGCTCTTCGTTCGGCTCGATTTCTCCGCCGCAAGCGCCAGTGAGCAGCAAGGCGCAGGCGGTCAGTATGGGGTACTTCACGATGGGCTCCTTTCGTTTGTCTCATGAGGAAAGACGCAAGTCGCGACTGCCTCACGACGAGATGCGGCTCGACTCGCGCCTGCGACGTGCTGCTGTCACTTCGTCGGCTCGACGGCGCCGCGTGCGTCCGCAAAAAAAGCAAGCTATTCGCATACCGGGCGTGGTCGCGCCGTGCTTCGGCGCGACAGTTCTGAAGAAACGCAGGGTTCGTACGGATGTGGGGGGGCGCCGCGGCCGCCGCCAGGCCGCTGGAATCCGCGCGCGACGCGCGTTCATCGCGTCACGCTCGTCTCACGCTCGGAGCATGCGGCGTTCCGGAGAGCCCCTCGGCCCGGCCAGGCCAATTACCCGGTCACAGCCAGCCTGTCACGTGTACACCAGAAACTCCTTCAGGTAGCAATCGCCGTTGTATGCGTCGTAACCGATCTTCACCTGCTTGCCAGCGACGGCAGCAGTGCTGATGGATCTGACCATATCCTGAAAGCCGGGGAGCCCCGAGCTCAACACCAACCTGTCCACCCCGCCGCAGATGTCCGCGACGCCATTGCCGGGGAAGGCGTTGATGATCGCCGTCGAGCTCGGCGAGCTCTTGAATTTGATGACGACGTTGCCGTCGGGCTGATGACGATAACTGGCCACGTACGTATCGATGCGCCATTCGATCACCGTGTCGGTCGGGCTGGCGTACGCGCCGAAGGCCACCGAGAGGGCCGCCGCCATCAAACCACCGGTCATGATCTTCTTGAGCATGTCAAACTCCGTCATGTTGAAGCGTCGATTGAATGGTTCTACTGCCCGCTTGGCATCTCCCGGGCACGGCGCACGTCGATCGCACGAGGATCTTCGTGTCCGCGCTCGAGCTGCGCGCTCATCCGGCTCGTCGCACCGGCGCTTGCCGGCGCCGCTTCGACGGGATCGCGCGTTGTCGCGTCGCGGTCGCTGCTGAGTCTGGCAATGCTCGGGCCAACCCGTACTCGACAAGGAAAGACCGGAATGGCCGAGGAAAATCGTCGTCCTGAGGGTCGGATGCCCGCGGGCGGTGACGCCCGCACGTGACCGCACGTGCGCGTCCACACGTGCGGGCGTGGAGGTGGCGAAGCGCAGACGCTTCGGAAGTGGACGCTGTCAGGGCGTGTGGGCTGGAGCAGCAGATGCTCGGGCCGGCCCCTCCTCCACCGCCTCCGGCTCCTCGCCGACCGCCTCCACCATCTCCGCGGCGGCCTGGGCCGACTGCGCCCCCGACAGGATCCGCGGCGCCCGTCGTCTCACCAGCGCGCCGGCACGACTGGACGCCGCGTCCGGCCTGTGTATCGTCGTGATCGTGAGAAGCACCCTTATCTTTCCCAGGATCTCCCTGCTCCTCGCCCTCCTCGCCGCCGGCATCGCCGTGAGCTGCGGCGGCAGCGGCGACGGCAACCCATCCTCGCCCCAGGGCTCCGGCGGCAGCGGCGGCAGCGGCGGCAGCGGCGGCGGCGCGACGGTCGGCAGCGCCGCCAACACCGGCGGCTCCGAGCCGATCTTCGTCGGCAGCGGCGGCAGCCTGATCGCCACGAGCGGCGGCGGCGGCGACGGCGGCGGGTGTCAGCAGCTCGACATCGCGTTCGAGCCGCAGACGCCGACCGTCATGATCGTCGTCGATCGCTCGGGCAGCATGTACGACAGCGGGTTCTGGGACCCGCTGAAGACCGCCGTGCTCAGCGTCGTCGAGACCCTGCAAACGAAGGTCCGCTTCGGCTTCCTGACCTTCACGGGGATCGCGCCCTCCCAGTGCCCGCTGCTCACCGGGGCCGACGTCATCACGCTCAACAACCACGCCGACATCGCGGCCGCGTACGAAGAGGCCTCCATGAGGCCGGGCCAGAAGCTCGAGACGCCGACCGGCATGACGTTCAACGAGGAGATCATCCCCGAGCTCGTCGCGTTCGGAGAGCCCGGCCCCAAGTACATCCTCTTCGTCACCGACGGCGAGCCCGACCGCTGCGACGACGGGCCCGCCGCGTGCGCGCGCGACGACGTCGTAGGCGCGGTCCAGTCCGCCTACGATCAGGGCATCGGCACGTTCGTCTTCGGCCTCGGCGAGGGCTCGTTCGCGGAGCACCTCCAGGACCTGGCAAACGCCGGCGCTGGCCAGCCGGTCCAGCGGCCCCGGGACACGCAGCAATCCTGCTTCACCGGCGCGGGCACCTACGCCGACGTCGGCGGCACCGCGACGGTCTACACGCCGGACCCGACCAACGCGACCGCCCTGGAGAACGAGCTCAACGCCGCCATCTCCGGCGCGAAGAGCTGCACCTTCGACCTCCAGGGCTCGATCGAGGTCGATCTCGCGCACGCGTCCGAAGGCCAGGTGCTCATCGACGGCGCGCCCGTTCCCTACGACGAGCAGAACGGCTGGCACATGGAGAGCTCCACCCAGATCGTCCTCACCGGCGACGCCTGCGAGCGCCTCAAGACCGCGACGCAGGGCATCTCGTTCGACTTCCCCTGCGAGATCATCGACCCCCTGTGAGCGACGCGCCGCCGCGCTGGCCGCGTTGCTCCGCTGCGCCCGCCGACGGCCGTCTTTTCCGCGCAACCCGCCGGCGCTTTTGCTAAAGGCGTACGGCAACCTCGACCCATGACCAGGATCAGCGCGCGGGAGCTCGCGGGCACGAGCGGCCCCTTCGGTCGCGGCACGCCGGTGGTGCGGCCGGCGGAGGTGCCGGAAGGGTCGGTCGTCACCGTCCTGCGCGTGCCGCCCGAGTCGGCGGGCATGCGGCTCGACCGGTTCGTGCAGAGCCAGCTCAAGCGGACGAGCCGCACGCGCGCCGCCGAGATCGTCGCCCGCGGCGCCTACTCGCCCGAGGCGCGGCGCCTGCGCGGCAGCGACCGCGTGCGGCCGGAGCAGTGCATCCTCCTCTGGCGCGAGCCGTGGGACGAGCAGGCGCCCGACACCCCGATCCCGGTCGTCCACGAGGACGACGCGCTGCTCGCCGTCAACAAGCCCCCGGGGCTGCCGGTGCACCCCACGGCGCGGTACCACAAGAGCACCGTCATCAAGATGATGGAGGCCGCGCGCCCCGGCGAGCGGCTGTTCCTCGCCCACCGGATCGATCGCGAGACGAGCGGCGTGCTCCTCCTCTGCCGCACGCCCGAGGCCGATCGGAGAGTGAAGGCGCAGTTCGAGGAGCGCACGGGCGTCACCAAGCGCTACGCCGCGATCACCTGGGGCTGGCCCGAGCACGACGCCTTCCGCGTCGAGCTGCCGCTCGAGCTCGACACCTCGAGCCGCTACAAGGTCAAGATGCGCGTCGCGTCGCCCGGCCGCGGCCTCGCCTCGGCGACAGCGTGCGAGGTCCTGGGTCGCCGCGCCGATCCCCTCACCGGCCGCCGCTACGCGCTGGTCCAGTGCACGCTCGAGACCGGCCGTCAGCACCAGATCCGCCTCCACCTCGCGTCGAGCGGCCTGCCGCTCGTGGGCGACAAGCTCTACGGGCCCGACGAGGGCATGTTCGCGCGCGGCGCTGACGGCGTGCTCACCGACGAGGACCGCCGCGCGCTCGAGCTCGACCGTCACGCCCTCCATGCCGCGCTGCTGGAGCTCACCCATCCGGTGACAGGCGAGCGCGTGCGTGTCGAGGCGCCGCTCTCGGAGGATCTGCGCACCTTCTGGGATGCGCTCCACGCCTGAGGCGTGAACGGCGCAGCGCGGAGCGGAACGGCGACGAACCGAGGGGAGCGGCGCGAAAGCGCGCGGAGCGGGCGGAGGCATGGCGACGGCAGCGCTCGCCAGCGGCTCCGGATCTTGTGCCGTCGCGCCGACTTACGTACGATGATCGAGATGACGCGTGCGCGAGACGACCTCGAGGCGCTGCGGGATCCAGCGCTTCGGTCCACACCGCTCGAGGCCGAGAGCTCCGCCCAGAGCGCGGCGTCCGGCCCGGTGGAGCCCGGTCCGGACGAGCCGAGGAGCGCCGCCGAGGCGCCCTCTCCACCAGCGCGCCCCGGCGCGGGCGAGCCGCTGCAGGCGGCACCCGAGCGGCCGGAGCCGGCCGAGCCGCCCCCGCCCTCGGTCGCAGCGTCGCCGCCGGTCGATCCGCGCGCCCGGGGCGACGAGAGCCTCGACCGCGAGCGCTACGAGCGCTACGCGATGCCGGCGAGCGACCTCCCCGCGGCCAACGTGCAGGCCTTCCGCGGGGACGCGGCCGGGGTGCTCGCGATCGTCCGGCGCGCCGTCCAGTCCGTCACGCGCGATCCGGCGCGCCACCGGCGCCGGCTGCCGAAGTCGCGCTTCGACGCGATCCGCAGCTTGCCGGAGCTCGCGATGGCGCTCGACTACGCGGTGACGCGCATGCAGCCCGAGAGCGCGCCGCCTCCCGAGGTGACCGAGCGGCTCGACGAGCTCTACGAGGCGCTGCGCCCGACGATCGCCGCGGCCGAGGTGTGCTTCCCGCGCGGCATCGTCCCGGAGACCTACGGCATCGTCCGGCGCGCGCTCGTCGCCGGCGATCCAGCGAGCGCGGCGGCCACGATCACGAACCTCATCCAGGACCGGTGGGGCCACGTCCAGGGCCGGATCTCGATCACCAGGGAAGAGGTCACCCGGATCAACAGCACCGCGAAGTGGCTGCTCAGCAACACCCGCCCTCCCGAGCGCCTCGACTCGAGGGACATCCGCGATCGCCTCTGGTCGCTCCTGCGCGAGCGCTACGAGCAGCTCCGTGTCATCGCGCAGGAGGTCTCCGGCGACGAGTCGCGCGAGTACGCCCCCGAGCGCCTCGCCGACTAGCCCCTCCCCGCTTCCAGTCCCCGTCAGGTGCCCGTGGAGGGAGCCCGGACCGGCGAGCGGGCGTACCCCCGCACGCCCGCCTGGTCTAGGCTCCCGGCATGCAGCAGATCCGCAAGACCCTCTGCAACCGCGATTGCCCCGACGCCTGCAGCATCGTGGCCACCGTGGAGGATGGCCGCATCGTGCGCCTCGGCGGCGACCCGGACCACCCGATCACGCGAGGCTTCCTCTGCTACAGGACGTCGCGCTTCCTGGAGACGCAGTACTCGCCCGAGCGCCTGACCGCGCCGCTGCTCCGCAAGGGCGGCGAGCTCACGCCCGTCTCGTGGGACGAGGCGCTCGACACCGCGGCCGAGCGGCTGCTCCGGATCCGCGGCGAGTCGGGCCCGGCCGCGATCTTTCATTACCGGAGCGGCGGCTCGCTCGGGATGCTCACGACGATGCCCGACGCCTTCTTCGCGCGGTTCGGGCCGGTCACTGTCAAGCGCGGCGACATCTGCTCCGGCGCGGGCGACGCCGCGCAGCTCGCCGATTTCGGCGAGGAGGACAGCAACGACCTCGCCGACCTGAAGAACGCCCGGCACATCCTGCTCTGGGGCAAGAACGTCTTCACCTCGAGCCCGCACACCCTCCCGGTGCTGCGCGAGGCCAAGGCGCGCGGCGCGGAGCTCGTGCTCATCGATCCCGTGCACCACAAGACGGCCTCCCTGTGCAGCGCCTTCTACCAGCCCCGTCCAGGCGGCGATTTCGCGCTCGCCATGGCCGTCGCCCGCGTGCTCTTCGACGAGGGGTGGACCGACCCGCGCGCCGCGGACTACTGCGACCACCTCGACGACTTCCGCGCGCTCGCGCAGCGCCGCTCCGTGGCCGCGTGGTGCCGCGACGCCGACGTGCCCGAGCGCGCCGCGCTCGATCTCGCGCGCCGCCTCGGCGCCGAGCGACCCGCGGCCATCCTCGTCGGCTGGGGCATGGGCCGCCGCACCTCGGGCGGGGCGATCGTGCGCGCCCTCGACGCGCTCTCGGCCGTCAGCGGGAACCTCGGCGTCCCCGGCGGCGGCGTCTCGTTCTACTTCAAGCGGCGCGGCGCGTTCGACCTCGCGCAGCTCCAGGGCGATCGCGCCGCGCCCCGCACCGTCTGCGAGCCGCTGTTCGGGCAGGAGGTGCTCGGGATGAGCGACCCGCCGATCCGCGCCGTCTGGGTGACCGCCGGCAACCCGGTCGCGATGCTGCCCGACTCCGGCGCCGTCGCGGAGGCGCTCGCGACCCGCGAGTTCGTCGTCGTCGCCGACTCCTTCCTCACGGACACCGCGCGGGTCGCCCACCTCGTGCTGCCCACGAGGACGCTCCTCGAGGCCGACGACGTCCTGGGCGCCTACGGCCACCACTACCTCGGCGTCTCCACGCCCGTGGTCCCGCCGCCGGACGGGGTGAAGAGCGACCTCGAGATCATGCAGGCGCTCGCGCGGCGCGTCGGCCTCGGCGGCGCGCTCGACGGCAGCGCCCGCGACTGGAAGCGGCGGCTCACCGAGCCCAAGCTCGCGCCGTTCGGCGTCACCCTCGAGACGCTGGAGCGCGGGCCGGTGCGCAACCCGCTGGCGCCGCAGGTGCTGTTCGCGGACCGGAAGTTCCCGACCCCGAGCGGGCGGGTCAACCTGATCACCGAGGCGCCGGAAGAGCGCGGCGATCCCGACGCAGGCGAGCTCCCGCTGCTCCTCATGGCGCTCTCCACCGACAAGTCGCAATCATCGCAGTGGGCGCGGCCCCAGCAGGGCCCCGCCGTCGTCACGGTCCACCCCGACGCGGCCTGCGGCGTACCCGACGGCGGCGTCTGTCGGATCGCGTCGCGCGTCGGCACCATGACGGTGCGGCTCCGCCACGATCCCGCCCAGCGCCGCGACGTGGCGCTCATCCCGAAGGGCGGCCACCTGCGCGACGGCCGCTGCGCCAACGCGCTGATCCGCGCCCGTACCACGGACATCGGCGAGGGCGGCGCGCTCTACGAGGAGCGGGTGCGCGTCGTGCCGATCGCGCCCGACGACCTGCCGCAGCCGCTGGCGTGACGCGCGCTGCGCCGCGCCCGCGACCGGACGCGGATCTGCCGTGACCCGAGGCGCCGCGGCTCCTGCCCTCGATCCCCTCGGCCGCGGGGAGCGCCGCGTCGCCGCTCAGTCCTTCTGGGCCGGCTCCCGCATCGGCTCCCGCGGCGCGCCTCGCTCCGAGGGCGCGGCGGCCGAGCCCTCCACCGCGTCCCCGATCTCGCGCGCCACGTTCTCCACGGTGCGCAGGCTGATCCGCCCGGCGAGCACCAGGGTCGCGCCGAGCTCGCGGCAGTCGATCGGGTCCAGCCGCACGGGGGACGCGAAGGTGTTGACCGCCGCCATCTGCCCCGCGGCGTAATCGAAGCGCGCGCCGAACACGAGATCGCCGTACCGCGTGTACGACACCAGGCCGAGCGCCGCGTGCACGCCGCTCATCCGCTCGAGGAAGAGCCTCGACTCGACGGACAGGGGTCCTCGCAGGCTGGACAGCGCGTTGAAATCCGTGACGACGCCGCTCGCCAGGCTGAGATCGCGCGTGAGGAACACCTCGGCGCCGAGCCCCACGTTGACCACGGGCGCCGCCGCCTCGACGACGCCGAACCGGCTCTGCCGCCGGCTCGTCACCGTCCCCGCCTCCATCGCGATCTCCTCCCGATCGGCGGCGATCCGCGCGAACTCCGGCTGGCCCATGTAGAAGAAGCCGTCGAGCTCCAGCCGCAGCCTGCTCCACTCCGCGCTCGCGCCCACGGCCACGCGGGCCGGAGAGGGCGCCACGAACTCCCCCGCGCCGGACCAGTGGCGCACCGCCGCCGTCCCGGTCGCGAGCGTGTCCTGGTAGCTCCCGTCGAAGGAGTCGAAGACGTGAACGCTGGGCGTCCTCACGCTGATCCCGGCCGAGAACACCCGGGTCAGCCGGTACGTCGCCCCGAGGTGCGCGAGGAGGTCCCACGAGTCTCCCGAGAGCGCCGTCTGGTACGTCGTGCTGCTGGCCGCGCCCGTACCGGTGTCCTCCACGATGCTCGAGATGCTGAGCGCGCTCGTGTACCGCGTGCGTACGACCGAGAGCGAGGCGCCCACGGCGAGGCGGTCGTTGACGCTGTAGCTCCACGACGGGCCGGCGCTGTAGCGCCCCCACCTGTAGCGGAGCGTCTGCGCCTGGGTCACGCGGCGCCCGGCCGACTCCCCCGAGAACCCGAGCGCGTCGAACCCGAACTCGCTCTCTTCCGTCTTCGCGAGGCACGCGGCGAGGGTCTGGCGGCCGACGGGCACCCGCGCCGGACTCCCGTCTCGCGCGCCGCTCCTCAGGTCGAAGAAGTAGCAGGTCGCGTCAGGGAGGGTGCTCAGGCCCTGGTCGGTCACCGTCGTCCGGTCGAGCCGGAGGTCCCCGTACCGATCGGCGTCGACAGGACCTGGCTGGTGCCACGCCGCCAGCGTTCGATGCGCGTAGCGGAAGAACGACGACGAGAACGCGATGTTGCGGTCCTCGATGCGCACGATCGTCGCCGGATTCAGGAAGGGCGCCGCGCCGTCGACGCCGAGCACGACCCCTGTGCTCCCGAGGAGCGCGGATCGCCCGCCGAGCAGCGCGGACTCGTACCTTCCCTGGGCGCGCGCCGGGGATGCGCCCAGCGCGCCGAGGAGCGCGCTGGCCATGCCGACGAGGGCGCCGCACAGTCCAGATCGGCGGAGGTGAGCGCGCGGCCTCAGCGGCATGGCGGGCGCCAGCATGCATCGCGGCGCCGTGACCGCAACGGCAGCGGCGCCCCGCTGTGGCAGGAAGCGACGTGCGCGCGGGCCGGAGGCCCCCTGCGGGCGCTCTTGCGCATGCGCCCGCTCAGCGGCGCGCGATCACGGCGCCCAGGCCGAAGGCGATCGCGTCCTCGATCATGGCTCCGACCGGGGCGGGAACGCGCGTCCCGCGGTTCATCCACGCGCGGGCGCGGTTGCCGGCGAGCGCCCCCAGCGCGGCCGCCACGGCGCCCACCACAGCGCCGGCGACGCGCAGGTTCTTCTCGGGGCTCTGGGCGCCTACCGCGGCGCCGAGGAGCGCCCCGATCACGAGGCGCCCGCTCAGCGGCCCTCTCGAGAGGCGGCTCGGCGCGGAGGGCAGCTTGTCCAACAAGAGCTCCCCGCCCGCGAGCACGCTCATCACGCGCTGCGCTGTCGGCGAGCGGAGCGCGCGCCAGAAGCTCCCGCTCTGCCCGTCGAACGCGCCACGCCGGGCGCTGGACGCGAGGATCCTCACGCCCAGCATGGAACGCATTCCGGTCACCAGCCCGAGCCCTGCGGCCTGCCCGAGGAGAACGATCTCCGAGGAGCTG
Organism: Sorangium cellulosum; assembly: GCF_001589285.1. Classification (GTDB taxonomy): domain Bacteria; phylum Myxococcota_A; class Polyangia; order Polyangiales; family Polyangiaceae; genus Sorangium; species Sorangium cellulosum_G. The sequence goes on along the minus strand of NZ_JEMA01000255.1, from coordinate 54,820 downwards.
GACCGCCGGGCGCCTCCAAAAAACGATGCTGTCGCCATGACGACCGGCAGTAGCAACGCATATGCCCCGGTTGGCGTGCGCGCTCTCCGTCCGGGCGACGGGGAGCGCTCCTGAACGACCTCTGCCCGCAGCGCGCCGGCCCGTCCCCGCTCGCGGTGAGCCGGGGCACCGCACTCCGACAGCGCGGAGCGCCCTGCGTCCGTCCGCTTCTTCGCGATGTCCGGAACCGGAGAAACCGCGGACCTGGGCGACGGCCTGTCCTGCAGGTCCTCCGGCGTCGCGGTTGATGGGGCGCGGGCGGTGCACTACCTGAGAGGCTCCACCTTGCATCCCGGAGAACGGTCCGCCATGCCCGTGCCCCCCATCGCCGCGCTCAAGACCGTTGACATCGAGGATGAACGGCTGAGGCGCCTGAACGCGCTCGGGCAGTTTCTGGACAACGCCATTCGCATCCCCGGCGTCGGCTACCGGGTCGGCTACGACGCGGTGATCGGGCTGATCCCGGGCGTCGGGGATCTCATCGGCTTCGGGCTCTCGATGTACATCGTCCTCGCGGCGACGCGGTACCGCCTCCCCGCCTCGACGTTGCTGCGCATGATGCTCAACGTGGGTCTCGAGGCGCTGATCGGCATGATCCCCCTCCTGGGCGACCTCTTCGACGCGGCTTACAAGGCGAACGTGCGCAACCTCGACCTCCTGCGGTCGCACCTCGCCGCGCGGAGCCAGGGCGGCGCGCGCCCCTCGGATGCCCGCTTCTATGCGGGGCTGCTGATCGTGGTGGGGGGCTTCGTCGCGCTGGCGGGCCTGCTGCTCTTCTCTCTGGTGCGCGCGGCGCAGGGCCTCTTCGGATCCTGAGAGAAGCGACCGCCGGCCCCGGGGGCACCGGCTACCGAACCGACGCCGACAGATGCGCTTGTAGCGAGATCATCTGCGGCGTGTCTGCGCCATCTCGCGGCTCGAGCGACGTGAAGTAGTCCTTCCAGGAGGGCCCTGCCGCCCAGTAGGTCCAGCCCACGTAAACGTCCTTGTTTTGCTCGAGGTAGATCGCGACGTTGGCGATCGCCTTCAGGCATACAGCGCTCGCCCCGCCGCTGAACTCGCCGAGGAACCCCTTTTTCCGGTGCTTCCTGAGCCACGCCGTGAACACCTTCAGGCGCTCCACCCCGACGGTCTCGCTGACGCAACTGGGCGATTTTCCCGAGGAATCTTCGTCGAGGTGCTGGTGGACCTCGAACGCGACGGCCTGCTTCGGGTCGACGATCTTGAGGAGCGCCTCGGCGTTCGATGTTCCGTAGAAGGTCGCATCGAAGCTGTGCGCTCCGGACCACCCGTTACCGGGGACGAGGATGAGGTTCGTCGCTCCGGTGCTGCGGATCGAGACGATCGCGGCGTTGGCGGCCTCGATCCACGTCTCGGTCGGCATGTCGTGCGGCTCGTTCATGAGGGCGAACACCACCTTCGTGTTGCCCTTGAACTCGACGGCCACCCGCCCCCAGAACTCGGCGAAATCCGCGTTCGGGATCTCTGCGCCGACGACACCGGTTCCATAGCGCCCATAGTTGTGCACATCGAGCACCACGTAAGCGCCTTTGGCGACCAGGTTGTTGACGGTCGTCTTCAGCCGGTTCAGCTCTGCGGCGTTGAGCGGCTGGTTGCGCGCGGGCTGCAGTCGTTCCCAGCGAAACGGCACCCGGAAGGTGTTCATCCCCCTGGCCAGGAAGTAATCCGCGGACGTATATCCCTTGGAGAACGCGGGATCCGGGTAGGTGTAGTGGACCCCCGGGGTGCCTGGGAGCGTGCCTTTGCCGAACGGGTCGACCGCGAACTCCGCCCCTGCGAGGCTGACGCCCCTGAGCGAGAGCGGCCGCGCGAGGATCTCTGCCTCGCCCGCGCCGCTCACGGTGACGGCCGCGACCGTTTCGCCTTTCTTCTCCGCGTCCCCCCCTCGGCACGCTGCAAGAACAACCCCGAGCCCCACCAGCGCCCACGCAATCTTCCTCACAGTCGCTCCTCGGCCGCATGAGACCCTGGCACGTCCGAGCGCGCAAGCGTTCCCGTCCGGCTACGCCCCGCCGCCGCTCGGCGCCATCCGGCAAACGCCCCGCCGAGCGGCGCGCCTTCCGGCACACGCCCCGCCGAGCGGCGCGCACCCGCACAGGAGACGGGCCCAGATCGGCGTTTTCGGCGCGCAGGCGTACTCCCGTACGCCGAGCACCGAAAACGCCGAGGTGGGCCCGTATCCGAAGCGGGTGCGTGCCGCTCAGTCGCGGGAGCTGGTGAAGAGGCGGAGGATGTACCAGAACAGCATGGCGACGGACGCGAAGAGCTCGAGCGCGGCGCCGACATACCGGTCCTCGGGGAAGTGGTGGAGGACGTTCGACGTGTCGTAGAGGATCGCAGCGCCGGCGAACGCGACCATCGCGACGCTGAAGAACGTGCCGAGCTGGAAGCCGAACAGCACGCCGGCCGCTATGAGGACGAGCGCGCAGATGCCGCCCCAGCGAAGGAGCGCGCCCAGGAAGGAGAAGTCCTTGCGGGTCACGAATGCGATCGCTGTGAGCCCGGCGAAGCCGGCCATCGTGGCGAGCCCGGCGCTCTGGATCGCGCCGGGGGCGACCATGTCCGCGATGTAGAGGAGCGGCACGAAGAGGATCGCCTGGGCGAGCACGTAGCCGAGCAGCGCGGCGTATTGCACCGGCTTCGACATGGAGGTGTGCGCCGCGCGGCTGGCCAGCCAGCTCACGAGCATGAACCCCCCGAGCACCAGCAACCAGCTCGTGCCCATCATCGCCCGGGCGATGACCGAGGCGACGCCGGTCTTGAAAAGCGCGACCTCGATCGCCGCGAAGAGGACGATCGCCCCGAACAGGTGATTGTACGTTCGCACGAGGAAGCGCTCGCGCGAATCGGTGCCGGCACGGATCGCCGATGACCGGGCCCCGTATCCTACGTAGTTCTGGTTCATGTTCCCTCTCGTCGGTATAGGCCTCGACCGCTCGCGATGTTAGCACGCCGCGTGCCGCCGACGCGGTTGCCGGGGCAAGACGCGCTGCGCCACGGTACCGTGGACGCTGGCGCCTGTGGGTGGTCTTTCCGGCGCGCGCCGGATCGCGAAAGGCCGGGCTGGCTCCCGCCATCGTCCTGCCGGCGCGCCGCCAGGGGACGCTGCGGCGCTCGCGGCCGATGCTGGAGAAGCCGGCGTGAACGTCGTGTGGGATGTCGTGGAAGTCCCCCTGAAAAGCTGACTTAGATCCCCTTCGGGATCTTGTCGAGGTCCACCTGGGAGAGGGCGTGGCGGATCAGCGCGCTCCGGTTGGCCTTCGTCATCCCGCGCGCCTTGAGCGCGCTGACCATCTCGTCCAGGCGCTCGAGATCCTCGGTGTACATCGAGATGCAGATGACCTTGTAGTGCTGCGGTCTCTCGGGCGGCGCAGCCCCCGGCTCGGACGCGGCGCCGGCGCCGGTCGTCCGGGTCTTCGCGCGCGAACGAGGCGCTTCCGCGGGCGTGTAGAATGACCCGGACAAAACACCTTCCACCTCGTCGCGATCGAGCAGCGCCCGCGCGGCGCCCCCGAGATCGCCTTCGCTCTTCATTGCTTCCTCCAGCTCCCTGCCCGATCCATCCCCGGTGAGACCCCGCGTCGGCGGGTCCCTTCATCCTGCGGGACCCCGCGTTCGCGGGTCCCTTCATCCTGCGGGACCCCGCGTTCGCGGGTCCCTTCATCCTGCGGGACCCCGCGTTCGCGGGTCCCTTCATCCTGCGGGACCCCGCGTTCGCGGGTCCCTTCATCCTGCGGGACCCCGCGTTCGCGGGTCCCTTCATCCTGCGGGACCCCGCGTTCGCGGGTCCCTTCATCCTGCGGGACCCCGCGTTCGCGGGTCCCTTCATCCTGCGGGACCCCGCGTTCGCGGGTCCCTTCATCCTGCGGGACCCCGCGTTCGCGGGTCCCTTCATCCTGCGGGACCCCGCGTTCGCGGGTCCCTTCATCCTGCGGGACCCCGCGTTCGCGGGTCCCTTCATCCTGCGGGACGCCGCGTTCGCGGGTCCCTTCATCCTGCGGGACCCCGCGTTCGCGGGTCCCTTCATCCTGCGGGACGCCGCGTTCGCGGGTCCCTCATGCGCCAGCCACCGCAGCGCCCGGCCGCTCCGTTGCCGCGCCCGGCCGATCGGTGCTCCACGACCCCTGATCGCGCGCCGCGCCGGCGTCGGATCCGGTCGCGCCGCGCTCGCGGCTCTCGATGATGCGGTCGACCACCGTCAGGTAATCGTCCGCCGCCGGAGTGCCCGGCGCATACTCGAAGATCGTCTGGCCCTGCGCGGGCGCCTCCTTCACCTTGATGGCCTGGCGGATCGGCGGAAGGCAGCGCTCCCCGAAGTGCTGCGTCATCGTGCTCACCGCCTCGCGCGCGATCTTCGCGCGACCGTCGAAGAACGTCGGAAGCACGCCCCATATCTGCACAGGGTGGTGCAGCAGCGCGTTCACGTTCTTCACCGTCTTGATCACCTGCCGGACACCGACGAGCGACAGGTAATCGCACGCGACAGGGACCAGCACGCTGTCCGCGAGCACCAGCGCGTTCTGGTTCATCAGCGAGAGGCTCGGCGAGCAGTCGAGGACCACGTAGTCGTAGTCGGCCGCCGCGGCGGAGAGCCGATCCGAGAGCACACGGTCGCGGTTCTGGCGCCCGGCCAGGTAGAGCTCGGCGGCCGCCAGCGTCTCGTTGGACGGCAGGAGATCCAGGTTCGGGCGCACCGTCTTGATGGCGTCCGCGACCCGGAGCCCCATCACGAGCACGTGATAGAGCGATCGCTCCGCGCCGGCGCCGAGCGACACAGAGACGTTCCCCTGCGCGTCGGTGTCGACGAGCAGCACCCGCTTGCCGCGGGCCGCGAGCCCGGCCGCGATGCTCACGGCCGTGGTCGTCTTGCCGGTGCCGCCCTTGTGGTTGAACACTGCCAGGCACCGGGGCACCCCGGCAGGACGCTGCGGCGGCTGCGCTGCCCGCTTCGCTCCCCCGGCCGGCGAAACGGGCACCGCGATCGCCCCCTGCTGCCCCCGTGGCTCCGCCGGACGCATCGCCGGCGCGGCGGCCGCCCCAGGCGCGCTGGGCCGGCCAGCCCGCTCAGGAGCCGCCGGCTGGCTCGCTTCGGCGGCAGCGCGCGCGCCCCCCGCCGCTGGCACCTCGCGGCGGGTCGACGGCAGTCCTTCCGCCGGCACCGCGGCCGCTGCCGCGATGTCGCCGAGCCGGACCCCCTTCGCCTCGCGCACGAGCTGCGTCCGGCACCCCAGCGAGCACGCGTAGTGCCGCCGCCCGGCGACGTAGAGCACCTGCGACACGAGATCCGGGGTGAAGCGCTTCGCGCACGCGTCGCAGGTGGCGAGCGCGGCGCCGGCCTCCCCGCCGAGTTGGCTCTTTTCCAGGCATTTCTGCGAGCAGAAGAAGGAGAAGCCGCCGTCCTTCTCCTCCATCTGGTACCGGAACTGGACCTCGAATCCGGTTCCGCACACGCTGCACGTCTCGCTGATTCCGCCCACAGCTCGCTCCTTCACGCCGCGCACAGCGCTTTGCCCAGGCGCAGCGTCGACCATCATCACAGTCAAGGACCAAAGGTCAACTTTTCTGCGAGCGTGGAAGCGCCCCGTGCGCCGCGTGGCGAGCACCTTCCCCGGCCGGGGGGACCTGCCCTCCCCCCCGGCGGCGTGATGGGCCGGCGCCAGGATGCGGGTCAGTGACGGAAGTGCCGCGTCCCGGTGAACACCATCGCGACCCCCGCCGCGTCGGCAGCCGCGATGACCTCCGCGTCCCTCACGCTGCCTCCGGGCTGCGCGACAGCGGTGATCCCGTGCTCGGCGGCGAGCTGCAGGCCGTCCGGGAACGGGAAGTAGGCGTCCGACGCGAGGACGCTCCCGCGGGCCCGCTCGCCCGCCTTGCTGCAGGCGATGCGCACGCTCTCGACCCGGGACATCTGCCCGGCCCCGACGCCGACAGTGCTCCCGGGTACCGCGAGCACGATCGCGTTGGATTTCACGTGCTTGCACACCCCCCAGCCGAGCTCGAGCGCCTCGATCTCCCGCTCCGTGGGCGCCCGCTTCGTCACGACCTTGCCGCCGCGGACCTCGCCGGCCGCTGTCGCGTCGCGGGCCTGGACCACGAGGCCCCCGCCGACGCGCTTGAACGTCAGCTCCCGGTGGTCGGCGGGCAGGAGCGCGCCGGTCGCGAGCACACGGAGGTTCTTCTTGGTCCGGAGCACCTCGACCGCCTCAGGGGTGTAGGCGGGAGCGATCACGCACTCCAGGAAGGTCTCGATCAGCACCTCGGCGGCCGCGCGGTCGACCTCGCGGTTCAGCGCGACGATCCCGCCGAAGGCGCTCACGGCGTCGGCTTCGCGCGCCGTCCGGTAGGCGGTCGCGAGATCAACGGCCGTCGCGACGCCGCACGGATTCGTGTGCTTCACCACGACGGCGGCGGGCTGGGTGAACTCCCGCACCGCCTCGAACGCCGCGTCCACGTCGACGAGGTTGTTGAACGACAGCTCTTTCCCGCCCGCGCCCAGCGACTCCGCGAGCGCGAGCGACCCAGCGGCCGCGCCCCGCTCGCGGTAGAAGGCGCCCGACTGGTGCGGGTTCTCGCCGTACCGGAGCGGATAGGCCCGCTCGAGGGCGAGCGTCAGGAAGCGCGGATACGCCTCGCGCTCCGCGGCGTTCGGCTCGCCCTCCTCCGGCAGCGAGGAGAGATAGCCGGCCACCATCCCGTCGTAGGCCGCCGTGTGCGCGAACGCCTTCGTGGCGAGCCGGCGGCGCGTGGCGCTCGACACCTCACCTGCCCTGTCGATCTCGGCGAGCACGGCGTCGTAGTCGGCCGGATCGACAACCACCGCCACGCGCGCGTGGTTCTTGGCCGCGCTCCGCACCATCGACGGACCGCCGATATCGATGTTCTCGATGATCTCGGCGTGCGTGACCCCGGCCTTCCGGACCGTCGCCTCGAAGGGGTAGAGGTTGCAGATCACGAGGTCGATCGGCGCGCCCCCGAGCCGCGCGAGGTCGTCGTCGTCGATCGCGCCGCGCATCAGGATGCCGCCGTGCACCCTGGGGTGGAGCGTCTTCACCCGGCCATCCATCACCTCGGGAGAGCCGGTATAGGCCTCCACGCCGACGACCGGCACGTTGGCCTCCTGGAGCGCCCGCTGCGTCCCCCCGGTCGAGAGGAGCTCCACGCCCTTGTCCGCGAGCCGCCTGGCCAGCGGGAGCAGTCCCGTCTTGTCGGATACCGAAATCAGTGCGCGTCGAATCATCGCGACGCCAGCTAGTGCGTCTCGGCGCCCGCCGCCAGCCTATCCGTCCAGCGGCGCGCTCGCGCACCGCTCAGGCGGCGGGCGGCGCCGCCGGCGTCGGCTCGCCCGCCGGGGCCGGCGGCACCTTGGCCGGCGCCTCCTGGGTGACGAGCTCGCCGTCCCGGTACTCCAGGACGTCCTTCGGGGGCCCGAAGATCGCGTTGGCGTCGGGGAGCATGAGCGCTTCCCGGAGCACGTCGTCGACGTGCTCCACGAGCACGAGCCGCAGCGACTTGAGCACCCGCCGCGGCACGTCCCGGAGATCCTTCCGGTTCTCCTTCGGCAGGATCACGGTCTTGATGCCCCCGCGGTGGGCGGCGAGCAGCTTCTCCTTGAGCCCGCCGATCGGCATCACGCGGCCGCGCAGGGTGATCTCGCCCGTCATCGCGAGATCGCGCCGGACGGGCACCTTCATCAGCGCGCTCACGAGCGCGGTCACCATGGTCACGCCGGCGCTCGGCCCGTCCTTCCGGACGAAGTCGGGGAAGTGAATGTGAACGTCGACCTTCTGGTAGACGTCCGCCTCGAGCCCGAGCCGATCGAGGCGCGAGCGCACGTAGCTCATCGCCGCGTGCCCGCTCTCCTCCATCCCCTTCTCGAGCAGGCCCGTGATCACGAGCTTGCCCTTGCCGGGGACCACCGTCGCCTCGGCCGGGAGCAGGTCGCCGCCGACGTTGGTCACGGCCAGGCCGTTCACGAGCCCCACCTCGTCGCGCTCCTCGCGCCTTCCGAGCCGGTACTTCGGCACGCCGAGGTACTTCGGGATGCTCTTCGCGACGACCTCGATCGGCTTGTCCTTGCCGTCCGACACGACCTTCCGGGCCACCTTGCGGCACACGCTCGCGATCTCGCGCTCGAGCGAGCGCACGCCGCTCTCCTTCGTGTAGTGGTGGATGATCGTCCGGAGCGCCCCCTCCGTGAAGTCGAGCGACACGTCCTCGAGGCCGCACTCCTTGCGCTGCCTGGGAACGAGGTACTTCACCGCGATGTTCAGCTTCTCGAACTCCGTGTAGCCCGAGAGCTGGATGACCTCCATGCGGTCCTGGAGCGGCACCGGGATGCCAGAGAGCGTGTTCGCCGTCGTGATGAACATCACGTCGGAGAGGTCGTAGTCGAGATCCAGGTAGTGGTCGTTGAAGGTGTGGTTCTGCTCCGGGTCGAGCACCTCGAGCAGCGCCGCCGCCGGATCGCCGCGGAAATCGGTCGACATCTTGTCGACCTCGTCGAGCAGGAAGACAGGGTTGTTCGTCCCGACCTTCTTGAGCGACTGGATCAGCTTGCCAGGGAGCGCGCCGATGTACGTGCGCCGGTGGCCGCGGATCTCCGCCTCGTCGCGCACGCCGCCGAGCGACAGACGCACGAACTTGCGCCCCGTCGCGCGCGCGATCGACTTCGCCAGGCTCGTCTTGCCGACGCCGGGCGGGCCCACGAAGCAGAGCACCGGGCCCTTGAGCTTCTTCGTGAGCGCCTGGACCGCGAGGTACTCGAGGATCCGCTCCTTGATCTTCTTCAGCCCGTAATGATCCTCGTCGAGGATGCGCTCGGCCTCCACGAGATCATAACGCTCCTCGCTCTTGTCGTACCAGGGGAGCTCCAGGATCCAGTCGATGTAGTTGCGCACCACGGTCGCCTCGGCGCTCGTGGGGTGCATCATCTTCAGCTTCTTGAGCTCCTTCTTGACCTTGGCGGCGGCCTCCTTGCTCATCCGCTTGGTCTTGAGGGCCTCCTCGATCTCCTGGATCTCGTTCTTGAATTCGTCGCGCTCGCCGCCACCCAGCTCCTTCTGGATGGCCTGCATCTGCTCGTTGAGATAGTATTCCTTCTGCGTCTTCTCCATCTGCTTCTTGACGCGACTCCGGATCTTCTTCTCCACCTGGAGAATCTCGATCTCGGCCTGCATCAGCTCGATGAGACGCTCGAGCCGCTTCTGCGGCTCCTCCATCTCGAGCAGCGCCTGCCGGTCCGTCAGCTTGATGGTCGGCAGGTTGGCGATGATTGTGTCGGCGAGCCTCGAGGCCTCGTCGATGGCCTGCACCGCCATCAGGACCTCGGGCTGGATCTTCTTGTTGAGCTTGACGTACATCTCGAACGTCGACTGGACCGAGCGCATCAGCGCCTCGACCTCGACGCTCGAGACAGAGCTCTCGACGATCTCGTCGTACTCGATCAGGAAGTACGCATCGCTCTGGACGTAACGGCGGATGCGCGCCCGGCGCTTGCCCTCGATGAGGACCTTCACCGTCCCGTCCGGGAGGCGAAGGAGCTGCATGATCGCGCCGACCGAGCCCACGCCGAAGATGTCGTCCGGCGTCGGATCGTTCGTCTTCGCGTTTCGCTGCGCGGCGAGGAAGATCTCCTTGCCGCGGTTCATCGCCTCGTCGAGCGCGGCGATGCTGCGCTCGCGGCCGACGAAGAGCTGGGAGACCATGTGGGGAAAGACGATGATGTCGCGTAGCGGGAGCAACGGGACGATCCCGCGCTCGGGTGCGTTCTTGCCGCGATCACTGTCGTTCTTGAAGAACATCCGCCGTCTTTCCGGGAGTGTCAGGAGGCCGGGGCAGCCCCGCCTCGGTTGTCACGAGTTTCCTGGTCTACTGCTGAACTTCGGCCGGCTCGGCCCGCGTCCCGTGAGGACGCGCGCGGCGCCGGCGCGCTGGAAGAGCGGTTCTCGGGGGCGAGGCGCGCTTCGGCTTGGCGCGGGCTTCTCGCCGAGCGCCCTGGGCCGCGCCCCCCCGAGCAAGCGCTACGCGAGCTCCGCCTCCTTCGTGTACACGATGAGCGGCGGCTCGTGCTTGACGATCACGTCCTCGCTCACGACGACCTCCTTGATCCCGGTGCGGGACGGGACGTCGTACATGATGTCGAGCATCGCCGACTCGAGGATGGCGCGCAGGCCGCGCGCGCCGCTGTTCCTCTCGAGCGCCTGGCGGGCCACCGCCACGAGCGCGCCCCGGGTGAACTTGACCTTCACCCCGTCCATCTCGAAGAGCTTCTGGTACTGCTTCACCAGGCTGTTCTTCGGCTTCGTGAGGATGTCGATGAGCGCCTCCTCGTTGAGCTCGTGGAGCGTCGCCACGACCGGCAAGCGCCCGATGAACTCCGGGATGAGCCCGAACTTGAGGAGGTCCTCCGGCTGGACGACGCTGAGCAGATCGCCCAGCTTGAAGTCCTTCTTCGCCTTGATGTCCGCGCCGAAGCCGAGCGTGTTCTGGCCGATGCGCCGCTGGATGATCTGATCGAGCCCCACGAACGCGCCGCCGCAGATGAACAGGATGTTCGTCGTGTCGACCTGGAGGAAGTCCTGCTGCGGGTGCTTGCGGCCGCCCTTCGGGGGGACGTTGGCGATCGTCCCCTCGATGATCTTGAGCAGCGCCTGCTGCACGCCCTCGCCCGAGACGTCGCGCGTGATGCTCGGGTTGTCGCTCTTCCTGCTGATCTTGTCGATCTCGTCGATGTAGACGATGCCGCGCTGCGCGCGCTCGACGTCGTGATCCGCGTTCTGGAGGAGCTGGACGATGATGTTCTCGACGTCCTCACCGACGTAGCCGGCCTCGGTCAGCGTCGTCGCGTCCGCGATGGCGAAGGGGACGTTGATGATCTTGGCGAGCGTCTGCGCAAGGAGCGTCTTGCCCGAGCCCGTCGGGCCGAGCAGGAGGATGTTCGACTTGGACAGCTCCACGTCGTCGGAGGAGACCCGGCTGTCGATGCGCTTGTAGTGGTTGTGCACCGCGACAGCGAGGATCTTCTTGGCGCGGTTCTGGCCGACGACGTACTCATCCAACGTCGCTTTGATGTCGGCGGGCTTGGGCACCGGGGTCGACCCCGCGTACGGCTCGTCCTTCTCGACCTCCTCCGCGATGATGTCATTGCAGAGCCCGATGCACTCATCACAGATGTACACCGTGGGGCCCGCGATGAGCTTCTTCACCTCTTTCTGCGACTTGCCGCAGAAAGAGCAGCTTAGATTGCCATTCGAGTGATCGTCCCGCCTTCGCTCCACTTCGACCCTCAGTGCGGTCTGCCGACGCCGCCGCTTCAACGAGAGGTGGGGTTCCGCCGTCGCGGCCCCGCCAACTTGAGAGGGGCACGGCTTCCACCGTCCCCTGGATTTTCAGCGATGCGCAGCCAAACGCCGCGCTCGGATTCTAGTCCGGTGCCCGTACCGTCGCAAGCTAACGGGGGTGGTCTCCAGCCTGTGGCCGAAGTCAGGGAATCGCCCGATGGCGCCCCAGCGCGAGCCCCAGATGAGACCGTGCGCTGCGGGGAAAGCCAAGGGTCGGGCGAGGGCACCGGAGCCCATCGGCTGACGCCGCCGCGCGCTCCGCGACCGCGCGCGACCGTGCCGCGCCCGGCAGCTCCGCGCGCCTGCGCGCCGCGGACGTGGCGCCGCTGCGCGGCGCGGCGTCGCCACGCAGCGCGACGTCGCGCCGCGGCTCGACGCCGCTCCGCACCGGCCCTCCGCCAGAGCACGCCCGCCAGCCGAGGGGGCGCTGGCACCTACTTGTTCCGCTTCGGGAAGACCTCGTCGATCAGGCCGTACTCCTTGGCCTGCGTCGCGCTCAGGTAGAAGTCGCGCTCGATGTCCTTCGCCAGCTCGTCCCGGTTCTTGCCGGTGGCGTCGACGAGGATGTCGATCAGCGTCTCCTTGATCTTCTTGATCTCGCGCGCCTGGATCTCGATGTCCGTCGCCTGACCGCGCGCGCCGCCGAGCGGCTGGTGGATCATCATCCTCGCGTGCGGCAGCGCGAAGCGCCGGCCCTTGCGGCCCGCGCCGAGCAGCACGGCGCCCATCGATGCGGCCTGGCCGATGCACATCGTCGACACCGGGCAACGCACGTACTGCATCGTGTCGTACATCGCGAGGCCCGACGTCACCACGCCGCCCGGGCTGTTGATGTAGACCTGGATCTCCTTCTCGGGATCCTCGCTCTCGAGGAAGAGGAACTGCGCGATCACGGCGTTCGCGACGAAATCATCGATCTCCGTGCCGATGAAGACGATGCGATCCTTGAGGAGGCGGCTGAAGATGTTCCACTCCCGCTCGCCGCGGTGGGTCACCTCCGTGACCGTCGGGAGGATGTAGGCCTTCTCGCGTTCGAGAAACTCGATGGCTTGGGTGCGGGTTTCGACTCGTCGGGTCATCCGGTGCTCCGGGGGGTTTCCTGCCGCGCGGCAGGGGCTCTACTCCTGGGCCAGACTGCGTCCGATCGCAAGACCGAACGCGCCCGAGGTTACCGGAATCGTCGACCGCTCGCCGGGCAACGCACGGAACGCGCGCGCCGCGCCGGCGCGCAGCGCGCTGGAGGTGATCGATGTCGTCGGAGGAGGGGCGGCGCGGCGAGGGCGCCGCGCCGAGCCCCTGTCGGCCGTCGCGGCCGGGGTGGATCAGGCGCCGCTGGGCTGCTGCGGCGGGTCCGCCGCGGTGACGTTCGACGCGGCCTCGATGATGTCGAGGATCTTGTCCTCGAGGATCATCCCGGCGAAGAGCTCGCGCTTCTGGGGCTCGCGGTACTCCGCCTTGATCTTCGCCACGTTCTTGCCCGTCTGCTCGGCGAGCTCCTCGTAGCCCTTCTCGAGGTCGGCCTCGGTGATCTTGACCTGCTTCGCCTTCGCGATCTCGGCCATGACCAGGCCCGCGCGGACCTTCATCTCGGCGTCGAGCCGCACGCGCGCGCGGAACTCCGGCGTCGGATCGATCCGCTGCCCCTGCCGGCGCGCCGTCGCGAGCAGCTCGCGCTCGGCGAGCTGCGCCTGCTGATCGACGAGCGACGGCGGGACCGGGATCGGGTTCGCCTTGCAGAGCTCGATCACGAGCTGCTCGGCGACCGCGTCGCTCGCCCGCTGCGTCAGCTCCTTCTCGAGCTTCTTGCGCACCGACTCGCGGAGCGCGGGGAGGCTCTCCTCGCCGCAGTCCTTCGCGAACTCGTCGTCGACCTCCGGGAAGATGCGCTCGCGCAGGTCCTTCAGCGTGATGTGGAAGATCGCCTCCTTGCCACGGAGGTCCGCGTTCGAGTGCTGCTCGGAGAACGTGACCTGGACGTCCTTCGACTGGCCGGGCGTCATCCCGTGCAGGGCGTCCTCGATCTCCTTGAAGATCTGGCCGCTGCCGAGCTCGGTCTCGATCTCCTGCTCCTTCGTGTCGCGCAGGGCGCCGCCGATCTCCAGGGTGAAGGAGATGGTGGCCATGTCGCCCTTGGCCGCGGGGCGCTCGGGCTCAGGCGCCTGCAGCGTCGAGTGCTCGCGCCGCAGGGCGGTGATCTCGGCGTCGATCATCTCCTCGGACGGCGTGGTCGAGGGGCGCTTCACCTCGAAGCCTTCCCACTTCACCTCGGCGATGTCGGGGCGGACCTCGAAGCGCGCCTTGTAGGAGAACGTGTCGTCGGGGCGGAGCTCGGTGGGCGCGATCGCCGGCTGAGACAGGGGCTGCACCTGCTTGTCGGCGAGCGCCTGGTTCAGCGTGGCGTCCACGAGCCGCTGGGCGACATCGGCGTGGATGCGGCCGCCGTAGAGGTGCGCGAGCACCTGACGCGGCGCCTTGCCAGGCCGGTAGCCCCGGACCCGGGCCGTCCGCTGGAGCGCCGAATAGGCCTTGTCGACCTCACTCCGGACGCGGTCCGCGGGGACCTCCACCTGAAACTCCATCAGCACGGGAGAAAGCTTTTCGACGTTGACTTGCATGGCGTTCTTTTCGAAGGGCGGCACTCGTGCCACGCGTCGCTGGGGGGGTCAAGACGAGCGACAGGACGCTGCTTGAAAAAAAGGAGCCCCGGCGGAGAGGCGGCCGCCGGGGCTCGGATCCCGGGAGGGATCGTGCAAGCTGATGTGCATCGCCGCGCGGCGCGCCGTCGTCGACGGCGTCGCGGCGCAGCGGGCGGCGCGGGGCGCGAGCGGGAGCGACGAGGCTCACCCGCGACGCGCCGGCCGCGCTCAATCGTCGTCCGAGACGTCGAAGGGATCCTTCTCGAAATCGAGCTCAGCGTCGAAGGATCCCTCGTCCTCGACGATGTCCTCGAGCGAGAAGCCCACGCGGTTCGGGCGCAGAATCTCCCGCTCGAACTCGGCAAAGTTCTGATACGATTTGGGAAGCGGCATCTGTCCTCCTCACATGTGCCGAGGCGACGTCGGGGCGTCGGTCTGCTCGGCGAAGCTGGGCATCACGTCCGTAGATCCAGGGGCGGTCAGCGCTGCCCCTCGACGCGCGTCGAGGGCAGACGACGGGGCGAGCCGGTCGCCGACCTGCGTTGAAGCGAAGGCGAAAGCACGAGGACCTGCGCAGACGCGAGCAACGCAGGCGCGCGCCCGTCGCACCAGAACGCGCGGGCAAGGACGCGGTCGACAGGGCCGGAGTCGCCGCAAGCCAGCAGCGCCCCACCGAGGCCGAAGCAACGGCCCCGCCTCGAGGCGCGCCCGCGGATCGACCGCCCCGCTGCGCGCTCACCATTGACCACATCAAGCGACATGTGGGTCACTGTATACATCCCCGCCGTTCAGGCCAACAATCCGGCGAGCGAACGGCGCGCTGGGCCGGACGCGCGCGTCCGGTCGAACCAGCAGGCCGAGGCGCCGCATCTCTCGACGTGCCGGTGGGGGTCGTGTAAGCAGCCGGGTCGGACGCGACACAGCACGATGCCATCGCCCAACGAGGGGGGCGCGCCCGGCAAGACCGGTTCCGCCCCCAAGCCTTCGCCTGTCGTCTTTGCCGTCGCCAACCAGAAGGGGGGCGTCGGCAAGACCACGACCTCGGTCAACCTGGCCGCGAGCTTCGCCGCGGCGGAGCGCCGGACCCTGCTCGTCGACTGCGATCCGCAGGGGAACGCGTCGAGCGGCGTCGGCGTGCGGCGCGGGAGCTTCGAGCTGTCGCTCTACGACGTGCTGATCGGGCGGGCGACGCTGAAGGAGGCGGTCGTCGCGACCGAGGTGCCGCTGCTCGACGTGGTGCCCGCGACCCAGGACCTCGTCGCGGCGGAGCTCGAGCTGGTCGACGCGGACGATCGCGCTGTGCGGCTGCGGCACGCGCTGCGCCCGCACCTCGAGGGGTACGCCTTCGTCGTCCTCGACTGCCCGCCGTCGCTCGGCCTGCTGACGCTCAACGCGCTCACCGCCGCCCACCGGGTGCTCGTGCCGCTCCAGTGCGAGTACTACGCGCTCGAGGGGCTGACGCACCTCATGGCGACCATCGACCGGGTGCGGAGCGCCTTCAACCCGGAGCTCACGGTCGAGGGCGTCGTCCTCACGATGTTCGACGGGCGCAACTCGCTCACGCACCAGGTGGCCGACGAGGTGAGGGCGCACTTCCGCGTGTTCGACGCGATCATCCCGCGCAACGTGAAGCTCAGCGAGGCGCCGTCCCACGGCAAGCCGGCGCTGCTCTACGACGCGCAGTCGAAGGGCGCGCAGGGCTACCTGAGCCTCGCGCGCGAGATCCTGGACGGCGCGCCCGCCGCCGCGGACCCGAAGAAGCGGCAGCGCGGGGACGCCGCCCAGGCGGAGCCGCAGGCCGAGCCCTCACCCCCGCCCACCACCGGAGCGCGCGAGAGGGACGCACGACCCAGATCATGAATGCCGATCAGAAAGGGGCGCGACGCGCGCTCGGACGGGGGCTCGACGCCCTGCTCCCGGCGGCGCCGCCGGCGACACCGACGGCGGCCGAAGGGCGCAGCGTGTTCGTGTGCGCGATCGAGAAGATCGTGCCGCAGAAGGGGCAGCCGCGGCAGCACTTCGACGAGACCGAGCTCGAGGAGCTCACCGGGAGCATCCGCGAGCACGGGCTCATCGAGCCGCTCATCGTGCGCAGGACGCAGTCCAGCAACGACAGCTTCGAGCTCATCGCGGGCGAGCGGCGGTGGCGCGCGGCGCAGCGCGCGGGGCTCCGGGAGGTGCTCGTCGTCGTCAAGGACGTCTCCCCCAAGGAGGCGTTCGAGCTGGCGCTGGTCGAGAACGTGCAGCGGGCCGATCTCAACCCGATCGAGATCGCCGAGGCGTTCGACCGGCTGCTGCGCGAGCACAGCTACACGCACCAGACGCTCGCGGAGCGCGTCGGCAAGGACCGCACGACGATCGTCAACTCGCTCCGGCTCCTCCGGCTGCCGCCGCGCATCCGCACCATGGTGATCTCGCGCGAGCTCAGCGAGGGTCACGCGCGGGCGCTGCTCGGTGCGCCGAGCGACAAGGTGATGGCCGACGTCGCCGAGCGGACCGTCCACGGCAAGCTCCCGGTCCGCAAGGTCGAGGCGCTGATCAAGGCGGCGAAGGAGAAGGAGGCCCGGGGGGCCACGGACGGCGAGGAGCCCGGCGAGAAGAAGCGCGCGGGGAAGTCGCCGGCGATCAAGGACCTGGAGGCGCGCCTCATGCGCCGGCTCGGGACCCGCGTCGAGGTCCGCGACCAGGGGGGCCGCGGCGAGCTCGGCATCACGTACGGCTCGCTCGACGAGCTGGACAGGATCATCGCGCTGCTGGGCGCGTGAGCCTCCGCGCGCGGGCGGGCGCCTGCCCGGCGCCGGCTGCGCGCGATGCGCTCGATCGATGCCGCACGCTGGCGCGGCGCCCGCTGCTGGCCCGGGCGCGGCGCTCCGGCGCGCGGCCGCCGCGCGACGGCGTCACTTGAGCCTGGCGCTGAGCTCCTTCACCTTGGCGCGGGCGCGCTTGCCGATCTCGGTGTCGCCGCCGTGCTTCCCGGCCTCGGTGAGCGCCGCGAGCGCGCTCTGCGGCTTGCGGTCGGCCAGGAACGACAGGCCGAGGTAGTAGTGCGCGGCCGCGAACCGCGGCTCCACCTTGATCGCCGCCTGGTAGTCCGCGCGCGCCCCCGGCTCGTCGCCGAGCTCGTGGCGGCACGTCCCGCGGCGCACGTGGAACTCGGCCTCCGGCTTCAGCTTGATGGCGCGGTCGAAGGCCGCCACGCAGTCCGCGTACGCCTTCGCCGGCCCGAGCATCCGCCCGATCGTGGCGATCGTCGCCACGTCGTCACCGGTCGCGGCGAGCGCCCTTTTGAGCTCCGCGGCAGCCCGGTCGAGCTCCTTCGCCTCGAACAGCATGGCGCCGTACGCGAAGCGCGTGGCCGCTGTGTCCTCGGCCTTGAGCGCCGCCTCGTAGTGCTTGCTCGCGTTCGCGACGTCCTTCTTCAGGCCGTACGCGTAGCCGAGGTTCTGGTGGAGCGCGGCCCGGTCCGGCGTCTGTTCGATCGCCTTCGTGAGCACCGCGATCGCCTCGTCGGGGCGCGGCGGCTCGTCCAGGTAGAGCGCCGCCAGGTTCAGCGAGGCGGCCTCTAGCTTCGGGTCGCTCGCCAGCGCCTTCTTGTACGACGCCTCGGCGCCGGCGCGGTCGTTCGTCTTCTCGCGCGCGAGCCCGAGGTAGTAGTGCGCCTCGGCGCTGCCAGGCTCGTGCTCGATCGCCTGGAGGAGGTGCTGCTTCGCCTCCTCGTACCGCTCGTTCTTGATGTACGCGACGCCCCGATCCAGCGCCGTGGACGACGCGCCCTTCGACGTCGCCGCGTCGCTGCCCTCGGGCGGATCGGCGAAGAGCTGCTCGCGCGGGGGCTCCTGCGCTCCACCGCACGCTGTGACGCACGCCGCGACCGCCGCGACCGCCGCCGCCACAACCACCCGATGAGCGGCGGGCCTCGCCCACGCCGCGCGCGACAACCACCTCTCGTTCATACGACACTCCCTTCGCCGTCCAGGCCCTGGAGCACCGCATGGAGCCGCTCCTCGACCTCTTGCATCCGCTTGCCGTTCGAGATCTTCGTCCCGTCCGCCTCGCTCACATAGAACACGTCGGCCACGCGCGTCCCCTCCGTGTTGATCTTGGCGACCGAGATCGAGAGGCCGAGCTGGTAGAGCGCGTCCGAGACCGCGAACAGGAGGCCGGGGCGATCGCGCGTGAGGACCTCGATCACCGTGTGGTGGGAGGCGCGGTCGTCGATGGATATCTGCGTCCGGACCTTGGGCGTCGGGCGCTCGCGCAGCGCGCCGCCCCGCCGCTTCTTCGCGAGCTCCGCGCCGGAGATCTGGCCCGTGAGCGCCGCCTGGATGTCGGCCATGAGCTTCGGGATCGCGCGGGCCACGCCCCCTACCCCCTCGCCGCGGTCGCGCACCCAGAACAGGTCGACCGCCTGGAGGCGCACGCCCGCCGGCGGGGACGATCTCGCCCGCGCGCGGATCGCGCCGCCGTCGTCGAGGCCCTGGTCGTCGCACGCGCGCGAGTGGATCTGCGCGGCGTGGACCTCGAGGCGCGAGGCGGCGAGCGCCGCCGTGATCGCCGCGAGCAGGCCGGGGCGATCCGGCGCGACAACGCAGAGCTCCGCGGCCTCCGGGTGCCGCGACGGCACGAGCGCGACCGAGACGCTGTTGCCGTCGCCCTGCTGCTGCCGCGCGAGCTCGGCGTGCGCGGCGATCGCGACCGGGCTGTTCGCGAGGAGGTAGCGCTCGGGCATCGACGCGAGGTAGCGGGCGAGGAAGTCTCGCTGCGCGCGCCGCTCCGCCTCGCTCGCGGCCGGCATGTCCTCGAGGGCGCCCACCGTGTCGCTGATGGCGCGGGCCATGCGCTGATCGTCGACGCCGAGCGGCCCGCCGTCCTCGCGCGCGCCGCGCAGGGCCGCGTCGGCCGAGAGGTACAGCTCGTCGAGCATCCGCGCCTTCCACGACGTCATCGACGTGGGGCTCGTGGTCGACAGATCGGCGACCGTGAGCAGGTAGAGGTCGCGCAGCCCCTCGCGGCCGTGCACCTCCTGGCAGAACTCCGAGATCGTCGCGGGGTCGTCGAGATCGCGCCGCGTCGCGATGAGGTACATGACGAGGTGCTTCAGGATGAGGTGGCACGCCTCGTCGATGTCCTCCGGAGGGAAGCCGAGCCGCTCCAGGATCTTCCTCGCCATCTCGGCGCCGCGCCGGCTGTGATCGGTGCCGCCGATCGCCTTGCCCACGTCGTGCAGGAGCGTGGCGAAGAACAGCATCGTCGGCCGCGTCGCCTCGGCGGCGAGCCGGCACGGGAGGCCGAACTCGCCCGCGAGCTCGCCGCGCACGAGCGCCGCGAGCCGATCGACAGCGGCCACCGAGTGCACGTCGACCGTGTACACGTGGTAGACGTCGTGGTGGACGCGCCCGACGACCGGCAAGAACTCGGGGATCATCGCGAGCAGGAGGCCGAGGTCGTGCAGCTCACGCACGACCGAGCCGCTCTGGAGCGACGTCTCCTTGCACGTGGCGACGAGGGTCCGGAACCGCTCGGCGGCCTCGGGGCTCTCGCGGAGCGCCGCGCAGAACGCCGGATCGCCGGCGGCGCGGACGATCGCCCCGCGGGCGTAGGGCAGGAGCGGGACGCCGCGCTCGACGGCCTCGGACACGAGCCGCAGCGCGATGGCCGGGTCGGTCTGGAGCAGATCCGGATCGCTCATCGTGATGCAGCCGTCGAAGAGGCGGACGCCGCGGCCGAGATCCTCGTCGCGGCGGCGGCGCCGCGTCAGCGTCGGCGTGGCGCGCGAGACGATGACGTCCAGGGCGCGCGAGATGGTCCGCGCGCTCCTGTAGTAGTCGCTCATCATGCGCTCGATCGCCTCGGGCGACACGGCGGGCTCGTCGGGAGACGGCGCGGCCTTCTGGCCGTCGCCGGCAGGCCCCGCGCCCTTGCTGTAGCCGAGCGCGCCCGCGCACAGCTCCTGCTCGTCGAACGTGAGCCGGTCGGTCCGCCGCCCGGAGTGGGCGTGGAGGAGGTTGCGGATGCGCCAGAGCATCTCCGCGGCGCCGCGGATCTCCTCGGCCTCGCGGGCGACGAGCGCGCCGAAGCGGACCAGCGCGTCAAACTCGCCGACGCCGTAGCGCGCCTTCGCCGCCCAGCGGGCGACGTCGAGATCGCGCAGGCCGCCCGCGCCGTTCTTCACGTCGGGCTCGAGCAGGTAGACCGAGCCGCCGAAGCGCTCGTGGCGCTGCGAGATCTCCTTGCCGAGCCGCTCGATGAAGCGGGGCAGCTCCGAGTGCGCGAAGATGCCCATCGCGGCGCGCTGCCAGAGCGACTCGGACAGCGACGCGTCGCCGACGACGTGCCGCCAGTCGAGCAGGCTCGTCGCGGTGGGCAGATCCTCGCGCGCGCCCTCGACGAGGTCGTCGATGGTGACGACCTGGTGCCCCACGGTGACCCCCATGTCCCAGAGCGGGTAGAGCAGCGCGTCCGCGATGGCGCCGGCGCGCTGGGCGTCGCGGGCGAGGATGCGCACGTCGAGATCGCTCCGCAGCGCGACGGAGCCGCGACCGTAGCCGCCGACCCCGGCGATCGCGACCGAATCCCACGCGGCGCGGCCCGGCGTGCCGGACTCGCGCAGCAGGTGGAAGAGGCGGACCAGGAGGTCGTCGAGCAGCTTCGCGTGGCGCCGTCCGAGCGCGACCCCGAGCGCGGAGGCATCCGCGGCGGGCGTGGGGCCGCTCGGCACGGTGCGGTCGAGCCCCGCGCGTTCGCGCGCGTAGGCGGCGCGGAGCTCGGCGAGCCCGCTGGGCCTGGACGTGGGGGAGAGGTCGAAGCTCATTCGATGTGGTGTAGCTCTCTCAGGAGCCCGGGGCGCGGAAGGCGGTGACGTGAGCGTTCACCCTGACCGAGGTGAGGCCGGCGCTGCAGAGCCGCGGCGCCTCGCTCGCGGCCGAGAAGAGCAGCCCACCCGGGCTGAGCTCGGCCGCGAGGCGGCGGGCCACCGCGTCGCCGGCCGGCTCAGCGAGATACAGGAGCACGTTCTTGAAGAAGATGATCTGGAAACCGCCGCTCGGTACGGCGTGCACCAGGTCGCAGACCTCGAAGGATACGACGTCGCGGAGCTTCTGGCAGACGTGCAGCGCTCCGCCCTTCTGCTCACAGTACCGCTGAAGCAGAGCCGGGGGGAGCTGCTCGGCGGCTTCCGGGGAGTAGACGGCCTCGCGCGCCGCCTCGATCGCCGCCGGGGCGCGGTCGACCCCGAGCACGCTGAAGCGGCGGCCGGCGCTGGCGAGGATCATCCCCAGCGTATAGGCCTCCTCGCCGGTGCTGCAGCCGGCCGAGAGGCCGGCGATGGGGAGGTCGGGCGGGAGCCTGGGCAGCACCGAGGAGACGATGGCCTCCCAGATGATGGGATCGCGGTAGAACCGCGTCTCGCCCACGCGGAGGGCGCTGACGATCTCCTCGGAGGCCACCCTGTCGTCGTGCAGCCGCTCGGCGGCCGCGAGCGGGGAGACGCCGTGGCGCGCGGCGACGCCGCTCAGGACGGCGAGGACCCGCTCGCGCACCCACCCGGGGGCGGCGAGGCTGCGGCCGAGGCCGAACCGGCGCTGCAGCTCGGCGAGCGCCAGGTCGACGGCGCGCTCGGCGGCCCGCCCCCCAGGACCTCCCCCCGCTCTCGGCGATCTGCCCATACGAAGGTGACGCCGCGATCAGCCCAGGAAGCCGGCCTTCCTGGTCTGCGCTCCCTTGCCGCCGCCGTCGAGGGCGATGGCGAACACGTCCTTCAGCGCGAGCACGAACGTCTCGCCCTTGGTGCTGCGGGCCTTCAGGAGCCCGCCCACGCTCGAGACCGCCTCGATCTTGGTCACCGGGAGCGACACGCCTTCGTGGGCGACGTAGAGCGTGAGCAGCCGCCCTTCGGGGAGCTCGGCCCAGCCGTCCTTGTCGATCTTGGCCTCGGCCGTGTCGAGGGCTGCCTTGAGTATGTCGTCGGTCATGAGCAACGTTTCCGTCCCACGCCCGGCCGCGTCAAGCGCGTGCTGCGCCTTACGGCAATGCAAGGCGATCGCCGTCCTGCGGGGGCCCCCTCCGTGGTAGCGTGACGCGCCGATGTCGAGAAGGCCGCCCAGCCAGCCCCCCCGGAACGGGCGGCCTCCCGGGAACGGGACCGAGGCCGCGCCGGGGGGCGCGCAGCAGGCGCGCGAGATGCCCCCGGGCTGGCTGCCGGAGGACCACCTCTTCGTCGACGACATCAAGAAATCGTTCGGGCCGACGAAGGTGCTGCACGGGATCACCATGCACCTCCGGCGGACCGAGACGGCGGTGATCATCGGCGGATCGGGCGCGGGAAAGACGACGCTGCTGCGGCTGCTCATCGGGCTCGAGCGGCCGAGCAGCGGGCACATCTGGGTCGACGGCGTCGATATGGGCGCGCTGGACGACTACGAGATGAACCGGATGCGCCAGCGGTTCGGCATGGTGTTCCAGTACGCGGCGCTGCTCGACTCGCTCACGATCTTCGACAACGTGGCGTTCCCGCTGCGCGAGCACCGGAAGCACATGTCGAAGAAGGACGTCCGCGACAAGGTCGTGGGCATGCTGAACTCGCTCGGCCTCGAGAACAAGGAGGACCGGATGCCCTCGGAGCTGTCGGGCGGGCAGCGCAAGCGCGTGGGGCTGGCGCGCGCGCTGATGCTCGAGCCCGAGATCCTCATCTACGACGAGCCGACCAGCGGGCTCGATCCGCTGACGAGCCGGATGGTCGACGACCTGATCGAGGAGACGCGGGCGCGTTACAAGGTGACGAGCGTGGTCATCTCGCACGATATGGCGAGCACGTTCCGCATCGCGCACCAGGCGTTCCTCGTGATCCAGGGGCGGGTCGTGGCGTCGGGGACGCCGGACGAGCTGGCCTCGGGCGACAACGAGCAGGCGCGCCAGTTCATCGCGGCGGCCGGCGTGGCGCCGGATCATATCTCGCGGGTGAACCGGCCGGCGCTGGCGGACAGCGGCAAGGGCGACGGCGGCCAGGTCATCGAGTTCAGGAAGGCGGCGGAGTAGGGTCGCGGCCGGGCGGCGGCGCGGTGATGGGCTCGCTGGGCGGGACCGCCATCTTCTCGACGATCTCGCGACCGAGGGCGTTGACGAGCCAGGGCTGGCCGGCCGTGACCTCGAACGCACGGGCGAGCGCCTCATCGAGGAAGACCTGGCCGGTATCCTCGGTGTGCTGGGCGTAGAGCGCGCGGAGCTCTTCCTCGGAGAAGTCCCTGAGCCGGAGCGACTCGAGCTTGATGTTGAACGGGCTCGCGGTGCCGAGGCGCTCGGGGTCGCCGCCGCTCGCGACCTTGTAGTCGCGCACGTCGCGCAGCCCGCACAGGATGACCGAGGCGGGGAAATGCTCCGGACGGCTGGGGAAGCCGGCGCGGAGCTGGCGCAGGACGCTGAGCAGGCCCCGGCCGCGCAGGGAGTCGATCTCGTCGAAGATGAGGACGAGCGGGCGCGGGCACGCGCGCGCCCAGCCGGTGAGGGCCGCGGAGAGGAGGCCCTCGTCGCCCTCGAGCGAGAACGGGGGCGGCTGGAGCTCGGGCGGCAGCGCGATCTGGGCCGCGCGTGCGAGCTCGCGCAGGACGGCGCGCTGGGCGGAGCCGTAGTCGTCGCCGGCGGCGCTGCCCTCCTCGCAGGAGAAAAGGGCGGCGGCGTGGCGGCCCGAGGCGGTGAGCCGCTCGGCGACGGCGCGCAGGGCCGTGGTCTTGCCGGTCTGCCGGGGGGCGTGGACGACGAAGTAGCCCATCTGCTCGACGAGGCCGGGAGCCTCGGGCAGCCGGCTGTCGGCCGGGATCATGTAGTGCAGATCAGGGCGGCAGGGGCCGGTCGTGTTGAAGCGGCGCTTCACCTGGGCGAGCGTTGGGCCAGAGGCGGGAAGGACGCAAGGGAGCTGCCGACGAGCGCGGCGGTGGCGGCCTGCGCGGTAAGATGGGCCGATGGATCGGTGGTTCTGGATCGGACTCGGTGGGGCGGCGGGCACCCTCGCCCGCTACGGGCTCTCGACGTGGTGCCAGGAGCGCCTCGGCGCCGGTTTCCCGTACGGCACGCTCGCCGTCAACGTGCTCGGGTCGTTCTTGCTCGGCGCCATCGGAGAGCTCGCCGAGTCGACAGAGCTCCTGTCGCCGACGCTCCGCCTCGGCCTGAGCACTGGCCTCATGGGCGGCTTCACCACCTATTCGAGCTTCAACAACGAGACGCTCAGGCTCATCCACTACAAGTCGTGGGCAGCGGGGCTCGCCAACATCACGATCACGCTGGTCGGCTGCTTGCTCGCCGGCGCCCTCGGGATGATCGTCGCGAGGCGGCTCGTCGCGAGCTAGCGTGCCGGCGGCCGGCGGGCCGCCGCGCGAAGCGGTCAGCCCACCGCTGCGCGCGGCATGCGCCGCGCATGATCCGGGGGACGAGGATCACAGATCGGCGCCGAGGATCGGCGTCATCTCTTCCTCCGCCGTGGGCGCGCCGCCCTGCGCGCCGCCTCCGGCAGGCGGGGGTTTCGCTCCGCCGGGCTGGGCCTTCTTGCCCGAGCCGCCGGAGCGGGCCTCGAACATCCACGCCGCCTTGTTCAGTTCGGGGACCAGGATGGTCCCGTCGACCCGGCGCGCCGCCCTGAAGGCGCGGAGGATCTTCTCGATCACGATCGCGACCCGCCCGTCCTGCAGATCGAGCGCGCGCTGCGTCACCCGGCGCCCTGCGGCGACCTGGACGCTGGCGATCCCGCGCACCCGCTGCGCCGTGGCCCGGAGCGCGGCCGCGCACGAAGCGCCGACGCCGTAGTCCTCGAGGAGCTGCGCGTCCTGCACCGGATCGGCGCGCCCGGTCTCCTCGATGAAGCTCGCCAGCGCCTCGAGGCCCCTGGCGAGGCTCTCGGGGGAGTCCGCACGCCCCACGATGGCGTCGACCCGCGCCATGCGGCGCGCGCCGAGCGCGTTGCGCAGGCCGTCGTAGCAAAGATCGCGCTCGCCGATTCCCTCGCGCATCGCGCTGCGCCCCTGCACCTCGAGCGCGGCCCGCGCGCCGGCGACCTCGGCCGCCGCCGCGTCGTGCGACCGCTTCATCGCCTGCAGCCTGCCCGCCTCGGCGACGAGCAGCGGCAAGAGCGCCTCGGGCATGCGCAGCTTGCCGCGCTGCGCCTCGGACAGCGAGCCCAGGATCCGCCGCGCGGAGGCGACGAAGTTCGGGACGTCATCGATGAGGCTCTGCGAATCGATGCGCGTGCCCTCGGCGACGAGGTCCTCCTCGGGGATGCCCGCGTAGGTGCGCGCGGCGAACGCGCCGTCCGCGGGGCCGAGCTCCCGCGCGAGCGCGTCGAGGGTGACGGTGGTGGAGGAGAGGGTCGGTACCTCGGCCGGCGAGGTCGCCGGCGCGGGCTTCTTGGTCTTGGAAGTGGCCATGGGAGGAGAGGCTACGAGGGGGCGTCAATGAGGGGAAAGCGGCACCTGCGCTGGGCAAGATCCCGTCGCTGACGATGCGTGCCGAAGGAGATAACGCTGGCGGAAAGGCGGCACGGCAGGCGGCGGGGGGCGCGCGGCGGAGCCGGAAGCGCGCACGACGCCGCATGGACGGCTCCACGACAGCGGATGGCGCGCGGGAGGCCGACGGCGGGGCGGCGCCCAGGCCCGGTCGAGCCAACGCACCACCGAGCCGAGACGCACGCACGGCGCCGTGAGACGCGCGCACGGCGCCGCGAGACGCGCGGCAAGCCTGTCGACCCGGTGCGCCGGAGACCCCGGGAACGCTCACGACGCACCAGAACGCGCGCACGACGCACCAGAACGCGCGCACGACACGCCGGGAGCGCGCGCATGACGCGCCGGAGACGCATCCACAACGCATCGCATCAATATCTCCCTTGGCCTTGTCGGCAACAGCCGCGCCGCGGGCCTGCCGCGCACGCGAAAACTCAAAGCGAGCGCTCTGCGGCGCGGAGCAGCTCGTCCCACGCGGGCACACCGAGGGCGCCGAGCGGCCGGGCGAGCGCCGCGGCGCGCTGCGCGGCCGCTCGGGCCTCGCCAGCGCCGGCGCTCGCGAGGCGCCGCGCGAGCTCGCGGTGCACCGCCACGGCGAGCACGCGGCTCACGTGGTCCTCCGCCGTGTCGCCCAGGAGCGCCTCCGATTGACCGGCGAGATCGTGCGCCGTTGCGACGATCTGGTCGCCCTCGGGCCGGAGCGCGGTCCGGAGCAGGTCCGCGAGGAGCTGCGCGCGCAGGCGCGATCGCCGGTCCAGGCCAAGGCGCCCCCATTCGTCGATGAAGCCGCGCGCGCTCTCGAACCACGTGCAGGCGCGTACAGGATCCCCCGTGACCATCGCGAGGAGTCCGGACGTCATCGCGTGGAAGGCCTCTGCCCGGAACTCGCCTTCCGGCTCGGGCTCCCTCCAGTGCGAGGGAGCCTGCGGATTCTTCGGACGCCCGAGCAGCTTCGAGGCTCGCTCCTCGTTTCCGCGAGCGATCTCGACGAACGCCGTGGCGACCTTGCTGCGACGACGGAGGCTCGCGTGCTCTTCCGGCCACGCCCGGCCCTCGACGCGAGCTCGATCGAGCTCCCGGATCGACGCGTCGAGATCGCCGGAGAGAAACTCGAGATCCGCGATGATAATGCGTGCGATCGCCCCCTCTGGCACAGGCTTCTTCCGCGATCCCGCGTGCGGACCGGAATCGAACAGCACGCGGACCTGCTCTCGCGCCGCGGCGATCTGGCCGCACTCGGCGAGCCGGAGAAGGCGCGATCGAGCGACGAGTGGCCGATGGAACCATCGGACCGCCTCTGCAGGCGCCTCCATCCGAGCGGCCAGCGTCTGGTCGAGCTGCTCCGCGACCTCGAGATGACCGAGGCACCAGCGCACGAACGCGTTGGCCCGCAGCACCCCCGCCGTCACGTACGGCGATACAGGCGTCCTGGCGCCCCCTCCGCCGGGGACGACGCCCACGAGTGAGAGCGCACGTTTCCCATGGATGGCAGCGACGTCAGGGCGATCCTGCGCGGCGATCGCGATGGCAAGCTCCGAGAGCGCGACGGCTGTCAGCTCGATCTGGTCATCCGCGGCGCACTCCAGGAGATGGACGAGGAGCTCCTCGGCAGCACCGAAGCACCGCACGGCGAGCATATCGTCAGCGCGGCGCAGATCCCGCTGCGCCAGGACGGACGGCGCAACGCCCCATAGCCCGGGCTGCTGGCTGGCATCGCCGTTCATTGGATCGGCGGCCCAGCGCGCGGCGAGGACGTCGTCGATCCAGGGCCTGACCACGAGATCGCCGCCAAACAGCGCGAGCGGCGGGACCGCCTGCATCAGCAGCAACGCGTCCGCAGCCCGCGCCTGCGAACCCTCCGGCGCAGTGGCCGCAAGGGTGGGAAAGGTCACGTCGTCGAGGACCACCACGCGGGGTCCCGGCGCCCGGATCTCCAGGCCGCCTCGGCGCGCGCTCGCATCCTCGTCGATCCCGTACTCCCCGCTGCGGATGGACCACACGTCCGGCGCCGCGGCCGCGAACACGGACACGAGCCCGGACGGCAGCATCACCACGACCTCGCCGCGCGACGGGCCCAGGACGTTGCGCTTCTCGTTCCAGAGCGCGAAGAGCCGCGCCCACCCCTCCGTGTCGGCATACGTCGCGCGTGACGCGTCGACCAGGTGGGTCGCGCCGCGGAGCTCCTTGGGCGGGTCGAGGAGCGGGAGCAGCACACGCTCCGCGAGCTCGCCGTCCGTGAGCGGCGTGTCCTCGGTCCGCGCGCTGTATGGCTCCAGCCGGACGAGGCGGACGTCGGCGCGCCCGAGCTGCGGAAGCTCTTCGGAGAGCGCCGCGACGAGCTGATCCGCCGCGCGGGGGCTCGCGCACCGCGCGAGGTACAGGTGGAACCGCCGCGAGAGCGCGAGCGCCCGGATGAGCCGCGAGCGCTCCCCGCCCGCGGCGCCGGTCATACGCCCTTCTCCGCGGCGGCGTCCTTCGTCGCGTTGGGCGTCGCGTCGGACGAGGGCCCGGCGAGCTCCTGCATCCCGGCCACCGACGGGTGGACGTCGACCCACTCGTCGTCGTTGAGGTAGCGCAGGATCACGTTGTTCTGGAGCAGGTGATCGGCCGCCTCGCGTTCCTGATCGTTGCTCGTGATGAGCCGCTTCGTGCGGTTCACCGTGGCGAGCCACGGGATCGCGCCGCTGTCGTAGACGATGCTCCGGTACGCGTTCCCTGCCCGGTGGAGCTCCCGCTCGAGCGTCTTGCCGTCGACGGGGAACGTCTCCAGCTCGAGCAAGGTCTGGAGCAGCCGCACGATCTCGCGCGGGTAGCCGCCCGACCACAGTGCCATGGCCCGGATCCGGTCCCGGAGCGCGGATTCGCCGAAGAGCTCGCGGAGCGCGGCATCGTCGATGCGCTTCTTCACGAGCTCCGTGACGACCTCGACGCCCTCGGGGTGGAGCCTGCCCTCGGCGTCCCGGACCTTGATCATCGGCAGGAACGACACGGGCGGCTCGACCATGCGGCGCGCGAGCGCCGGCGGGATCGTGTAGAGCACGTGAACCGGGAGCTGGAGGTAGGGCGCGCCGGTCGAGAAGATGCGCTCGGCGCTCTCGAGCACCGGCTTCCAGGTGAGGCTCGTGCCCCGGAGCTTCTCCAGCGAATCGAAGAGGATCACGACGCCGGAGTACCCGAGCTTGCGCGCGCGCCAGTCGAGCTCGCGGAGCTCGTCGTGCACGAAGCGGACGAAGGTGGACAGGTGCCTGGCCACGATCTCGCGGACCCGGTGGCGGACGGTCGGGTTCGTCTTCAGGTTGAGCTCGACGCCCGCCTTCGCGCCCGCCCCGACGCCCGCCGTCAGCTTGCCGATCTCCACGTCGGTCCGCGAGAGCCACGCCCAGAGCCGCCGGTGAGGCCCGTCCGTCAACGCGTCGGCCGCGTCGCCTCCCTCCGCGGCCAGGACGGTACGCTCGGTATGCAGCAGGACGAGCGCGAGCACGTCCGAGATGTCGATCTCCACCGTGAGGTCGAGGACGTCATCCGCGTCGATCAGGACCGTGAGGAGGTTGCGCCGCTTCGGATCGGAGAGCCTGGCCGCCAGACGCTGGATCTCGGTGCTCTTCCCCGTGCCGCGGAGGCCGGTGAAGAGCTGGCAGACCGGCGTCCTGGAGAGCTCGATCTGCCGCGCGAGCTTGTTCGTCCAGTGAGCCCCGCGGACGCCGCTGACGTCGATGTCCACGTTGCGCGCGTCGCCCGGCGACAGCGGCTCGTCGGGGTTGCAGCGGTTGTAGAGTTCCTGGAGGCGCTCGAACTCCATCGCCGGGAAGGTACCCGACGGCACCATGCTCGTCAGGGAATTCGCGCCGCCGGGCGACGTCGACCCCTCGTCACGCGACGAGCCCGCGCTCCCTGGCCGCCTCGTCCAGCCGCACGAACCTCGCCCCCCCCCGCGCCGTCTCCTCCACGAACGCCCCCAGCGCCTCGAGCCGCCTGCCGAGCGGCACCCGGAGCTCCGGCTGGTACGGCGCGAGCGCCTCGAGGCCGTCGCGCCGGTCGAGGAAATCCATCCCGTGCAGCTCCAGGTTCACGAGCGCCTCGCCGGCGCAGGCGCGCGCGAGCCACCGAGCCCCCACCGCGCCCGCGAGCGCCACGCTCGTGCCGATGACGGGCAGCCGGAGCCCGGGCGTCACCTGGATCGGCAGCTCGACGAAGCGCCGGCCGCCGCGCCGGTACCACGGTCGCCCCGGCCGGTACGGGCGGCGCGGCGCCGCGAGCACGCGCGGGGTGTCCAGGATCGCCGCCGAGCCCCTCCCCTGCGCGCGCTGCACGCCCATCACGAGGGCCTTGGCGGCGTAGTACGGGGGGCACGGGAACACCGAGGAGTCGAACGCGACACCGACAGCGTCGAGCGCGTCGAACAGCGCGTCGCTCACTGTGTAGCCCGGCGCGCGGAAGCCCGTCGGACGACGCCTGACCGCCTCCGCGATCGCCTCGGCGCCCAGCAGGACGTCGGCCGCTATCGCGGCGCGCGGGAGCCGCGACAGGTCGTAGCGGTGCCCGTACGAGTGGTTCTCGACCGCGTGGCCCGCGTCGCTCAGCGCGCGCAGGGCCGCCGCGCTCTCCGGGCGCGCGAGGTCGCGGCCGATCGCGAACAGCGTGACAGGGATGCCGTGGGAAGCAGCGAAGTCGGCGATACGCGGCAGCGCCGCGTCATAGACCGCGTGCAGCGCGGCCGCCGCCCCGGGACGACCCGGGACGGCGAGGCCGTGGAGGGCGAGGTAGTTCGGGACCTCGTCGAGGTCGATCGAGACGGCGGCGAGGCGCCCCCGCATCGGACCGCGTCAGCTCGCGGCCATCTTCGCCACCTCGGCGGCGAAGTCGTCCTCTTTCTTCGCGATGCCCTCGCCGCGCTCGTACCGCACGAAGCGCGTGAGCGTGAGCTCGCCGCCGGCCGCCTTCGCGGCCGCCTCGCGCAGCTTGTCGATCGTCTGGCCCGACACGCCGCGCGACGCCGCCTCGACCGACTCCTGCTCGAGGAGCGCGACCTCCGAGTACCACTTGTTGAACTTGCCCTCGATGATCTTCGGCCACGCCGACTCCGGCTTCGGCTTCGGATCCTCGCGGAGCTGCCCCTCGAAGATCTCCTGCTGCTTCGCCTTCAGCTCCGCCGTGACCTCGTCGCGACGGAGGACGAGCGGGCTCATCGCGGCGGCCTGCATCGCCGTCTCGTCGATGAACTTCTGCACCTCGGGGTGCTCCGCCACCGCCTGGCTCGACGCCTCGACCGCCACGAGCACGCCGATCTTGCCGCCGAGGTGCACGTACGCGTGCGCGACGCCGTACTTGCCCTCCGGGATCGACACGCGATCCCAGCGGCGCACCGCGACCTTCTCGCCGATACGCGCGGTCAGCTCGGTCGCCGTGTCGGCGATCGACTTGCCGCCGATCGAGAGCTGGCTCACGTCCGCGCCCTCGGGCGCCTTCTCGACAGCGGCGAGCACGTCGCCGACGAACTGCCGGAACGCGTCGTTGCGCGCGGCGAAGTCGGTCTGGATGTTGACCTCGACCATCGTCGCGCTCCGCCGATCGGCCGCGACCGCCGCGCGAACCTCGCCCTCGGTGGCGGACGCGCCGGCCCGCTTGGCGCTCTTCGCGAGACCCTTCTTGAGGATGATCTCGACCGCCTTCTCCATGTCGCCCTCGGCCTCCGTGAGGGCGCTCTTGCAGTCGCTCATCCCCGCCTGGGTACGCTCACGAAGCTCCTTGATCGCCTGCGCATTGATGCCGGCCATGGCTCTTTCTCCTTCAACCTAGATAGGAAGGAGCCGCGTCGAGCGGCCCCTCTTCATCGCACTTCAGACTGATGACCACGAGCGCCCGCGCGATGCGCAGATCGGACCGCAGAAGCACAGAGGGCGCAGAGAAATGAAATTCGCATTTCTGTCCCTGCGCCCTCGGCGCGCTGCGGTCTCCGATCCGGGGCGAGAGGCGGCGACATCGCTCCACCTCCCGGCCCCTGGGCCGTCGGGCCGCTTCGATGCGGCTCGCGCCGCCGCTACGACGCCTGCTGCTGGCGCGGACCGCCGCGGCCGCCGCGGCCGCCCTGGTACACGTTGATCTCGTCGCGCTGGCCGCGACCGCCGGCCGGAGGCTGCGAGCCGTGCGCGCCCTCGCCGTGGTCTTTGCGGCGCTGCGCGCCCTCGACGCACGCGTCCGCGACGCGGGCCGTGATCAGCCGGATCGAGCGGATGGCGTCGTCGTTGCCAGGGATCACGAAGTCGACGAGATCCGGGTCGCAGTTGGTGTCCGTGATGGCCACGACCGGGACGTTCAGCTTGCGCGCCTCGCTGATCGCGATCGACTCCTGGTGCGGATCGATCACGAAGATCGCCGCGGGCAGGCCGCCCATGCCCTTGAGGCCGCCCAGGTACTTCTCGAGCCGCTCGCGCTCCTTCTCGAGGCGGACGACCTCCTTCTTGAGCAGCTGCTCGTAGGTCCCGTCCTCCTTCATGCGCTCGAGGGTGCGCAGGCGATCGAGGCCCTGCTTGATCGTCCGGAAGTTGGTCAGCGTGCCGCCGAGCCAGCGGTTCGTGACGAAGTACATGCCCGACCGCCGGGCCTCCTCCTGCACGATGTCCTGCGCCTGGCGCTTCGTGCCGACGAACAGCACGTGGCCGCCGCGGCCGACGGCGTCGGTCAGGAAGTCGTACGCGCGCTTGAAGAGCCGCGTCGTCTGATCGAGGTCGATGATGTGGATGCCGTTGCGCGCGCCGTAGATGAACGGCCGCATCTTCGGGTTCCAGCGCTTCGTCTGGTGGCCGAAGTGCACGCCGGCGTCGAGCAGCGAGCGCAGCGGGAGCGGGAAATCCCCCGGCTGGGGGGCAACGGCCTGCATGGTGTCGGCCGCGGGAGCGGATTCGGAATAGCTGGTATCAGTCACGGCTGTGTCCTTTCGGTTGGTCCGCCGCTCCCCCTCCCGCGACCAACCCCACGCACGGACAGGAGCGTCCGTGTCGATGGGGCACCGGGTCGCGGAATGCCGTGGGTGCCAGGAGAGCGTGTGGATTTGCTCGCAGCGACAGCGAGGATTCAACCTCTGCTGTCCCCCTCGTCACGAGACCGCACGAGGGGGCGGTTTGCTACCCCGATGCGTCCCGCTTGTCAAGCGGCGGCGCCGCCGCGCCAGCGGTCCATGTTCCCGCGAGGTTCCCGCGAGCTGCCCGCGCTTTTCCGGTCGTTTCGCCCTGGATTGGACGCGTTCCGACAGCGGGCGGGGGGCGCGCGGCGCGGGCGAGCGCTCCGTGCCGCGCCGTGTCCCGGCCTCCACGATGACGTACACTCCGCCCGTGCGAACCGCCTTTCTTACAGCACGCTTCGCCTCGCTCTCCGCATGTTGCGCAGGATTCGCCGTCGTGTCCGCCTGCATCGCCTCGGCGCCCGAGGGCATCCGCCGGCAGACCGACGGTGACGGAGGCGGCGGCGACTTCGGCGTGGACCCGCAGGCCACGGCCTCGTCCACCAGCGCCGGGCTGCCGAGCGCCGATCCGCACGCGCTGCTCGGCGCCGACCCGACGCACGGGCCGTTCAACGGGGGCCAGCGCGTCCTCCTCCACGGGAACGGCTTCAGCTCCAGGGTCCGCGTCTGGTTCGGCGACGTCGAGGTCGATCCGTCCGCGATCGTGCCGATCGATCCCAGCCGGGTCCAGGTGGTCGCGCCCCCGGGCGCGGCAGGGCCGGTCGAGCTCGTCGCACAGAACGGCGACGACACGTCGACCCGGAGGGCGCTGCCGGGCGGCTACGTCTACGACGCGCTGTACGCGTCCCCATCGAGCGGGCCGATCTCCGGCGGGACGACCATCGAGCTCATCGGACAAGGGACGCGATGGGACGCGACGACCATCGCGAGGATCGATCAGAAGCCGTGCACGTCGCTCGCGGTCGAGGGGCCGACCCGGCTTGTATGCACCGTGCCCCGGGGAACGCCGGGCGCGAAGACGATCGCGGTGACCACCGGCGGCGAGACGATCCTCTTGCTGGACGGCTACACCTACGAGGACAGCACGAACGGCTACAAGGGCGGGCTCAGCGGCGCGCCGCTCGCCGGGCGGCTCAGGGTCCTCGTCTACAACAACTTCACCGGCGACCCGATCCCGGGGGCGCGCGTCGTCGTGGGCAGCAGCCTGACGTCCGCGATCATCGGCGAGGCGGACGCGTCCGGCGTCGCCGTGTTCGAGGACGCCTCGCTCGACGCCCCGCGGACCGTCACGGTCGCCGCGACGTGCCACAGCCCGATCTCGTTCGTCGATGTGCCTGTCGACACGGCGACCGTGTACCTGGATCCGGTGCTCACGCCCGCCTGCGGCGCGTCCGGCGATCCGCCGCCGCCTGTCGGCGGCAAGGTGGGCACGGCCGGGGTGATCGACGGCGAGCTCGTCTGGGACGAGTCGCTGGACCCAGGCGGCGCCGCGTGGAGCAACGTCCCGACCCCGCAGCGCGAGACCGAGCGCCAGGTCGCGTACGTGTTCACGACGGGGAGCGATCCGCTCGCGACCTTCAAGTTGCCGTCCGCGATCCAGGCGATCACCCCGACCACGCCGGGGGACCTCGGGCACGGGTTCACGATGTACCTCGCCCCCGGCAACCGCTCGCTCTATGCGCTGGCGGGCCTCGAGGATCGATCGGTGGTCCCGCCGCGGTTCACGGCGTACGCCATGGGCATCGTCCGCGGGATCCCGGCGCTCCCCGGCGAGGTGACGAGGGACGTGTTCGTGCGGATGAACCAGCCCCTCGATCACGCCCTCGCGATGGACGTCACCGCGCCCACGAAGGGCCCCAAGGGGCCGGACCGCATCCAGGCGAACGTGTCGCTGATGATCGGCAACGACGGGTTCGCCACGCTGCCGATCGGCGCCCAGAGCCCGCTGATCCCGTTCGACGGGAGGCTGACGTTCGTGGGCGTCCCGCCGCTCACCCGCGATCTGCTCGGCGCGAGCTACCACTCCTCGGCGCGCGCCGTCACCGGCCAGGCCGGGCTCACGCCGCTGTCCGTCGTCGGTCGGATCCTCTCGACCACCACGAGCGAGCCCGTGCGCGTCGGCGACTTCGTTGGCGTGCCGACCCTGGAGACGCCGGCGCAGAACCGCGCCTGGGACGGCGCGCACCTGGCCACCACGTTCAGCGCGGGCGCGCCCGTCGACCTCAGCGTCTACGACATCGCGAGCGGGAACGGGCTCATCCGGTGGACCATCGCCGTGCCGGCGGGATCGCACGCGATCGAGGTGCCGGACATCCGGCAGCTCGGGATCGACAACGGCGCGATCCCGCCGGGGCCGATCACCCTCGGGGTGTACGGGGCGCGGATCGACGGCTTCGACTACGGCAAGCTCGTCTACCGGCAGCTCACGCCGCAGGGGATGGCGGCGTACTCCCTCGACAGCTTCAGCGCGCACCTGTGATGAACAAGCCGGTCCACACCACGCGCGCTCGCCGGACAGGGCGCCGCGCGCGACGATCCGCGGCGGCCGCGGCCCTCACGGTCGCCGCGCTGCTCGGGCTCGCGCTCTCGCCGAGCTGCTTCGACCGCGGCACGCGGTGGGGCGACATCCCCGACGAGCCGCCGCCCCCGCCGCCGTGCGCGACCGGCGAGATCCGGTGCGGCGTGGTCCTCGCGCGCTGCGAGGAGACCGGCGCGGGGCCGGCCTGGGTGACGGTCGACGACTGCGCCGCCCAGGGGCTCGTGTGCGCGTCGGTGGAGCTCGGATGCAGGCCGTGCGTGCCCGGCACGACGACATGCCGGGGACAGGAGGTCGTGACGTGCGAGCCGGACGGCAGCTTCGGCGGCGTGCTCGACACGTGCGATACGGGCGCCGGCGAGGCGTGCCGGGGCGGGAGCTGCCTGCCGCTCTGCGCCGTCGCCGAGGTCGAGCGGAGCAACGTGGGGTGCGAGTACTGGGCTGTCGATCTCGACAACGCGCGGATCGACGCGACCAGCAACGCGGCGGCGCAGCAGTTCGCTGTCGTGATCTCGAACCCGCAGCCCGACGTGCCGAACGAGGTCCACATCTTCCAGGACGACGGCGCGCCGGGCGATCCGCCAGCGCCCGTGGAGATCGCGAGCGCGATCATCGCGCCGCTCTACCTCCAGGTGTTCAAGCTCGGGCCGCGCGAGGTCGACGGCAGCCCCGAGGGGGAGTTCAACACCGGCACGCACACGGCGCTCACGCGCCACGCGTACAAGATCACGTCGAAGTTCCCCGTCGTGGCGTACCAGTTCAACCCGCTGGAGAACGTCAACGTGTTCTCCAACGACGCGTCGCTCCTGAAGCCGCGCGAGGCGCTGACCTACAACCCGGGCGTCATGTCGACCGCGTACGTCGTGACCGGGTGGCCGCAGACCATCGCGAGCACCGACGACCCGGACACGAACTTCAACCCGCTGAACCCGATCGACCTGCGGGCGTTCCTGACCATCGTGGGGACGCGCGACGGGACGAAGGTGCAGGTGCAGACGACGGCGAAGGTGGTCGGCGGCGGGCCCGTGCCGGAGACGCCGGCGAGCGGGTCGATCGAGGTCGAGCTCGGCGCGTTCGACGTGCTCAACCTGGAGACCGGCGGGTTCAACGCGGACTTCACCGGATCGATCATCAAGGCCGACCAGCCGATCGCGGTGTTCACCGGCGGCGAGGCGTCGGACGCGCCCCACTTCAGGACGCTCGCGGACCGGCGCTGCTGCGCCGACCACCTGGAGGACCAGCTCGACCCGATCCGCGCGACGGGCAAGCGGTTCGCCGTGCCGCACTCGCCGAACCGGTCGCAGACGGTGAAGGAGGCCGGCGCGCGCATCGAGATCGTGCCCGAGCCGGAGTACGTCAGGATCGTGGCCGCCACGAGCAAGGGCGCCGAGATCACGACGACCCTGCCGCCGCCGGACGACCGGATCACGCTGTCCTCGCTGGGCCAGCTCCACGACGTGACGGCGTGGGGCGACTTCCTGATCGAGAGCTCCGAGCCGGTGATCGTGTCGCAGATCATGGCCAGCCAGAACGCGACCGGGGTCAGGCAGGGCCTGCCGGGCGGAGACCCGAGCCTCCTCATCCTGCCGCCCGTCGAGCAGTTCCGGCAGGACTACGTGTTCCTGACGCCCGACAAGTACGCGTTCGACTTCATCTCCGTGATCGCGCCGCCGTCCGCCGTCGTGCAGCTCGACGGCGTGAAGCTCGGGGCGGAGGAGTGCGAGATCGCGCCCGCGGACGGCCTCACGGACGAGCAGCGCGGGCGCGGCGCGCCGCCGTTCGTCGTGTACCGGTGCCAGCTCGGCTTCGCGACGATCGATCCGGAGAAGCAGGCGCCCGACAACGTGCTGCCCGGGAGGCAGCGCGACGGCGTGCACCGGATCGCGGCCTCCGCGCCCGTGGGGCTGCTCGTGACGGGGTTCGACTCGTTCGTGAGCTACGCGTACGCGGGCGGCACCGAGCTCCGCGAGATCGCGGCGCCGGACTGAGCCGGCGCGCGGTCACCGTCGCCTCGCGCCGCCCGTCACTTCGCGCCGTTGCCG
This sequence comes from Sorangium cellulosum, assembly GCF_001589285.1. Classification (GTDB taxonomy): domain Bacteria; phylum Myxococcota_A; class Polyangia; order Polyangiales; family Polyangiaceae; genus Sorangium; species Sorangium cellulosum_G. The sequence goes on along the minus strand of NZ_JEMA01000255.1, from coordinate 17,766 downwards.
AGCAGCCCCTTCAGCTTCACGACGAGCTTGAGCGCGTCGAGCGGCGCGAGCCGGTCGACGTCCACCGAGCGCAGCGTCTCGATGACGGCCGCCTGCTCCGGCGGCACCGCCGCCTGCGCCGGGACGAAGAGGTCGAGCTGCGCGGCGCCCGAGCGCGAGCGGCCGCGCAGCGAGGCGTGCTTGCCGCCCGGCAGCGCGGCGCCCGACTCCAGCGCCGCGAGGATCGCCCGGGCGCGCGCGAGCACCCCCTCGGGGACGCCCGCGAGGCGCGCGACCGCCACGCCGTAGCTGCGGCTCGCGGGGCCCGCCTCGAGCTTGTGGAGGAAGATCACGTCGTCGCCGTGCTCGCGCGCGGCGACCGAGTAGTTGGCGATGCCCGGCGCGCGCGCCGAGAGCTCCGTCAGCTCGTGATAGTGCGTCGCGAACAGGGCCCGGCAGCCGACCGCCTCGAACAGGTGCTCCGCCACCGCCCAGGCGATCGCGAGGCCGTCGTAGGTGCTCGTGCCGCGGCCGATCTCGTCGAGGATCACCAGCGAGCGCCGCGTCGCGTCGCGGAGGATCTCGGCCGTCTCCCGCATCTCGACCATGAACGTGCTCTCGCCGCGCGCGACGTTGTCGCTCGCGCCGACGCGCGAGAGGATCCGGTCGACGAGGCCGATCTCCGCCTCGCGCGCCGGCACGTAGCTGCCCATCTGCGCGAGCACCACGATCAGCGCGACCTGGCGCATGAGCGTCGACTTGCCCGCCATGTTGGGGCCTGTGATCAGCCAGAGCCGCTCGCCCGCGAGGTCGAGGCGGGTGTCGTTCGGCACGAAGTGCCCCGCGGCCGCGAAGCGCTCGACCACCGGGTGGCGGCCGTCGCGGATCGCGAGCGCCTCGCCCGAGGTGACGTGCGGCCGCACGTAGTCGTTGCGGTGGGCGACGTCGGCGAGGGCGGCCGCGACGTCCCACGCCGCGAGCCTGCGCGCGAGCGCGCGGAGCCGGCCCTCGCTCTTCGCGACGAGGGTCCGCAGGCGCTCGAAGATCGCCGTCTCCCGCTCCAGCGCGCGCGCCCCGGCGTGCTCGATCTTGTCGGCGAGCTCGTCGAGCTCGTCGCTCGTGTAGCGCTCGCCGGTCGCGACGGTCTGCTTGCGGCGGAAGGTCTCCGGGACCTTGCTGACGTGCGCGCGCGTCACCTCGATGTACCAGCCGAACACGCGCGTGTACTTGACCCGGAGCGACGGCGCGCCCGTCTGCGAGCGGAGCTTCGCCTCGAGCGCGAGGATGAGCTCGGTCGCGTTCTTCTCCACGGCCCGCGCCTCGTCGAGCTCCTTGTCGTACCCCTCGCGGAAGATGCCGCCCTCGCGCGCGTTGGGCGGCGGCCGCTCGATCAGCGCGGCGGTCAGCTCGGCGCGCACGTCGGCGGCGAGATCGAGCGCCGCCGCCTCGGCGAGCAGCGGCTCCGCCGCCGCGCTGCCGAGGTCGGGGATCGACCGCACCGCGGCGACCGCCGCCGGGGCCGCCGTGAGGCCGTCGCGAAGGCAGCCGAGGTCGCGCGGGGTGGCCTCGCCGAGGAGCGCGCGGACGCTGAGGCGCTCGAGGTCGCCGACGCCGCCGAGCGCCTCCCGCAGCTCGCCCCGGGCGCGCGGGTGCGAGACGAAGAGCTCCACCTCGTCGAGGCGCCTGCGGATCCCCGCCACGTCGGCGAGCGGCGTGAGCAGGCGGCGGCGCAGCAGGCGGGCGCCGCCCGGGGTGACCGTGCAGTCGACGACGTCGAGCAGCGTGCCGCGGCGGCCCCCGTCCGCGGCGCGCACGAGCTCGAGGTGCGACTGGGCCGTCTCGTCGATGCGCAGCGTGCCCGAGGTGTCGTGCGGGGCGATGCGGCGCACCGGGATGCGCGCGCCCGGGCTGCAGCGGCGCGCGAAGCGCAGCGCCCGAGCCGCCGCGCGCACCGCCGGGAGCGGGTGCTCGGCCAGCGCCGCCGCCGAGATCGGCTCGAGCGCGGCGTCGTCGAGGATCGACGCGATCTGCGCGCTGTCGAGATCGTCGTCGTCGCGCAGCGCCGCGCGGCAGGCGAGCGACGTCGCGGCCGCGCGGACGTCGGGCAGATCCCGGGCGATCAGCGCCTCGCGCGGGTCGGCCCGGGCGAGCTCCGCGAGCAGCGTCGCGGCGTCCGGGATGGAGGTGGCCGAGAGCTCGCCCGTGGAGAGATCGAGCAGCGAGAGGCCGTACGGCCCGCCCGTCGCGCCGCCGTCGCCGCGGGGCGCGCCGCCCCCGTCGACGGCGGCCAGGTAGTGGTTGGCGCGCGCGTCGAGCTGCTCGCTGTCGGTCACGAGCCCCGGCGTGACGACGCGCACCACCTGCCGCGGCACGAGCCCCTTGATCTTCGAGGGATCCCCGCACTGCTCGCAGATCGCCACCTTGTGGCCGAGCGCGAGGAGCCGCGCGATGTAGCCGTGCGCCGCGTGGTGCGGGACGCCGGCCATCGGGATCTCCTCGGGCTCCCCCTTGTTGCGGCTCGTGAGGGTCAGGTTCAGCGCGCGCGAGACGAGGACCGCGTCGTCGTTGAACATCTCGTAGAAGTCGCCCATCCGGAAGAAGAGGATCGCGTCAGGGTGAAGCGCCTTCGCTTCCTCGTACTGGCGCATCACCGGCGTCAGCTTCTTCCTGGCCGCGGGCTGCTCGGACGGATGCATCGCCGGCGTCTTAGTCTCGACGCCCGATGAGGTCTACGCGGGATGCGCGCGTTGACTTCGCGGTTTTTGTGGAAAAATCGGCGTCGAATTCGGAATGCCGCGTGGGCCGACGCGCTCGCCCAGGGGTGGCTGCGCGTGAGCGCCGCGCGCTAGGCGCGCGGGCTCGACGAGCGGCTCACCTGTACCGGCGCCTCACGCCGACGCTGCGGGCGCTCAGCAGGATGAGGCCCTGGAGCGAGCCGTCGGTGATGGCGAGCTCCCCCGTCGCGGGGACGAGCCGGATGGCCTGCGGCTGCAGCTCCACGAGCTCCACGCTGTCGCTGAGCCGCACGAGGAGCGGCGTGAACGCCCCCTGGGTGGTGAAGCGGAACTGCATGTCCTGCTCGGGCACGCCGCCCGTGACCGCGAAGCGGAACATCGGGTTGACGAAGGCGCCCAGGTCGCCGTCGGTGACCCGCCCGTCGTCGGGCGTGTGCGCGACGCGCCCGTTGAGCCGCGCGAGGCGGTCGTCGCACGCGTTGCGGCACCGGCCCGTCTCCGGGTCGGCGACGACGTGGTGCAGGAAGCCGGCGCCGCCGCTCTGGACAACCCACTGGCCCGCGGCGCGGACGCCGAGCTGCACCTCGCCGCCGAAGCAGCACGCCGCGAACGCGACCTCGTCGACCGCCGGATCGCGCGACTCGAGCGTGAGGTGGTCCTCGTAGGCCTCGACCACGCGGAGCCCCGGGCGCGACGTGATGACGCTGCCGTACTTCGCGTTGCAGCTCTCGAACGAGCACACGTCCGACTCGAGGTTGTCCCAGTACGCGGCGTCCTCGGCGGGGAGCGCGGACGTGATCTGCACGAAATCGGCGAGCTGCGCGGCCCGGGCCGCGGCCTCGCGATCCTCGACGCCGGCGGCGCGGAGCTGCTCCTCGACGCTGGCCTGGCTCTGCACGCCGCGGTGGCAGAAGCGCGCGTCCGCGCTCCCCACCGCGCCGTCCTCGCCGAAGCTGACGAACGTCCGGGTGAACCCGGGGAGCACGCCCTCGTAGGTCACCGTCCATGTCTCGTTGGCGAGGTGCACCCGCGGATCCTCGAGGTTCATCGACAGCGCGTGCTGCGGATCGCCGGACCTCAGCACGAGCCCCTGCTCGTCGAGCAGGGTCTGGCCGCTGTCGGCCGCCTCGATCGGCTCGCGCACGACGCCCACCGCGAGGGTGAGCGCGGCCGCGTCCCCGGACGGGAACGTGGCGCGCATCTTCGGGCTCTCCGCGGAGAACGGCACGACCGTGCCGGTGCGGTCGTAGAGGACCGGCAGGCCCTGCACGCCGGGCTCGAGCTGACCGGAGCTGTCGCTCGTCACGATGTAGTTGGCCGAGCGGAGCGCGTGCGGGGTGACGACGTTGCAGGAGACCTCGCCGCTCGTCGCGAGCGGGTCGCCGGTCGGCGCGCCCTCGCCGCAGCCCGCGCGCGCGCTGCCGATCGCGGGCCCGCGGCAGTCCGCGTCGAGGTCGTCCACGTCGACGATCGCGACGTCGCCGTTCGTGAGCACGAGGTAGCCGAACGAGCCCCGGAGCTTCAGCGGGCCGGCGCCCGCGTCGCGATCGGACGACGTACGGTACAGCGTCTCGATGTCGCACGAGGCGACGTTGCTGTCGCACGTCCTGAGGCGCGGATCGGGATCGCACCGGATCCCCTCGGGCGCCACGCCCGTCGCGGGCAGGCTGGCGGGGGCCTCGCGCTGCACGACGGCGAGGTCGCGGACGGGCGCCGGCAGGCGGATCCGGTCGGGCGGCTGGAACGGGTTCCACTCCGGATGGGGGCGCGAGAGCGGCGCGCGGCTGGCGGCGCCGTCGCTCACGTCGAAGACCATCACGCTGCCGTCGCCCGCGTCGACAGCGTAGAGGTAGCGGCGGAAGTCGGGCGGCGACGCCTGGCTCACAGCGACGCGGCTCGTCGTGACGACGCGCTCGGGGTCGAGCGTCGACGCGGGCAGGAGCGGGGGCAGCTCGATCGGCTCGCACGGCGTCGGGAGATCGACGACGTGGATCACCGGCGCGTCGAGATCCGCGACGAACAGCCGATCGCCGGCCAGCGCGAGCCCCGCGGGCCGGGGCGCCTCGACGGCCTGCGCCGGCCTGGCCGAGGCCGCCGGCGCGACGCACTCCGGGCCGTGCGGCGCGGCGCCGGGCGGCGCGGCCGGCGGGAGCGTGACCTGGAGGGGGACCCACCGCTCCACCTCGCACGGCGCGAACCCGCCCTCCGCGTACCGCTCGTCCTCGAGGAGCGTCTGCGCGTCGATCACGGCGAAGCCGCCGAGCTCCGGCATGCTCACGAGGAGCTTCTGCCGGCCGAGCCCTTCCTGGCTCAGGTCGCCGCTCGCGCTGCCGCACGCGTCGCCGGTCGTGTCGGCCTCGCCGGGGCTCGCCGGGTCGATGTCGTAGTCGCTCGAGCACGAGCTCCGCAGCTTGCCGTCGGGGCCCGGCGGGTCGGAGACGAGCAGGATCTCGCCCGGCGGCGAGCCGAGCGAGCAGGAGGGCCACGAGGTGAGCGCCGGGATCGGGCACCCCTCGCGCGGCAGCACCCTGGCCGACGGGAGCGCGAAGATCCCCTCGCGCCCGGGCTCGGCCACGGAGACGAACGACGCGGTGCCCCCGCGCGTCGCGACGATGTCGACCGGCTGCGCGCCCACCGGGAGGAAGCTCGCGCCGGGTGTGCCGGAGTCGAGATCGAGGATCGGCGAGCGCTCGGTGGTCATGTCGATGACCGCGACCTCGCCGCGCGACGTCTGCGTCACGAGGGCGTAGAGGTGCGGCAGCTTGGCCCTGCCCCCCTCGTCCTCGTCGACCTCGAAGTCGCTGGGCGAGTCCGCTGTGCGGGTCGAGCAGTCCGTGATCGGGAGCGAGCGCAGGACGCCCGGCTTCCCCGGATCGGGCTGGTCGATGGCGAGGCAGACGAAGGCGCTCCGGCCGGACTGCGCGAGGGCCTCGACGTCGACCGGCGTGGCCTCCCCGGCGCACCCGGCGAGCGCCAGGACGGAGGTGGGGGCGAGGAGCGCAGCGCGCGGCTTCATTGGGACTCCCGGGGCGGGACGGGCTTGCCCACCGTGAGGATCATCGATCCGAACGTGTTCGCCTTGCGCATGTCGAGATCGACCACGCCGAGGTACGAGTCGGTGAAATGCGCGATGTACATGAGGGAATAGGGTTCGCAGGCGTCGTCGCCCGGCGAGCAGTCGCAGCGCTCCTTCTCGGCGCCGCACGTGTGGCCCGTGTCGAACGCGAGCGCCTGGGGGCCTCGCCCGGTGCGGATGACGGCGTCGATGCGGCGCGCCTCCGGGTCGTAGGAGAACGCGAGGCCCGAGTCGAACGCGAGCGCGAAGACCCTCCGGTGGCGCGCGCCGTCGGCGCCGATCACGTCGCCCACCTCGACGCGGGACGGGTAGGCCGCGAGCGGCGCGGCGTCGCGGATCGCGAGCGTCTCGTACGCCGCTGCCCACCGGTCCTCGGGGTTGATCGACTCCCGCTCGATCAGCGTCGTGGTGAGCTCTCCGATGATCAGCGAGTTCGGGTAGCGGTGCGCCACGAACACCTGGATCGGGATCGCCGCGCACCGCGCCAGGCACTCGAGGTCGGCGTCCCCGCAGCCCGCCTCGCACGCCTGCCGCTCGCTCGCGTCGACCGCGATCCCGCGGGAGTCGGCGCCGCTCGCGAGCGCGCTGATCCGGGTCGCGCTCGACTGGAACAGGAGCGCCGGCGCTGGGTCCACGGTCTCCTGGTACCGGAGCAGATCGAGCTGCGGCGCCGCGACATACGTGAGCGCGAAGGCGGGTTGGTAGTCGATCGCCTTCTCTTGTGCCCTGAGCTGGCTGACGAGGCGCGGGGGCGGCACGGCCGCGAGCTCCGTCGGACCGGGGGCGAGATCCGTGAGGATCCCGGCGAGCTGGGGCCTCGTGCCGCTTGCTCCTGCGCCCTCCCACGGGTTCACGATGACGCTCGCGATGTTCGCCACCTGGTGCGAGACGACGATGCTCCTCCCGTCAGGACCCGCGGCGATCCCGAACGGCTCGAGCGGGAGCTTGCGCCGGATGCGCTCCTGGCCCGGATCCTCGCCGATGCGGTGATCCTTCGCGCAGCGCCCGCCCGTCGCGGTCGCGCCGCAGTCGAGCTGGAAGCAGGCGTCGCCCTCGCAGCGCTGCGCCGCCGGGGCGTCGGTCCGGTCGTCGGCGACGTCGAAGAAGGTCACCGAGGGGTCGCCGCGGACGGGCACGAACAGCCGCGCGAGCGGGCCCTCGGTCACGGCGACCTCGGCGAGCGGCCTGTGCACGAGGGCGAGGTTGGACGCGAACGCGCCGATCACGGCGGAGCGACGGACGATCTCCTCGTCGCCGTCAAGGGTGGAGGTGTCGAGCGGCCCGCACGGCCCCGGATAAAGGAGCGGCGCGGCGTTCGGGCCCAGGCCCGCCGCCTCGCACGCCGCGCTCACGCTGGCGCCGGCGCCCGCCTCCGCCGGGTTGAGCGACGCCTGGAGGCCGAGCGCCCGCCGGCGCAGCCGCTGGAGATCCAGCGCCTGGACCGTGCCGCCGTTGAACTGGAGATCGAAGTCCGAGTTCGCGACGTAGAGGACCCGGCCGCCGGGGGAGGCCGCGATGCCCGCCGGGAAATAGAACCCCTCGACCGGCGGCGGGAAGCCTTCGCTGTCGACGAAGCAGCCGGCCACCCCGAGCCCGCCCACGATCGAGGCCGCGAGGCCTGCACCAAGAATGCGAGGTGTCCGGAGAAGTGCGCAGGCGAGCGTCATGCGGGCGCGGAGACTAGTCAGCACCACGAGCACTGGCAACCCGCTCCAGGAGTTCGTTTGCGGCGGACGCGCGCCCAACACGCCAACCCCCGCGCGCCCCGCGAGGCGCCGCCAGACGGCGGCGAGCGCGCCGCGCGGATTCCGTGTACGGGTGTACCGAGGAGGGGCGCCGCCGCGAGCGCAGGGACGCCGGGCGCGAAGACGCCGTCAGCCCCTCGGCTCCAGCAGGGGAGCAGGGAGAGCCGCGCCGTGCGCAGCATGACGTCGTCGACGTCGACGCGCGGCGGGCTTCCCGGCGGGAAAGCGGAGGAGCGCGCTCTCCTGCGCGCCTGCCGCAGCGCAGCACGGGCGCAAAGCGGGCCGGCGAGCGGGCGCAGCTCGGCGAACGACCTGCTCGCGGCTCGCTGTGGCGCCCGTCCGCCATCGGTCGCGCGCCGCGCAGGCGCCCTCCTGCGCTGGCAGGTGCCGAGGTGCGCCCCGGCAGCGCCGCTGTGCGGGCCGAGGGCCAGGAACGTTCGCCGTCGTCCGTCCCCCTGCATGTTGCTCTCGGAGACGCGGCGCGCCTTTGCTACGTTGGTCGCCGGGACATGGCCGATCTCGCAGCCGCCCTTGTCATGGGAATCGCCCTTCTCGGGCTGATCTATTGGTATTTTCGTTCAAACAACGGCGATCGGGCCCGCCCGCGCGCGGCGATCGCGCCGTCGCAGGGTGGCCCAGGAGCCCATGCCCTCGACGAGGGGGAGGCAGATCTCGAAGGTTCGACGACGAGTCCGGGCGCAGTCGGCCCGCAGGACGGCACGCGCGTGCCCGCGAGCGAGAGCTCCCACGCGAAGACAACGGGAGGACACGGCCGCGCGGAGCGGGTCTCGAGCGCCGAGTGGAAGCGCACGACCGGGTCGTCGCGCCGCGACGACGACGACGACGCGTTCGACGATGATGACGACGACCTCACGCTGATCACGCTGGCGCCGCCGGAGGTGCTGCAGAACGCGATCAAACGCCCGAGCGCCCCGTCTTACGGCGGCGACGAGGAGGACGATGACGACGACGATCACGAGCGCGAGGAGCCCTCGGCCGTCCCCATCATCTACGACGACGAGGCAGCCGTCGACGAGCCGACCAGCTCGTCGCCGCTGCTGCTCATCAGCGCCGTCGGACAGACGGACCCCGGCCAGAAGCGCAAGAAGAACGAGGACTGCTATCTCTGCCTGGACGAGCACTACCTGTTCGCCGTGGCGGACGGCATGGGCGGCCACGCGGGCGGCGACGTCGCCAGCCGCCTCGCCGTCGACACGATCGCGCGGGCGTTCCGGGACCCGTCGTTCGTCGACAGCGACGCGGAGCGCGCCTACCCCGATGTCCCCCGGCGCGGCAGCGAGCTCGCGGTCGCGATCCAGCGCGCGAACCAGGCCATCTACGATCGAGCCCACGCCGAGCGGAGCCTCAGCGGCATGGGCACGACCCTCGTCAGCGCCCGCTTCTCGCCCAACAAGCAGCGCCTCTACATCGGCCACGTCGGCGACAGCCGGTGTTACCGCCTGCGCGACAACGAGCTGACGCAGCTCACCACCGATCACACGATGGGCGCCGCGGGGATCACCGGACCGATGGCGAACCACCTGAGCCGCGCGATCGGGATCTCCCCGGCGGTCAAGGTCGACCTGATCATCGCTCGCCCCCACCCCGGCGATGTCTACCTCCTCTGCTCGGACGGCCTCTCCAAGATGACGACGCACGAGGCCATCCGCGACATCCTCCTCGCCGAGCCCGATCCCGAGAAGGCGTCCCAGGCGCTCATCGAGAAGGCGAACGCGGGCGGCGGGCGCGACAACATCACCGTCATCCTCGTCCGGGTCAGCGACCCCAAGGACCTCGCCCGCCTCGCCTCGCGCGCCGGCGTCGGCGCGGCCTGACCGCTCGCCGGCCGCTCTCCTTCTCTCCCTCCCCCTCCCCTCACTTCAAGATCGATCGTCTCGGGCCACGCGGCGCGCGCGCCGCGTGAGCGACGGAGCGCGCCAGTGCGCCCGCGGCCGGATCGCGATCACCTCCGGATTGCAGCCTTTTACGGCCAACGGTCCTCGTTTGCCACGAAGACAGGCGTGCTCGTGGGATGGACCGCGGAGCAGCGATATATGGGTGACTGGCGACAATCGTCACGAATAACGCTCACGCTCGACCGCAATCGCATTGCGATCCCATTGCGTCACGTGGCGCTCGATTACCATACATACGGCGCACGACGGGCTCGAGATCGCGTAAAAAGAAGCGTCGTGCGATCTTGACGCGCTGTGACTCGAGAGCTCTCAATGGCTGCCACCAACGACTCGCTCAGCGGAGCCATTGACCCGGGATGCAACGACCCTTTCTCTTCAACATCGTATTGGCCTCTCTCCTGCTCGGCGCGCCCGCGTCCGCGGCGGAGCCGGCGCGCCGTGTCCTGCGGTTGCAGTACAGCGAGGAGGCGCGAGCGGCGGCGTGCCCTGGAGAGGCCGCGCTGCGCGAGCAGATCCAGGCGCGCACGGGGTACGACCCTTTCCGGGAGGACGCGCCCGAGGAGGTCGCGGTCGCGATCGTCCCTCGCGGCGCCGACCTCGTCGCGACCGTCAAGTACCGGGACGCAGCCGGGAACGTCTCCTCTCAACGCGAGTTCGACGTCCCGAGCAGCGACGCCGCGTGCGGGCAGCTCACCAGCTACGTCGCGCTCTCGATCGCCTTCGCCCTGACGCCGTTCGGGCTCGACGAGCGAGCTCCCGCGGCGGCGGCGCCCTCCGAGGTCGCGCTGCNGCGCCGGCGCTGATCTGCGTCGAGTGCAGCGGCTTGCCGGGGGCGATCGCGGGCTGCGGGCGCGGCGCCGCGCCCGCAGCCCGCGATCGCCCCCGGCAAGCCGCTGCACTCGACGCAGATCAGCGCCGGCGCGCTCGCGCGGATCGGGGTGACCGGCGAGGTGCTCGGCGGCTTCTCCTGCGCTCTCCGGTCGCGCCTGTCGAGGAGCGTGAGCCTCGCTCTCGAGAGCCGGAACGTCTTCCCCGCGTTCGCGCCAGGCGCCCGAACGGGCAGCGCGGGAGCGGATCAGGGCGCCTCGAGCTCTGCCGGAGGCTCGGCGGAGCAGGCGCTGTACACGCGGTCGATCGTGTCCGGCGCCATCGCCTCGTGCTTCCATCTGCGCGACCCGTTCGTCGGCTGCGGCCTCGTGGAGGTCGGCACGCTGCTGCTCTCCGGCCAGCCCGGCGGCGACCTCGACACGATCCTGCTGATCATGGCGCTCGGGGTCCGCGGCGGGGCCGAGGTCGCGCTGAGCGACACGTTCTGGTTCTACGCCCACGGCGAGCTCCTCTCGGCGTTCAGGCTCCAGGACGCCCCCGCCATCGACGCCCTGAGGACACCTCGCCTGACGGCATCGGTCGGCGCCGGGCTGCTCGCGGGCTTCTGAGCGCGCCGGGCGTGCGCCAGGGGCGCGAGGCCGCGGTTCGCTGTGCTGGATTTTTCGACCCCGGCGCGGACCGCGCCTCGCCGCGCCCTCCTGGACCGCGCGGCGCGCCGCGCGAAACCCGGCCCAGGTCGCCCGACGGCGGCGTTCGCGCCGCGCGGCGGCGGCGTTCGCGCCGCGCGGCTGACCGCGACGGCGCGGGACGCCTTCTCTCTGGCACGAGGCTGCGAAGTTCGCGTAGCCTGTCCCAACGGTGCTCCCGGAGTTCACCGATCCGACCGACCGCTTCATGATCGAAGCCCGCAGCCGAAGCGGCGGCATGGGCGATATTTTCAAGGGCACCGATCAGTCGACCGGCGCCCCGGTCGCGATCAAGATCCTGCGCGCGGCCGCGTCGCCCCAGGAGCGCGCCCGCTTCGCCCGCGAGATCGCGATCCTCGCCGACCTGCGGCACCCGAACATCGTCCAGTACATCGCCCACGGCACCTGGCTCGACGGGCGCCTCTTCTTCGCGATGGAGTGGCTCGACGGCGAGGACCTCGGGCAACGCCAGCGGCGCGCGCCGCTCGGGCTGCGCGACTCGGTGGAGGTCGTCCGGCGCAGCGCGGCCGCCATGGCCGCGATCCACGCCCGCGGCGTCGTCCACCGCGACCTCAAGCTCTCGAACATCTTCCTCGTCCGCGGCAAGGGCACGGCGATCAAGCTGATCGACTTCGGCGTCGTGAAGCTCGCGGTCCCGGACGACTGCCCCACCGAGCGCGGCACGATCATCGGCACCCCGCACTTCATGGCGCCCGAGCAGGCGCGCGGCGAGCCGGTGGACGCGCGGGCCGACGTCTACTCGCTGGGCTCCGTCCTGTTCCGCCTGGTCACCGGGAGGAACGTGTTCGAGACCGAGCACGCGATCGCCCTGCTCGGCCGCCTCGTGCTCGAGGATCCGCCCCGCGCGCAGCAGATCCGCTTCGACGTGCCGGAGGCGCTCGACGAGGTGATCACCCGCGCCATCGCCCGCGATCGAGAGAAGCGGTACGAGAACGGCGGCGAGCTCGCGCGCGCGCTGGCGCGGGTCGGAGAGCTCAACAACGACCCCCCCGCGACCGACAGGTCCGCCTCGGCGGTGCGGCGGGCGGCGGCGCCGGAGATCAGGGCGACCCCGGCGACCCCGGCCGGCCCGGGCGACGAGCGGCCGCAGACGCGGCTCGCCACGAGCGAGCGGCGCGTTGTCGCCTGCGTGCTCTTCGAGCTGGGCGCCGGGCCCCTCCGCCCCGACGTGGACGCCGCGCTCCGCGAGGTCCTCGGCGACGACGCGCGGCTCGAGCCGCTCCTCAGCGGGAAGATGGTGGCGGTGCTCGGGGTGGAGCGATCGCGCGGCGACGAGGCGATGCGCGCGGCGCGCGCGGCGCTGACCGTCGCCAGGTCGACGCCGGGCGCGCGGGTCTCGGTCGCGGTCGGGCACGCGGTCCGCGGCCGCGCGAACCTCGCCGGCGAGGCGCTCGAGCGCGCGGCGCAGCAGCTCGAGTCCGCCGTGCCCGGGGCGGTGCGGATCGACGCGTACGCGACCGCGGCGCTCGAGGGGCGGTTCGTGGTCCAGGACGACGCGCGCGGCGGCGTGCTCCTCCACGAGGACGCGACCGGCTTCGACGCGCGCAAGCTGCTCGGGCGGCCCTCGCCGACCATGGGGCGCGAGCACGAGATCGCGAGGCTCCAGGGCATCTTCAGCGAGCTCGCCGAGGACGGCGTCCCGCGCGCCGCGCTCGTGACCGGCCCCGCCGGCATCGGCAAGAGCCGCGTCCGCGCCGAGCTGATCCAGCGCCTCGACATGGCGCCGCACGCGCCCGTCATCCTGCTCTGCCGCGGGGATCCGATGAGCCAGGGCTCGGGCCTCTCCGGGCTCGGTCGCGCCCTGCGCACGCTCATGGGCGTCCACGACGGCGAGCGCCGCGAGGACCAGGTGCAGAAGGTGAGCGCCCACGTGGCGACGCGCCTCTCCCGCCCGCTCCGCTTCCTCGCCGCGTTCATCGGGGAGCTCACCGGCGTGCCGTTCCCCGACGAGGGCAACGAGCCGCTGCGCGCCGCCCGCGAGAGCCCGCAGCTCATGGAGTCGCGCATGCGGATGGCGATCGAGGCGTTCTTCCGCTCGAAGTCCGAGGAGACGCCGCAGATCCTGGTCATCGAGGACATGCACTGGGCCGACGGCACCACCATCGAGCTCGTCGACTGGCTGCTCGGCTGTACCGATCTGCGCTTCGGGGTCTTCGGCTTCGCGCGCCCCGAGCTCTTCGGCCGGTTCCCGGCGCTGTGGGCGCAGCGCAACGTGACCCGCCTGCCGCTCGCGCCCCTGTCCCCGCAGGCCGCGGACCGGCTCGTGGCGACCGCCCTGCCCCAGGCCGACCCGGCCACGCGCAGCGCCATCGTGCAGCGCGCCGGCGGCTACGCGCTCTTCCTGGAGGAGCTCATCCGTCACGCCGCCGAGGGGCGCGACGACGTGCCGCTCAGCGTGCAGGCGCTCGTGCAGCTCCGCGTCGACCGCATGTCGAAGGGGGTGCGCGAGGCGCTGCGCGCCGCGTCCGTCTTCGGCCAGGTGTTCTGGACCGGCGGCGTCGAGGCGCTGCTCGAGCGCCCCGTGGGCGCGGAGCTCGCCGAGCTCGAGGCGGGCGAGATCATCGCGCGCCAGATCGAGCCGCGCGTCGCGGGCCAGGCGCAGTGGGCGTTCCGTCAGGCGCTCGTGCGCGACGCGGCGTACGCGTCGATCCTCGAGGAGGACCGCGCCGCGCTCCACCGCGCCGCGGCTGCGTGGCTCGAGTCCGCGGGCGACGTCGACCCGGGGCTCGTCGCGCGGCACGCCGAGGCCGGCGGCGAGAACGCGCGGGCCGCGTTGCTCTACGCGCGGGCGACGCGGAGCGCCGCGGCGAGGGGCACGGCGCTCGACGCGGCGCTCGAGCTCGCGACGCGCGGGCTCGCGTGCGGGGCCGAGGGGACGACGCGCGCGACGCTCCTGGTCCACAAGGGGACGATCTGCGAGCTGATGGGCCGCGTCCCCGAGGGGCTCGACGCGGCGGAGGAGGCCGCGCGCCTCGCGCTGCCCGGCTCGGATCTGTGGGGCGAGGCGCAGGTGCTCGCGGTGACCTGCATGATCGAGGCGGGCCAGAGCGCCGAGGGGGACGCGCGCGCCGCGTCCGCGCTGTCGCCGCAGTTCGCGGCGGCGCTCTCTCCGTCGATCCGCGCCATGCTGCTCGCGTCGCGCGTCCGCGGCCTCGTGGACCTGAGCCGGCCCGCCGAGGCGCTCCGCGCGGCGGACGCGGCGGTCGAGGTCGCGCGCTCGGGCGGCTCGACCGACGCCCTCCGCCACACAGAGGAGGCCCGCCTGGCCGCGCTCATCCACGTCGGCGACCTGTCCGCCGCGGTGGCCGCGGGCGCGTCGCTCATCGCCGAGGCCGACGAGGCGGGCGACGCTGTCGTCGCGACCAAGGCCCGCCTGAACATCGGCTCGACGCTCAACTACATCGGCCTGTTCGAGGACGCACAGGCGATGCTCGAGCGCGCGCTGGTCGACGCGCGGAGCCGGAAGCTGCGGGTGCTCGAGGGCTTCGCGCTCCACAACCTCGGCATGTCGTACGCGCGGCTCGGCAACCTCGAGGAGGGCATCGCGTGCCAGCGGCAGGCGGGCCGGTTCGCCGACGAGTGCCAGGTCGCGCGCCTCAGGATCGTCGGCCGGCTGTACGAGGCGATCTTCCTCGTGTGGCGCGGCGCGCCCGGCGATTACGGGACCGCGCACTCCATCGCGCGCTGGCTCTGCGAGGAGACGGCGCGCCACGCGGCCGCGCTCCAGGCGATGGCGAGCTTCGCGCTGGCGCGCGTCCAGCTCGCGCGCCGCGAGATGAAGGAGGCGCTCGACGCGGCGCGCGAGGCCGCTCGCCACCTGGAGGGCGGGCCCATCGAGGAGTGGAACGACGCGATCCGCCTCACGCTCGTGGAAGCCCTCCTCGCGACCGGGGACGAGGCGGGCGCGAACGCCGCGCTGGACGCCGCGTTCACCGCGCTGGCCGCGCGCGTCGGGGCCCTCCGCGATCCGCGTCACCGCGAGGCGTTCCTGCGCGGGAGCGACGATGTCGGGCGGCTCGTCGCCCTCGCCCGCGAGCGCCTCGGTCGCTCGCTGCCCGCGCCCTCGGCGCAGCAGGCGCCGAGGGACGCCGAGGGGCCCTCCCAGCGCCCTGCGGCGGCGCCGCCGCGGGGCAAGGGCGCGAAGGCGAGCGACGCCCCTCCGCGGCGGGAGCGCGCGGATGCGCCGGGCGGCGATCCGGCGGCCCAGCGCGGCGCGGGCTCCGCGCAAGGCAAGGACGCTCACGCCGACGGCGCGGCGACTCCGGCGCGCGAGAAGGGCGCGCCACGTTCTTGACGTTGGATGACCGGGTAGCTAAGGCCATCCGCGATGCAAAACCACGTCTCTGAGCGGCCCTTCGCGCGCTGCTCCACGCTCTCCAGCCCCGCGCGTCCGGCCGACGCGAGCCCGCGCGCCGCGCACGCGGGCCGGCGGCTCGCGGCGCGCGTCCTGCCGCTGCTCGCCGCTGCGGCGCTGGGCGGCGCGGCGCTCCTGTCGTCCGCGCCCGCGTCGGCGCAGTCGAAGATCGCCGTCGTCGACGTTCGCCGCGCCATGCTGGAGACCGAGGAGGGGCTCCGGGTCCAGGCGACGCTCAAGAAGCTGTTCGACAGCCGGCAGGTGGAGCTCGACTCGAAGCAGCGCGCGCTCGCCGACGAGCGCGACAAGCTCGACAAGGAGGCGCAGGGCGGCAAGACGCCGAAGGACGCGCTCCAGCGCCGGTTCGAGACGTGGCAGCGCCAGGCCGCCGAGCTCCAGGCGACGATGGTCGACTACCAGCGCGAGATGCAGCGCAAGGAGAGCGAGCTGACCACGCCGATCCTGCAGAAGGTGCTCGGCCTGCTCCGCCGCCTCGCCGCGCAGGAGGGCTACGACCTCATCCTCGACAAGTCGGCGGCGCCCTATTACCGCGCCGATCTCGAGCTCACCGACCGCGCCATCCAGATGTACAACAGCGGGCAGGCCGGCGACGCGCCGCCCGCGAAGGGCGCGCCGCCGGCCAAGGGCGCGCCGCAGGCGGCCCCGGCGAAGCCGGCGCCCAAGCCGGCGGCGCCCGCCGCGCCCGCCAAGAAGTAGCCGGCTCCGCGTCACGACGGCGCGGCGCGGGAGCGCGGCGCCGCGGCGGCCCTGGCGAGGAGGTGACTCGGTGAGCTCTTGTCTTGTCGACCGGGGAGCGCGCCTCGCGGCCTGGATCGGGCTCTGTGCCGCCGGCGCCCTCGCGTCGCCCGCGGCGTGCCTCTACCCCGAGTACACGTTCGACGAGCCCGAGCCATCGGGGGGCGGCGGCAGCAGCTCGAGCGGGCCCGGGTCGGAGGATTGCTCGAACGGCGCGGACGACGACGGCGATGGCCTTGTCGACTGCGCCGATCCGGCCTGCGGCGACTTCGTGTGCACGACGGCGGTGCCGGAGGGGTGGAGCGGCTACTTCGCGCTGTTCGACGGGGCGCCCGCGATGGACCCGGGCTGCCCTGCCGCGTTCGCCGCGGGGCAGCCGTTCGTCGGCAACCGGGGTCTGTCCGCGCCGCCGGCGCGCTGCACGTGCTCGTGCGGCCCGGCGCAGGGACAGCGGTGCGGGGATCTGGGGAGCATCCAGATCAGCGTCAGCGACGCGCCGTGCGGATCGCCGTGGGTGTGCGCCTGGGACCTGAAGCTCATCCCCGGCTGGACGCGCGACGTGTGCGCGGGGCCCGACGGCGTCTTCGGCGGCGGGGCGACCTGCGAGCCGAACGACGAATGCCTTTCGACCCGGGAAGCGCACCCGTGCGTCGCCTCGGTCTCCGCGACCCCTCTCGAGGCGACCGGAGGGAGCTGCGCGCCAGGCCCCGTGCAGGTCGAGGTGGCGACCCCCCGATGGACAGGGCTCGGGCGCGCGTGCCCCGCAGCGCCGCCGGGCCAGGGCTGCAACCTCGGCCAGGTCTGCGTGCCCAGGCCGGGCGCGCCGTTCGAGGGCGGGCTCTGCATCGCGAAGGACGGCGACGACGCGTGCCCGCCGGGCGCGTACACCGAGAAGCACGTGTTCTTCACGGAGATCGAGGACGACCGCGGCTGCGAGGACGACTGCGCCTGCGGCGAGCCGTCGAGCGGGACGTGCCGAACGACGATCGCGCTCTACGCCGACCCCGAGACGGACACGTGCGACACGTCGCTGGTCGAGGTCCTCGCTGGCGAGTGCGCGAACGTCGAGGGAAACCCGACGATCGTCGGGCGCAAGGTGACGTCGTCCATGCCCACCGGGGGCGCGTGCGCCCCGAGCGGCGGCGCCGCGACCGGCGCGGCGCGGGGCGCCGCCCCGAGGACGTTCTGCTGCCAGAGCCAGGGATGACGGGCCCACGGCGCCCGGCCTGTCACCGCGCTGCGGGCGCCGGGCCTGTCGCGGCGGCGCGGGCGCCGGCCCTCAGAACCCGCCGGCGACGCTGAGGCCCGCGAGGTCGGCGCCGGGCGCGTGCAGCACGACAGCCGCGCGGTCAGCGCCCCCGCCGGCGCCTCGTCGGTCCGCGACGGCGCCCGCGCGCGGCTCGGCGCGGGCGGCGCCGCTGCTCGTCACGAGCAGCGCGATCCCCGCGGCCACGCCGACGACGCCGAGCCCGATCGCGACCTCGGCGACGCCCGTGTAGAGCCGGCCGCGATCGGCGGTCGGCCTGGCCGAGGGAGGGCAGCTCGTGTCGCCGCCGCACAGCGCGTCGAGATCGCTCAGCGTGCCGGCGCGGAGGCCGAGGAAGACGCCGCCCACGGCGCCGCTCGCGATCCCGGCGCCGAGCACCACGAGGCCCGGCACCCGCGACGGC
>NZ_JEMA01000254.1 GCF_001589285.1 Sorangium cellulosum | reverse complement strand
GGCCGCGAGATCCCGCGCCAGCGCGAGGAACGCCGGGATCGAGCCGCACTCGGCCCGCGCGCTGTCCAGCCACGCGCCCGCGAGCGCGGCCCGGGTCGCGCGATCGAGCCGCGCCGGACGCACGGCCGCAGGACCCAGCGCGAGCGCCGGCGGGAGCACGACCCCCTCCGCGGTGCGCAGCGGCCGGCCGTCGATCATCTCGGACCGCACCCCGAACGGCGGAGTGACGCGGAGGCCCAGGCCGAACGTCCCCTCGGGGACGAACGGCTCGCCCGACAGCGGGATGGCAGCGCGCGCCGAGACATCGAGGGCCACCGGGCTGAACACGGCGCTCATCACACCGACGTGAAAGCCGTGCTGCCCCGGGAGCGCGTCGTCATAGCGGGTGCGGTACGTCCATCCGAGCTCGCCGTCGATGCTGTAGGGGGTATCGCTGAAGTCGTCGGAGAGATCGCTGCCGCCGTGGATGCCGGCCGCGAAGCGGCCGGCAGAGAAGTTGAGCCATGTCGCCTGCGCGAACGGACCGAGTCCCATCTCCCCCGCGCGGGACGGCCTGCCGGTGTTCAGGAGGGCCGTCGCGCGGAGATCCGCGCCCAGGCCGAAGGCGAGCTGCTGGCCGAACGAGAGCGACATGAAGAGCCCGCCGGAGATCGCGTAGGGACTGTCGGCGCGCGCCTGCCCGGGGAGCGAGACGAGGGCGGCGACGCCGAGGGCAGCGAGCGCGGGCGGGAGCGCGCGAGAACGAGAGGACATGGAACCTCCGAAGCCAAGGAGATGGGCAAACGATCGATCTCGGCTCCAGTCTACCAGGGGGCACGATCCGGGACGACGACGGTGGATGACGGAAAGCGGCTCTGGAACGCCGGAGCGCGCGCCCCCCGGAGCGGCCTGCGCGCCGCCGCAAGCGCCTGGCGCCCGCGCTATCTCGAGAGCACCTCGAGGCGCGGCGGCTGCGCGTTTTGCTGATCGAGGTTGTAACGGTCGGCCGTCGCCGTCGAGAGACGGACGCCGAGGGACGAGAACCCCATGCGCAGGGTCGCCACCAGGGAGCTCACGTCCACGGAGACCGTCTGGAACGACGCGCTGGCCGGCAGCCTGCTGTAGTGCTCGCCCGCATTGAAGTCGTCCGGGTTGACGACGCCGTCTGCGGAGTACCAGTAGACGTCGATCGACCCCTCGGTCCCCCCTTCATCGATGTTCTGCAGATCGATCGAGAGCTGCACGGAGGTGCTCGTCGGCGGGAGCTCGCCAAGGCTGAACTCCGCGACGGTGCGGTCTTCCGTGCCCGACTTGATCGCTAAAAAGCCGAGGAGGAACGGCTCGCCGCCGGCGAACTTGCGAATGCCGCGGACGTCGGTCGGGAGGTAGACGAGCGCCTTGCAGTCCTCGCGGCAGCGCTCCTCACCGTCGCACAGCTCGCCGGTCGTGACGATGCCGTTGCCGCACGCGGTGGTCGTGCAGTTGCTGTCGCAGCCGTCGCCGTCCTCGCGGTTGTCGTCGTCGCACGCCTCGGCCTTGGTGGTGACGCCGTTGCCGCAGCCCGTCGGCGTGCAGTTGCTGTCGCAGCCGTCGCCGTCTCTTGTGTTGCCGTCGTCGCAGGTCTCACCGCGCGTGACGACGCCGTTGCCGCACCCGGTGAGCGTGCAGTTGCTGTCGCAGCCGTCGCCGTCTCTCGTGTTGCCGTCGTCGCACCCCTCGGCCTCGCTGACGACGCCGTTGCCGCACCCGGTGGGCGTGCAGTTGCTGTCGCAGCCGTCGCCGTCTGTGGTGTTGCCGTCCTCGCAGACCTCGCCCGGATCGACCCGGCCGTCACCGCACTCGCCTTCGGGCTCGGCAGGGCCGCCCGTGGAGGCGGCCTCGCCGTCGAACGACCTGACCACGGGATCGCAAGCGGCGCTCGCGACCGCGATGCAGATCAGCTTCCACGCCGCGCCCAAGATCGCACCGTGTCGCACCTGGTTCTCCTTGATGTAGGCTCCGTCGCGCGCGCCACCTCGCGGCGGTGTGCGAGGCGAGGCGTGGGGGCTGCTCACCGGGGGAGCGATGCTAACGCAGGGCGCCGCCGATGTCACCCGCGGCCGCGACGCAGGAGAGCACGTCGGGATGCGCGCCTGCCCCTCCATGGTGCCGTCGAACAGGTGGATCGCCGCGGCGGTGATCGCGGCATCGAGCGCTGCTGGCGATCAAGAATCCGAGATGCGCGATCACCGCACCTCCGCGGGTCGGGTCACGGCGTGCAGTGAGCGACCGTGCGCCCGCCCTGCTCGGCCGCGGCGCAGCCGGTGTAGCCAGCGGCCCGGCAGTCGATCGCCGCCGGCGTCCCCCCGTCGCAGAACCGGAGGAGCGCGCCGTCGCACGCCTCGTCGCTGCCGAGATCGCATGTGCCGCCGGACAGTGGACCCGGGTGAGGAAGCCGGCCGCGCTGCACTCGATGAGCACGTCCTTGTCCTCTGGATCGCACGCCGGCGGCGTGGTGGCGTAGTCGCACGGCTCGGCCCCGCATCCGGCGAAGAGCTCGGACGTGCAGGAGAGCCCGGCCGCCGCGCAGTCCATCGCGGCGATCGGCGCGCCCATGTCGTCGCAGAACACCCACGTATCGCCCTCGCACAGATCGGAGCCGGCCCTCTCGCTGCATGCCGCGGCGAAGTCCCCGGCCGCCGGCGTACACGCGCGGACGCCGGCGCAGTCGGTCGCCGCGAGCTTGCATTGCATGGCCGCGAGGCCGAGCCGCCCCGGACCGACGGTCGCCCACGCCCACCGCTCGTCGAGCGCGTGGCCCAGGCAAGCATGGAGTCCCACCGGCGTCCCGCCGTCCGCGTCACATGCGTTGATCCGCAAACAGGCCTCGACGCGCGGGTCGAGCGCGGCTGGACCGCCGCCGCTCCCGCCATCACCCCCGCTCCCCCCTGCCCCGCCGGCGCCGCGGCTCGTGGCCCCGGGGTCTCCGCTGCCCTTGCCGTCGTCCTCGCTATCGCCGCAGCCAAGGAGCGCCAGGCTCAGCAAGACCATGCGCGCGCGGCGTGAGGCGTGAATTTCAGCCATGGCAAATAATAACATGGATACTGGAATCTTACCATCCACACCGGCGACGGCGCGGGCGGCGTGTATCCCTGTGCCCGACGTCAGCGGCCTCGGGCTCAACGAAGGACTCTAGCCCAACGAGGTGAGCGAGGACCTCGCCGGAGGGACCGAGTCGGCCGGCGGCGCTCAGGGCGCCTCGCAGGAGACGCGGTGGATCGGCGCCTCGCTCCCCTCGCCGATCGTCACGTAGTCCCACCCGCCGGGCAGCCATGCGATCGCTTCGCCCTGCTCCTCATCGGCCACCGGCATGTCGCACGGCATCCCGGCAAGCGCCTGGGCCACGGTCTGGTCCGGCGTCATCGGATAGAAGAATACGTGGGTAGAGGTGCGGAGCAGCACGCCGGTGCCGTCCGGGTGCACGTCGCCCCCCGTGAAGCGCGCGTTCCCCGTCGGCGCCTCGACCGAGCCCGCCCGGACGAGCGTCGCTGTGGCGCCGGCGGCGGGCCTCGCCGGCAGCTCGTAGACGCCCGACGTGCCCTTCTTCTTGACCTTGGTCACCACGGTGATCGCCCCGGTGATCGGGTGGACGAGCAGCGTCTCCGAGTTGTCGCTCCCGTCGGGGTACGCGAACGGGATCACCTCCGCGGTCAGCGAGCGCGGCGCTCCCTCGAGCGCGTCGGGCTCCTTCACCTCGTAGAACGCATAGCGATCGCGCTCGCGGTCGTTGTCCCCGATATCTCCGAAGAACAGACAGCTCCCCCCGCCGGCGCTGCACGGGCCCCGCGCAACGTCCTCCCAGTCGACCGCCGCCGCGCCGGCCACCTCGATCTCTGCCCGCAGCGCGCCGTCGAGCCCGATCGCGAAGAAGCGTGGGCCGTCGCCGGAGTCGTTGTGGAGGTAGAGGGCGTCCGGGTGCGCCCCGCCCGCGACCAGGCCCGAGCACTCGTCGAGGTCGCCCTTCGGCAGGTCGCCGACCCGCGCGACAGCGCCGCAACGAGGGCAGCCGGAGCTCCGCAGGGGCGCCGGCGGACCCGAGCCCTGGCAGCCCGAGACGAGCAGCGCCAGCGCCAGCCCGAGCCCCGCCGAGCGCCGCGCCAGCGCTGGCGCTGTAACTGTGCGCGTCGAATGAAATCCACCGGGAAAGCGCGGGGATCTCGGGGTCTTGCGATGGATTCCGCTTGCAGCGCTCGGCGTTCTTTGTGTCATTATCACCGTTGTACAGTAACAATTTTGTGACGCTCGCGGTGGTGCCGCGGGCCTTGCCTTGACCCTCGAGGTCCGCGCCGCCGCGGGCCTCGCCTTCACGCTCGAGGAGGGCGGCGTTCTTGGACCTCATCGAACGATACGAGTTCAAGTACCTGGTGCCCGAACGGCTCATCCCGGAGATCCGCGCGACGGCCTGCGCGGTAGGCCGGCGGGACCGGTACGCGGACGAGCGCGGCGTGTACCGCATCCGGTCGCTCTACCTCGACACGACCGGGTTCGATCTCTACTGGGCCAACGACCGCGAGCAGCGGGATCGCTTCAAGGTGCGGGTGCGCACCTACCCCGGGAAGAACAGCCCGGTCTTCCTCGAGGTGAAGCGGCGCGTGCAGGATGTGATCATCAAGTCGCGCGCGTCGGTGTCGGCGGACGGCTGGCAAGAGCTGCTCACGAGCAGCAGCCCCGCCGTGCTCGACAAGCTCCCGCCCCACGTGCGGAAGGGCACGGAGAAGTTCATCACCGCGGTCCACCGCCACGACCTGAAGCCCAGGATGCTCGTCGACTACGAGCGCGAGGCCTACGAGAGCACGATCGACCGCTACGCGCGCCTGACGTTCGACCGGAAGATCGTGTGCCAGCGCAGGGAGAAGCTGGATCTCGAGGCGCCCCTCCGCGGGGGGTGGCGCCCCGTCGACCACCCCGTGCAGACGTCGACGTACGAGCCGGTCTGCGTCCTCGAGCTCAAGTTCGAGCGCATGCCGCCCGCGTGGATGGTGGCGCTCGTGCGGCGCCTCGAGCTCGTCCGGCGCTCGTTCTCCAAGTACTGCTACAGCGTGACCGCGCAGCTCACGCTCCCGGAGGTGCGCGGGGCCCGGGCCGAGGGAGGGCTGCAGCTGTGATGGACGTACTGGCGACGCTCTCGCACGGCGGGGCCGTCGAGTGGCGCAAGGCGCTCATCGCCCTATTGGTCGCGTTCGGGCTCACGCAGGGCATCGCCGGCGTCTACATGCTCACGTTCCGCGGCCTCTCGTACTCGCGGACCATCGTCCAGAGCATGGCGATGGGCAGCATCATCACGTGCACGCTGATGCTCGCCGTCGGCAACAACATCGCGGCGGGCATCGGGATCGCGGGGGGCGTCTCGGCGATCCGGTTCCGCACGACGATGCGCGATCCGCGCGACGTCGTGTTCGTCTTCGCGTCGCTCGCGATCGGCATGGCGAGCGGCGCGCAGGCCTACGGCGCGGCGATCGCGGGGGCGGGGATGTTCGCCGGCGCGTCGCTGCTGCTCCACGTGACCGGCTACGGATCGCGCAAGCAGCCGGATGGGCTGCTCCGGTTCGTCGCGCCGGCCGGGCAGGCGGGCGCGGACATCTCCAGCGCGATCACGACCATCCTCCGCGATCACTGCCGCAGCTTCTCCCTCGTGACCCTGCGCGAGGCCGCGCAGGGCACCGTCATGGAGCACGCCTACCAGATCAGCGTGCACCACCCCGACATGCGCGTCCCCCTCGTGACCAGCCTGCAGGGCCTGCCCGGGGTGGAGGACGTGAGCTTGATGCTCCAGGAACCGACGCTGGACCTCTGATGAACATCTCCGGGCGAACTCGATCCGCGATCTCCTCCGCCGTCCCCGCGCTGACGATGGCGGGCACCCTCGGCCTCGCGGCCTGGCTCTACTTCTCCACCGGGCCGAGCGGCGGCATCGTCGCCTTCGCGCAGTCCGACATCGAGGCGATCGCCGCGGTCGAGGCCGGGCGCGTGAGGTCGATCGACGTCGAGGTCGGGGCCGAGGTGGCGCCGGGTCAGGTGATCGTCACGCTCGACAGCGGCTCGGTCGACGCGGAGCTCGCGCTGGCGCGCGCCGAGGAGGCGCGCCTCCAGGCGATGATCCCCGCGGAGCTCGCGCGGCTCGAGGAGGAGATCGCGACGAACGTCGAGGGGCTGCAGCGCGATCTCGCGCGGGAGGTCGAAGAGCAGCGCCGCGCGAGCGCCGAGGGCGAGGTGCTGGCCGGCGAGATCTCCCGGGTGAAGCGGCTGGTCGAGGACCGACAGGCGAGCATCGACGATCTGGGCTCGCTCGACGTGCAGCGCGCCGGCGTCGCGGCGATCGCGCGCGAGAAGCCCCACACCATCCAGCTCCTGCGCGCGCAGATCGCGGCGGCCGAGGAGCGCCGGAAGAAGCTCCGCGAGCAGGCGGGCCCGCAGACGGCGAAGATCGAGGCGGATCTCGCGGTGGCGAGGCGGGAGGTCGAGCAGCTCGAGATGCTGCGTTCGCAGACCGTGCTGCGCGCGGCGCACGCCGGGCGCGTCGCCGCGATCCGCAAGCGGCCGGGCGACGTGGCCGTGCCGGGCGATCCGATCGTCGAGCTCGTCAGCTCGAGGGGCCGGATCGTCGCCTGCGTCCCGGAGCGCGCGGCGCTCGACGTCCAGGCGGGCGACGTCGCGAAGGCCTGGGTGCGCGGCCGGAGCGGGGCGCCGCTCATCGGCAGGGCCATCACGGTCGGTCCGGTGGTGCTCGAGCTGCCGACGCGCTGCTGGGCCTCGCTGAACCTCCCGGCGTGGGGCCGCGACGTCCAGATCGCGCTCGATCACCCGGTCGATCTGCTCGCCGGCCAGGCGTTCGAGGTCACCTTCGAGCGCCCGTCGGGGGCCGACGAGCCGGTCTTGCCCGCCGCGCCGGGCTTGCCCGCCGTTCCCGTCGCGCAGGCCGCGCCTGGCGATCCCGCGGCGTCGGCGTCGCCGGTCGTGCCCGCGGCGGCGCAGCGCGCCGGCTCCGAGGCGCGCCGCATGACGATCCCGGCCGCGCTGCGGCAGCGGTCGCGCTTCGAGCCGTCCGGCGTCCTGCCCCGCCCCGCGGAGGGGCGATACCTGCTCGTCAGCGACGACACGGGTCACAAGGACGAGGCCGACGAGGGCGCGCCCTGGCTGTTCGCGATGTCCGCCGCCGGCGCCGTCGCCCCGGAGCCGGTGCCGGTGACAGGCGTGAAGCAGCTCGTCGACATCGAGTCGATCACGGCGGGCGACGGCGGCGACGTGTACCTGCTCTCGTCGCAGGGCTACAGCGCGAAGGGCAAGCGCAAGACGGCGCGCACCGCGCTGCTCCGGCTGAAGCCGGACGGCCGGGGCTTCCGCGTCGACGGCCAGGTGCACCTCGCGGAGCTGCTCGACGCGGCGGACCCCGCGGTCCTCGCGGGGCTCGGGCTACCGGGCGGCACGCGCCCGCTCGAGATCGAGGGCATGGCCTACCGGGACGGCGCGCTCTACTTCGGGCTCAAGTCGCCGCTCGACGCGCAGGGCAACGCGCTCCTCTGGAAGCTCGACGCGCCGGGCGCGCTCTTCGACACGAAGCGGCTCGAAGGCGCCGGGCTCTCGCTGTGGGCGCGCGCGCGCGTCGACGTCGAGCTCGGCGGCACGCCCACCCCGGGCGGGATCTCCGATCTGTGCTTCCTCCCGGACGGCTCGCTCGCGATCACGTCGACGCCGTCCACCGCCGACGGCGACGCGGGGGCGCTCTTCCGCGTCCCGCGCCCCCAGGCCGGCGTCCTCTCGCCCCTGCTCGTGCGGCGCTTTCCGGGCCTGAAGCCCGAGGGGATCTCGCTCTCGCTGTCGTCCGGCAACCTGCTCATCGTGTTCGACGCGGGCGCCGACGTGCCCTCGTTCCTGGAGCTGCCGTGGCAGGGCTGAGCGGCGCGCGGACCCTGTCGGCGCTGTCGACCATCGCGTGCCTCTCGCTCGCCGCGTGCGCTGCGCCGGCGCGCCTCGAGGCGGGTGACCGGGCGGTCGCGCTGTACCGCGAGGCGCAGGCGCAAGCGAAGGCGAAGGCGAAGGCGAGCGCGCACGGGCGCGCGGGGCGCGGGGCCGCGCCGCGCGAGCTCACCGTGGACGACGCGGTGGCGATGGCGAAGCAGCGGAGCGGGACGCTCGCGGCGATGGGCGCGCGCGAGGTCGCGGCCCGGGCGCGCGTCGCCGCCGAGTCGGCGGGCACCTACAGGAACCCGGAGATCCGCGTCTCGCAGATCCGCCTCGACCAGTATCTCGACCAGGAGCCGCGCATCAGCGCGGGCGTCCGCGTGCGCCCGCCCAGGCCCGGCGAGGCCAGCGCGACAGCGGACGCCGCGCGCGCGGACGTGGCCGCCGCGCGCGCGGAGACGCGGACCGCGGAGCTCGAGCTCGAGGCCGAGGTCCGCTGGCTGTTCGACGACGTGATGCTGATCGACGCCGAGATCGAGGCGCTCGACGCGGTCACCGCGACGCGCCGGAAGCTCGCGGACGAGCAGCGGGCGCTCGTCGGCGTCGCGCACGGGACGGCCGTCGACGAGGCGATGGCGGCGCTGGCGGCCGCGGTGGCCACGGAGGAGAGCGCCGAGCCGCGCGCGCGCCGCCGGGCCGCGCTCGGGGCGCTGCTCGAGCGGGTCGGGCTCGACCCCGACGCGCCGGTGCGCCTCGTGGGCGAGCCGCTCGGGTCGGCGCCGCTCGTCGCGCTCCTGCCCGAGGAGGCGCTGGTCGAGGCGGCGCTGCGGAGCCGCCCGGAGATCGCGCTCGCGGCCGCCGAGGTCGACGCCGCGGACGCGGAGGGCTCGCTCGCGCGCGCGCTGCGCTGGCCGTGGCTCTCGTTCATCGAGGTCGGCTACGAGTTCACGCCCTCCACGCGCGACCCGCACGGCTGGACGTTCGAGGCGGGGATCGAGCTGCCGCTCTTCGACACGCACTCGAGCGCGATCGAGGCCGCGGACGCGGACGCTGTCGCGGCCGAGCGGATGCTCGCCGCGGAGGTCCAGCGGGTGGCGCGGGAGGTGCGCGACAGGCTCCGGGAGGCGCGCGCGGCGGGGGTGCTTGTCGAGGAGTTCAGGGCCCGCGCGCTCCCGGCCGCCGAGCGCGCCGGGGTCGAGGTCGCGCGCGCGCTCGACAGCCGGAGGATCGACGCGCTGGAGGCGCTGAAGCTCGAAGAGCGTCGTGACGCCGCGCGCGTCAAGTTCCTTCGCCTCGTGCGCGACTACCGGACGGCGCTGGCCGAGCTCCGCACCGCGGTGGGCGGGCCCATTTCCGCGGCCGAGCCGGCTGCCCGGCGCTGAGCTGACGAGGGGCCCAGGTGAGGCCTTCCTGAGCTGACGAGCTACCTGGGCCGCGCGCGCAGGGCGTCTCCCCCGGGCAGGGCGCCGGTCCAGCGGAGGTCCGCCAGGATGGGGAGGTGATCCGAGCCGAGATCGGGGCCGATCCAGGCGCGCTCGGTCGTCCAGCCCGGCGCGGCGAGCACGTGATCGATGCGAATGCCGAACCAGCGCGTCCGCTTCGTCGCGCCGAAGCCGAGCCCGGCGCGAGAAAACGCGTTCTCGAATCCCGCCCAGAAGCGGCGGTAGATGGCGCTGTCGACAGGCATGTTGAGATCGCCGACGACGATCGCCGGATAAGGCGCCTCGTCCACCCACCGCCTGGCGAGCTCGGACTCCCACACGCGCAGCGCGATCACCCGGTCGTGCTCCGCTGCCTGCTTCCACAGGCCGTGCATCAGCGCCTCGATCGCCTCGCGGGGCGTCTCCAGGTGGAGGTTGACAAGGCTGAAGGCGCGCGTCCCGGGGGGAACCTGCGCCTCCGGCTGCGGCGCCTCCGGCGCGCCCGGGCCGGGCGAGCCGGACGGCGCGGCGACTGTCGCGCGGTCCGGCAGCGCGATCGCATAGCGGAGGATGGCGCCGTGGCCTCCCGCGTCCCAGACATCGCGGCGATCCCTGGACTCGGCCTCGAGGATACGGTGCCGGCTCACCAGGCACATCCCGCGGTCGACGTGGACGAACCACCCCGGAAAGGCCGCTGTCAGCTCCGGCTCGGGCACGCCGCACTCTTGCAGCGCGAGCACGTCGGGCCGGGCCTCGGCCACGAAGCCCTTGATTCGATCCATGCTCATGGGGCGGCTCCCCGTGTTGAAGGAGGCGACGCGCAGGTCGCCGCGCCCCGCCCCGCCGACGAGGCCCGGGACCGAGACAGTGAACCCCAGGATGGGCCCGACCACGATCAGCGACGCGAGGGCCGCCGGGATGAGGGCGCGGCGACGCACGAGCAGCGCGGCGGGCACGATCGCGAGGAGCGGGAGCGCGATGACCTGGCGCGGACCGAAGAGGAAGAGCGTCGCCGGCCACCACCGGTCGCCGAAGAGGGGCAAGGCGAGCCAGACCGCGACGACCCCGAGGAGGTAGAGCACGGCGCTCGCGAGCACGACCGCCCGGAGCCGGCGCCAGCGCGGCGCAGGCCCCCGGGCAGCAGGCCGCCGCGCGTCGGAGGACACTTCCATGGATGACTCGTCCTGGCGCATCGATGTGCTCCCGCGGAGTGTAGTTGCCGCCGTCAACGAGCGGGAGCGTCGAGGAGCGCACGCCAGAAGGCCGCAGTCGTCGCGGTCACATGCCCACGCCCGCGTCGCTACGCGCCGAGCTCTTCGGCGAAGAGCGCGAGGATCGCCTTCCAGTGGCGCTCCGCTTCCGCCGCGTCGTACACCGGCGTGTCGATCACGGCCCATCCGTGGCGCGCCTCGTAGTGCTCGATCTGGTAGCGCTTGCCCAGCGCGGCGAGCGTCTGCTCCAGCGTCTCTGCCTGCTCCTTCGTGAAGAAGACGTCGTCCTTCGCGATGCCGAAGTACATGCGCGCCTGCGCCGGGCCCGCGAAGAGGTGCGGGCTCGCCGGGTCGGCCGTGACGATGCCGCCCGGGTGGATCGACGCCGTCGCACGCAGTCGATCGGGAAAGCGCGTCGCCGCGATGAACGCGTTGCGACCACCCATGCAGTAGCCGACAGCGCCGACGCGCGTCGCGTCGACGTTCGCGCGCGAGGCGAGCACGTCCAGGCACGCGGCCACGTCGCTCATGAGCATGTCCGGCGTGAGGTTGCCGATGAGCTTGCGCATCTCGCCCATCTTTTCGGGCTGCGTCATCACGGCGGGCTCGAAGTGGACGTGCTTGCCCACGCGGTGATAGAGGTCGGGCAGGAGCACGTGGTAGCCGTGGCTCGCGAGCCGCTCCGCCATCGTCTTCAGCCCGGCGCGGTAGCCCAGGCCATCCATCAGGAAGACGATCGCGGGGCGCTGGCCCTCGCCATCGGGGATGATCTCATATGCGCTCATGGCGCCGTCGGGCGTGGCGACATCGATCTCTCGGGTCTGCATGCGCGCGAGATCCTACACTCGCCGCACGCGCGCGGACAACGCGCTCAGGCGGAAGCCGTGGAGGAACGCTCCGAAGGGCTCCGGGGCGTTGGGTGCTCTTATCGTCCGCGAGGGTCGCCGCGTCCACGTGGAACGGAGTCCCCGCGGCAGCTCGACCGCGAGCGCAGCGCGCGAGGGCACCACCGGCGGCGCCGGGCTCGCGCTCTTCCGGACGGACGAGGCGCGGGTGCCAGAAGGGGGCAGCGGGCCGCCCGCGGCGATAGACCCGGGCGCCCACGAGAGAATCCTGGGTCCTCAGGGCTACTGGAACACGATAGGTATCCCCACAAGCAACATCGGCACAGCATGGAGCAGCGGCATTCATCTGCCATTGCGCATGGATGGGCTGGCAGGGGGTTCCAGCGCACCCCCGGATCATGCCGCTGGGAAGGCGAGGATTCGGCGCTCACATCGGCCACGCAAAAGCGGCCTTCGGCGCGCGCCAGAACACCAAGGCCGAACACCAGGCGGTCTTCACCGTATCGAGCCTGTACCCGGTCCAGCAGGAGCCGACCACTGTCGACGCTGGCCATTCTCGGAGCATACGACGTTTCTCAGGCCATGCGGCACTGCGACAGCGAGCTCGCCGGGCTCGTGCTGTACGTGGGGCGTCAATAGACTCCTCACCCCCGATGAGCTCTCGGCGGAGTGAAGCCCTCGGACCTCTCCGCGGCTCTGGCGCGCCTCGGGCCGAAGCTGGGCGCGTTCCGGTTCGCTGTGCGCTGGCGCCACATCGGACGCCAGGTGGAGCGTGAGCGGGTATCCAGCGCGCTACTTCCGGGTGGGCTTCGCTCTCTGCGCCGGCGCCGCTTTCTTCCCTGGCGCTGCGGGCCTTACCGCCGTCCCCTTCTTCCCAGCCGTCCCTTTCTGCGCCGGCGCCGCTTTCTTGCCTGGCGCTGCCTTTTCCGGCGCTGCCTTCCCTGGCTCTGCAGGCTTCACCAGAGCCGCCCCCTTCTTCCCGGCCGCCGCCTTCGCCCCCTTGCTCGCCACAGCGCGCCCCCCGGCTCCCGCCTTCCCGGCCGCCGCCTTGGCCCCCTTCTTCCCGGCCGCCTTGGCCTCCTTCTTCCCGGCCGCCTTGGCCTCCTTCTTCCCGGCCGCCGCCTTCGCCTCCTTCTTCCCCGCCGCAGCGGCCTTCTCCTTCGCTCCTCTCTTGCCCGCCGCGCCCTCCCGCGCCCCCTTCTTCCCCGCCACCGCAGCCGCGCCGTCCAGCGACTGCAGCGCTCGCTTCGGCGCCACCGCGCGGTAGCTCTCCTCGATCCACTCGAGCAGCATTGCCTCGGGCACCTTGTCCTTCGGACCGAAGCGCGCTGTCACCCACCCGCTCTTGCCGAGGTTGTACCCGGTCGGCGCCGCGAACGGCAGCATGAGCGCGGCATCGCCCGACTCGGGGAGCTTGGCGGTCACCGTGAGCTTCCCCTCGTGGGTGTTGAGGAAGACGAAGATCTTCCCGCGCACCTTGGCGACGCGGTCGCCCCAGGGAAACTCCTCCACCGCCTCGGGGTAGGCCAGCACGGCGTCGCGCAGCCTCGCAAGGATGGGCGTGAACCTCGCGTCGTCCTTCGTCGTCATCATGCGGCGAGCCTAGAGCGCTCGCCGGATCGCGTAAAGCCGGAGCCGCGCGCCGCCTCGGGCGCCGAGCGGCTCGATCCCGAACGTCTCCTTCTCGTCCGCCGAGCCCCTCGGCTTCCCCCCACCAGGACGTTCTCACCGATCATCCCCATCCTGCCGCCGCCCCTGAGGGCCGCGCGAAGAGGCCGCACCTCGTCACTCCTGGATCTGGAACGGTCCCACGATCCCGAGGCCCGCCACCTCGGCGCGTGCTGTGCTTCCTGGGATACTCACCCAGCGTGAGGCGGGAAGAACGCATGAAGCGGCCAGCGGAGCATACGATACGAGACAAGCTGAGCATACGATGCGAGGCGCGCTGAGCGCGGCTGAGGACGATACACCCCGGGACGTTCTGCAGCGCGACGACGAGACCCAGAGAGCGCGGAGCGAGCAGCTCCGCCGCGAGCTCGCCGAGCTGCGGCAGGCGCCGAAGATCGCACAGACGCTGGTCGAGCTCGGCGCCGATCTCTCCAGCATCGTCGCGCTGGTGACGCTGGAGGGCGGCATCGCCCACGTGCTCGATCGCTGACTTTCCCGGAGCCATCCTGTAGGGTGGGCCTCACAGGAGCCGCCCATGTTTTCGCTCGAGAACCGTGTTCAGGAGTACGCCTGGGGCTCGCGGGAGGCCATCGCGACGCTGCTCGGACAGGGCCCCTCCGACAGGCCGCAAGCGGAGCTCTGGATGGGAGCCCACCCGGCGGCCTCGTCGAGCATCGAGCTCGACGGAAGCCGCGAGCGCCTCATCGACGCCATCGCCGGCCGCGCGGACGCCTTCCTCGGCGGCCCGACCGTCGATCGCTTCGGCGCGCGGCTCCCCTTCCTGCTCAAGGTGCTCGCGGCCGACCAGCCCCTGTCGCTGCAGGCGCACCCGGACGAGGCGCAGGCGCGGCGCGGGTTCGACGCGGAGAACGCGGCCGGCATTCCCATCGACGCCCCCGAGCGCACCTACCGCGACCCGCACCACAAGCCCGAGCTCCTCTGCGCGCTCACCCCGTTCGACGCGCTCTGCGGCTTCCGTCCGGCCGCCGCCCTGCCAGAGGTCTTCGCGCTCCTCACCGGAGGTCCGGCCGACGCGCTCGTCCCGCGCGGCGCCGCGCCTGTCGACGCGGCCGCCGTCGCGCGGCTCTTCCAGGGCCTCCTCGCCCTCGACCCGGCGGCGCGGCGGGAGGTCGTCTCCTCGGTCGTCGAGGCGTGCCGGGCGCGCGCGCAGGCGGGCGGCTGGCTCGCGCGGGCCTCGGGCTGGGCGCTCCGCCTGCACGAGCTCTACCCGGGCGACATCGGCGTCGTGATCGCGCTCCTGCTCAACGACGTTCACCTCGAGCCGGGCGAGGCGCTGTACCTGCCGCCGCGCCGGATGCACGCCTATGTGCACGGGGTCGGTATCGAGATCATGGCGAGCTCCGACAACGTGCTTCGCGGCGGCCTCACGCCGAAGCACGTCAACGTCGACGAGCTCGTGCGCGTCCTCGACTTCTCCCCGTGGCGCGTCGAGCCCGTCGCGCCGCGCCAGGCCGGCGCAGAGTCGTTCTACGACACCCCCGCGCCGGAGTTCCGGCTCTCCCGCATCGAGCTCGACGCCGCGTCCACCTGGAGGACGGCCGACCGGCGCGGCCCGGAGATCGTGCTGTGCACCCGCGGCCAGGCGTCGCTGACCGACGCGCGCGGCGTCACCCGCGCTCTCCGCCAGGGCGGATCCATCTTCGTCCCGTTCGATTCGCGGGGCTACGCCATCGAGGGAGAGGGCCAGTTCTTCCGCGCCACCGTCGGCCTCTGAGGAGCGCCCAGACGCCGAGCGCCGGCTCATGACGAAGTGGGGCGCGCCGGGGCCCGGCAAGGAAGACCCGTAACGCACGCTCCCTGCGCGTGAGCGCCCTCCGATGACGAGCCGCCGGTGGCGATCCCCCTCAGCGGCGGCGCGGCGGCGCCTCGGAGAGGTACTCGATCAGCCGCGCCTCGTCGCTGCCGATCATCCGATCGACCCCGTCCTCCCGGAAATGGCGGTGGATCTGCAATGCCCCCGCGGGCGTCCGCACGAGGATGGCGACGCGCCGGAACCCCCTCATCACGATGGGCCGAAACCGCTGCATCGCCGCCTCGAACGCTGGATCGTTCCTCCCCACCACCGAGCGCAGGTCCACGAGCAGGGACAGGCCGTCGCGGCCGACCCGGTCGAGCGCCCGGCTCACCTCCATCCACCCCTCCTCGAACTGCGCAACAGACTCGGACGGCTCCGCGCTGCGCGTGATCCTCGCGAGCTTCATCGCCGGGTTGACGACGACGACGTAATGAGCATTGCGCAGGATCTCCAGCATGGCGTCCCACGTAGTCTATCCGCAGCAGCCCGTCGCATGGAGCAGCCGCGCTCCCCCTCTCTCTCGAACTGTCGAGTCCGCTTCCTTCTGCCGCCGGCGTGCACGCGCGCCGCGAGATGCGACACCCGCTCGAGTCGAGCGCGCGAGCACGCGCAAGAAGGAAAAGAACACCGGCTGGACAGCCGAGCCGCGCGGCGCAAAGAGCCTCCCGGACGACACTGCCCATCACCCGGGCGCGCCCCACACTTGCCCACACAGATTCCGGCCGCGCTTTGCGTCGGGCCAACGGGTCCAGTACCCTGGGCCCCCTTCGAATCCGCAAGGTTCCGACGAGGTATGCACGCGCAGCCACCCCCCTTCGACCTCCGGGATCGAGCACCGGCCGGGGAGGCGGCCGAGCCGGAAGCGGTCGGGCTCGAGGGTGTGCTGAGGACCGAGGAGCTGGCGCACCGCCCGGCCCGGCTGCCCGACCACGCGGCCGAGAACCGGGCCCTGCTCGCCCTCGCCACGGCGATGGCCGGGCACCTCGAGGACGTCCTCCCGAGGCTGGCGTCGCTGCTCCTCGAGCTCTGCCGGGCCGACTCGGCGGGCATCAGCGTGCTCGAGGACGACGGGGAGGGCGGACAGGTGTTCCGGTGGCGCGGCATCGCCGGGGCGTTCGCGCACAACCTCGGCGGCGCGATGCCCCGGAGACCGAGCCTCTGCGGCACCGTCCTCGATCGCAACACGACGCTCCTCTTCCGTCACCCCGCCCGCCACTTCACGGCGGACGCCGCCATCCAGCCGGCGGTCGTCGAGGCGCTGACCGTCCCTTTCCACGACAACGACACGCCGATCGGCACGGTCTGGGTCATCGCCCACACCGAGGAGCGGAAGTTCGACGCGGAGGACGCCCGGCTCGTCTCCAGCCTGTCGCGGTTCGCCGCCAGCGCCGTCCGCGCCCTCGGCCAGGCACGGGACGCGTGGCGGGCGGCCGAGGCGCTGCGCGAGAGCGAGGGCCGGCACCGGTTCCTGGCCAACCTCGCCGCCGCCACCCAGCCGCTCTCCGACCCCGACGAGGTCATGGCCGTCACGGCGCGCATGCTCGCCGAGCACCTCGGGGCGGACCGGTGCGCCTACGCCGAGGTCGAGGACGAGCGCGTCTACGTCATCACGGGCGACTACACGCGGGGCGTCCCGAGCATCGTCGGCCGGTGGCCGGTCGCCGATTTCGGGCCCGAGCTGGTGCGGTGCATGTTCGCGAACGCGCCGTACGTGATGGACGACGTCGACGCCGACCCGCGCGCCGGACAGGACCTCACGGCCTACAGGGCGACGAAGATCCAGGCGGTCATCTGCGTCCCGCTGCACAAGGCCGGCAAGTTCACCGCCGCGATGGCCGTCCACCAGAAGACGCCGCGGCGCTGGACGCCCGACGAGGTGGGGCTCGTCGGGCTCATCGTGGGCCGCTGCTGGGAGGCCATCGAGCGGGCCCGCGCGGCCCGCGGGGTGCGGGAGCGCGACGAGCGGCTCGACTACGCGGTCCGGCTGTCCGGGGTCGGCTTCTGGTACTGCGACCTGCCGTTCGACAAGCTGATCTGGGACGACCGGGTGAAGGACCACTTCTGGTTCCCCAGCAACACCGAGATCAGCATCCATACATTCTACGACCGCCTGCACCCGGACGACCGGGAGCCGACGCGGCGTGCCATGGCGGCGTCGATCCGCGAGCGGAGCCCGTACAACGTGGACTACCGGACGGTCGATCCGGCCACCGGGGCGCTCAAGTGGATCCGGGCCCTGGGCGGGACGGCTTACGCGCCGGACGGCACCCCCCGGCGGTTCGACGGGGTGACGATCGACATCACCGACCGCAAGCGCGACGAAGAGCAGCTCGCGAAGCTGCTCGATCGGGAGCGGGAGCAGGGTCGGCTCCTCCGCCAGGTGGCCGACGCCGCGCTCACCATCCACGCGTCCGGCTCGCTGGACAGCGTGCTCCAGGGGATCACCGAGCAGGCCCGGCGCCTCATCGGGGCGCACCAGGCGGTCGCCAGCCTGGCCGGCGACGACGGGTCGCAGGCGGGCACCACCGTGTCGATGTCGGACAAATACGAGCGCTGGCGCGATCACCAGGTCCCGTCCAGCGGCGCGGGGACGAACGCGGCGGTCTGCGAGACGAACGGCCCGATGCGGCTCACCCAGGCAGCGCTCGAGGCGCACCCGGCGTGGCGGGGCTTCGGCGGCGAGGAGGAGGACCGGCACCCGCCGATGCGGGGCTGGCTTGCCGCGCCGTTCACCGGCCGGAGCGGGGAGAACCTCGGCCTCATCCAGCTCACCGACAAGCACGACGGGGAGTTCACCGAGAGCGACGAGGCCATCCTCGTCCAGCTCGCCCACATCGCGTCCGTCGCGATCGAGAACGCCCGGCTGTACGACCAGCTCCGCGACCAGGACCGGCGGAAGGACGAGTTCCTCGCCACCCTCGCCCACGAGCTGCGCAATCCGCTCGCCCCGATCCGGACGGGCCTCGAGATCCTCCAGGTCGCCGGGAGCGCGGAGCAGGCCCGGAAGATCCTCGACATGATGGAGCGGCAGGTCGGGCACATGGTCCGGATGGTCGACGACCTGCTCGACGTGTCCCGGATCACCAGCGGCAAGGTCGAGCTGCGGCGGGAGCGGGTCGATCTCCGGTCGGTCCTGAACGGCGCCCTGGAGACGAGCCGGCCCCTGATCGAGGCCGCCGCGCACGAGCTCGCGGTCCGGCTCCCGGCGGAGCCGCTGCTGCTGGACGCGGACCCGACCCGGCTGGCCCAGGTGTTCGCGAACCTGCTCAACAACGCGGCCAAGTACACGCCCGGGGGCGGCGTCATCCGGCTCGCCGCCCAGCGCGAGGGCGCCGGCGTGGCCGTCCGGGTGGTGGACAACGGGGTCGGCATCTCCGCCGACATGCTGCCGAAGGTGTTCGACATGTTCACCCAGGTGGTCCGGTCGATCGACAGGGCGCAGGGCGGGCTCGGGATCGGGCTGACGCTCGTCCGGCGGCTGGTCGAGCTGCACGGCGGGACGGTCCACGCCCAGAGCGAGGGTCCTGGCCGCGGGTCGACGTTCACCGTCCGGCTCCCGCTCGCCGCGGCCGAGGAGCCCGCGCCGAGGCGCTCGTCGCCGGGTCCGGCGGGGCGCGACGCCGCGGCCGCGCTCCGGATCCTCGTCGTGGACGACAACGTCGACGGGGCGGAGAGCCTGGCCTTGCTCCTCCGGATGGCCGGGCATCGCACCCAGGAGGTCCACACAGGCCCCGAGGCGCTGACGGCGGCGCGGGAGCTCGGCGCGGACGTCGTGTTCCTGGACATCGGCCTGCCGGGCATGAGCGGGTACGAGGTGGCCCGGCGGCTGCGGGCAGAGCCGGGCTTCGCCGGGCTCGTCCTCGTGGCGCTCACCGGCTGGGGGGCCGAGGACGACAGGCGGCAGGCCCGGGAGGCGGGGTTCGACCACCACCTGACAAAGCCCGTAAACGCGGCCGAGGTGCGGCGCCTCGTCGCCAGCGTCGCGCAGGCCGCCGCGGCCCGCCGGCAAGGCGGCTGACGCCGGCGCGCGCCGCGCGAGCGCGCCGGGCCCCTCAGCGGACGCGCTCCGTGGTTCAATCGGCGGCCCCTCGACTTGAATCTCACGGAGACGATCATGCCTATTCGATTCTCGCTGTCGTGTACCCTTCTTCTTGGCCTGCTCGCCGCGGCCTGCGGCTCGGGCGAGTCCGACCCTGCGGGCAGCGGCGGCGCCGGCGGCAGCGGCGGCGCCGTCGGTAGCGGCGGTGACGGCGGTGACGGCGGTGACGGCGGTAGCGGCGGCGCCGGCGGCAGCGACGAGCCTGCTTCCCCGCTCGTCCAGACCGACAAGGGTCCTGTGGAGGGCGCGCTCGTCGGCTCGACGCGCACCTTCCTCGGCATCCCGTTCGCCGCGCCGCCCCTCGGGGAGCTGCGCTGGAAGCCGCCCGCGCCCCACGAGGGGTGGACCGAGGCGCTGAAGGCGACCGCGCTGGGCCCCGCCTGCGCGCAGTCGATGATGCTCACACCGGGCTTCGACCCGAGCTCGAGCGAGGATTGCCTCACAGTGAACGTCTGGACCCCCGAGCGCCCGGCGTCCTCGTCCCTGCCCGTCCTCGTGTGGATCTACGGCGGCGCCTTCGAGGTCGGGAGCGGCGGCCTGCCCGAGTACGACGGCCAGCGCCTGTCCGAGACGACAGGCTCGGTGGTCGTCACCTTCAATTACCGCCTCGGCCCGCTCGGGTTCCTCGCCCTCCCGGAGCTCAAAGAGGAGGATCCCGATCACCCCGCGACGGGCAACTACGGCCTCGAGGACCAGCGCGCCGCGCTCGCGTGGGTCAAGGCCAACATCGGCGCGTTCGGCGGCGATCCGGGCAAGGTCACCGTCTTCGGCGAGTCCGCCGGCGGCATCAGCATCTGCGCGCACCTGGTGTCGCCGGAGAGCCAGGGCCTGTTCCAGCGCGCGATCATCGAGAGCGGGCCGTGCGATGTCGTCGTCCCCGAGGAGACGGCCGTCGCGCAGGGGGAGACGCTCGTCGAGGCGCTCGGCTGCAGCGACGCGCCCGCCGTGCTCGACTGCCTGCGCGAGAAGTCGGCCGAGGAGGTCACGACCGCGCTCCCGCCGGCCGCCGACATCCTCATCGGCGACGGCCCGCGCTGGTTCCCTGTCATCGACGGCTGGAACCTCCCCGACGTGCCGGGCAAGCTCCTCGAGGCCGGGACGTTCGAGAAGGTGCCGACGATCCTCGGCAGCAACGCCGACGAGGGCACGGTGTTCGTCGCGGCGGGCGGCACGACGATAGCCGACGACGCCGCCTTCCTGGCCTTCGCCGAGCGCCTCGCCCCCGGCCGCGGCGAGGAGGTGGCGGCCGGCTACCCGAGCGACACGTACGGCTCGGCGCAGGAGGCGGCGACCGCGGCGCTGGGCGACTATTTCTTCGTGTGCCCGACGCGGCGGGCCGCGCGCGCGATCGCGGAGGCCGGCGTGGACACGTACCTTTATCACTTCACCCACGCGCCCGAGGACTCGCTGTTCGGCGATCTCGGGGCCTTCCATTCGGCCGAGATCCGGTATGTGTTCGGCACCCCGGGGACGCTCCTGCCCGCCCCGCTGACGGAGGAAGAGCTCGATCTGTCGCGCGCGATCGGGGGGTACTGGTCGCGCCACGCGGAGAGCGGCGACCCGAACGGCGGCGACGCCGTGGCGTGGCCGAAGTACGACGCGGAGACGGACGAGCACCTCGTCCTCGATATGACCATCTCCGCGCAATCCGGGCTGAGGACGGACCTCTGCGACCTGTGGGACAGCGTCGGCGCGGAGCAGCGCCGGCGGTAGCGCCTCGCCGGCCGGTCGCCCATCATCTCCGGGTCGCCCGCCGTCGGTCGCCGGGACCTTCTTGCCCGTCACCCGGCGCGCCTCCCGCAGCCCGTCGCCGGAGGCCACCCCCGCCCGCAGAGCTCGGCACGTAAGTGCCTGTAGCTCCTATGCTATCCTCTACGCCGTGCTCCGCTCCTACGACCTCGCCGCGATCATGGCCCGCCTCGCCGGGCGCGAGGCAGCGCTCGACGCGCTCACGCAGGAGCGCCAGGCCGCCGTCGCCGCGATCCTGAGGGCGCCGGCGGGGGCGCCGGGGACGGCGCGGGAGCCCATGGGCGACGGGGATCCCGGCGAGGCCGAGCTCCTCCTGATCCGCCGGGCCGAGCACCCGCGCGACCCGTGGTCCGGGCACATGGCGCTCCCGGGCGGGCGGCGCGACGCGACGGACGCGAGCCTGCTCGACACAGCGATCCGCGAGACGCGCGAGGAGGTCGGGATCGACCTCGAGGCGCGCGGCACCCTGCTCGCCCGCCTGCCGGATCTCCCCGCTGTCGCGCGCGGGCGGCGCGTCGGGCTGATCATCTCCCCGTTCGTCTTCGCGCTGCGCTCCACGCCGGAGCTCACCCTGAGCAACGAGGTCGCCGAGGCGCTCTGGACGCCGCTCGGGCCGCTGGCGCGCGGCGAGCGCGCGTCGACCTACGCGTACACGCACGAGGGGAACGTCGTCCAGCTGCCCTGCCTGCTCGTGGACGAGCGGGTCGTCTGGGGGCTGACCTACCGCATGCTGGAGCAGCTCTTCGAGGTGCTCCACAGGTGAGCCGCCGGCCCGGGCGCCCGGCCCCGCCTGGTCACCGCCGAGCGCCGGAGGGGACGCGCGCTGCCTCGAGCACCGCGCCGCAGATCGGGAGCTCCCTCAGAACCCGCCCTCGATCGCGAGCCCCGGCATCGTGATCGGCCCGATCGTCTGCGGCGTGCACCCGCTGTCGTCGCAGCTCACGTCGAACACCTCCTTCGTGAGCGTCGCGTTCTGCAGGTCGAACACGAGGCCGAGGTAGCTGCGCTCGCTCAGGGCCCAGCGCTTCGACAGGCGCACGTCGAGCCTGTAGAACGGCTGGATGCGGTCCGGGTCCTCGCGCGCGGGGCGGCCCGGGGTGATCTCGTCGGCCGGAAAGCCGGTGTAGAAGACGTGGCGGATGCCGCCGCGCCAGCCCTTGCCGAGGTCGTAGAGCAGCGCGACGTGCGCGACGTGCGTCCTGTCGTAGGCGGAGGGGATCGTCCGCTGCTCCCGCGTGCGCGTGGAGCGCGACAGCGTGTACGACGCGAGGAAGAACATGTCGCGGCGGAGCGCGCCGCGCGCGCCGAGCTCCAGGCCGTAGGTGTCGCCGAGGCTGCGCGCGAGGAAGCGCTCCGTGCTGAGGTTCGTGCCGCGGCCGGTGCCGATCGGGTCGCTCAGGCCGAGGGTCACCTGCCGGAACACCGTGGCGCTGAAATTGACGGGGCCGGCGTTCGCCTCGACGCCGAAGCTCGACTGCAGGCTGCGCTGGAGGCCGCCCGGGATGCCGCCGATCTGGAGCGCCGGCAGCGGGGCGAGGCCGGGGAGCTGCGAGGCGAGCCCGAACGCCGGGATGAGCCGCACGTGCTCGCCGATCCCGAAGCGGCCCACGATCCTCGGGTCCACGGCGACCGCTGTCGCGCCGAGGGAGGTGTAGTGGTCCACGCGCACGCCGGGGGTGATGGTCGACCGCTCGTCGAGCACGAGGAGCGCGTCGGCCCACGCGCCGAGCGCGAGGTCGAGCCGGCTGCGGAAGAGCTCGGGGAAGCTCTCGTCGAGCTGCGCCGTCCCCTCGGCGGGGACGTCGTCGGGCTCGCCGTCCGCCCCGGCGGGGCGCGGCGTGATGTCGTAGCTGTCGACGGCGGCGTCGACGCCGGCGCGCAGGAGCGCGCGCCCGCCGAGGAGGGGCCGGGCCAGGCTCAGCCGCGCGTTGACCTTCCAGGCCCGCGCGCTCTCCACGCCGACCCCGCGCGACTGGTCGAGCCCGAAGGTGAGCGCGGCGCGCACGCGCGCGCCGGAGGCGGCCTCGTCGCGGTCGTAGCGCAGGTCGAGGCGGTGGAAGTCGCTGTCGAGGAGGACGTTCCGCCCCCCGGCGCCGGCGTCCTCGTCGATGCTGGCGAGGTAGTCGTACGCGCCGAACGCGAGGACGGTGAAGCGCTCCTCGGGCCCGAGCCGGTTGACGATGCGGGCCTGGTAGTCGGCGTAGCCCACGTCGACGCTCGGCACGAGCGCGGAGGCGAGCGCGGCGCCGGCGGCGTAGTGGCCGCCGACGAGGACGTGGGTGTCCCTGTCCATGGGGCCCTCGACGACGCCGCCGAGGTCGACGAACCGGAGGCTCCCCTCCCCGCGCCAGACGTCGGACGGCGGCGCGCTCTCGGCCTCGATCGCCGCGCCCGCGAGCCGCCCGATGTCCGCGGGATACGGGCCGAGGTGCATCTCGACGCGCTGGACCATGGAGGCCGGGATGACGCTCGGGCCGGCGCCCACGTGGAACAGGAGCGGGACCTGGATGCCGTTGAAGAAGTAGCCGATGTTCCCCGGGGGCGCGCCGCGGATGTAGTAGTACGGCATGCCGCTCGCGATGGTCGTCACGCCGGGCTGCACCTCGATGGCGCGGTAGGGGTCGCCGAGCGCGCCGGGCAGCTCGCGGATGTCGCGCCTCGAGAGCGAGACGGAGCCCGCCGGGGCCCGGTTGCCCTCGACGGTCACCTCGATCCCGGCCGGCGCCGCGGGCGCCTCGGCGGGGACAGCGGGCGCCGGTGGCTCGGCCGGGGGCGGGTCGCCGGGGTGC
>NZ_JEMA01000253.1 GCF_001589285.1 Sorangium cellulosum | reverse complement strand
GCGCGCCCGCGGACGCCGCGGCGTGGGCCGACGTGCAGCCCATCCTCACGGCGCGCTGCGCGCCCTGCCACACCTCAGGTGCGATGCCTGCCGGCGGTTACAAGATCGATTACGCGTCCTCGCAGCTCGACGCAGATTTCAGGGCGTGCAAGGGAGAGGGTCTCTCCAAGGGCGCGTGCTCTCTCAAGCGCGTGCTCGACGGATCCATGCCGGGCGGCATGGCCGGGTGCACAGGCGATCCGGCGCGGGACGCCGGCAACGCCAAGTGCCTGACCGCGGCCGAGCACGAGACGCTCAAAAGCTGGGTCGAGGGCGGCGAGCTCCCCTGACCAGCCGAGGCGCGGCCTCGCCGCGCCGCCGGGGAGCTCCCAGGTGACCGATCGTCACGGCGGAGCCGCGCCCCCCATCTCGGCCCCTCCCATGCCATGCACGGAGGCCCAGACGCCTCCGCTGGTGCCGAAGCCCTCGTTCTTCCAATCCAAGGTCTTGATCGGGAGGTCTGCCGTCGCGGGTAATGCCGTCCGGAACAGCCCGTTGTTGCTCGCGCATTGAATGAGCGCCCCGGCATCGATCGGGCAGACCGTCGATCCCCCGTCAGCACATCGCCCGATCCCCTCGCTGGGCCGTCCGGAACCCTTCACCCGCCGCGAGCACAGCGCCCACATGCGACATGACTGTAATTTTACAGGCTCATGGGTTTGACGTGCAGCACGTCCAATGCTGGACGAGCGGGATCCGCTCCGGCGCGTGAGGTAACGAAAGCGCACGAAAGCGCACGCGTTCACGACACGCGCCGACACACGCCCGTCGTTGCCGGCCGGCGAGGACAGGCGAATGCGCGATACCGGCACGGCCATGGCCGCGCGCGGCCATCGCGCGTCCGCAGCACGTGCTTTTCATGCGCGAGCGTCTCTGATACGAAGTCATCATGAGACACTTGCGACATTTCTTCGTGTGCTCGATGCTGGCGGCTCTCACGATCCCGATCGGCTGTGGAGCGGAGGCGCCGGACGGCGCCGAGCAGGCGTCCGATGTCGGTTCGATCAGCCTCGCCCTCGTCGGGACCAGCGCCACGGGCGCGACGTACCGCCTGTCCGGCGCGTGGTTCGATCTCTACGGTCCGACGCACCGGCTCGTCCATGGTGACGGCGACACGACGGTGCTCACCGCGGTGCTGCCTGTCGGTCGCTATGACGTGTACCTGGAGCCCGGCTGGTTCCTCGAGCGGTGGACCAGCTCGGGTTACCAGGCCGTTCCGGCGGCCCTGACGTCGGCGAACCCGACGCCGGTCTTCATCTACGAAGCCGCGACGTCGATGGTCGCGTTCCAGTTCCAGGCGGACGGCGATGTCGTCTCCGTCGGCCAGGGGACGCTCGAGATCATCATCGGGGTCGACGACACGACGCCGCTNTCATCATCGGGGTCGACGACACGACGCCGCTGCGCGAGGACACCGACGTGGCCTGCAGCAACGGCTACGACGACGACGGCGACGGCTACGCGGATTGCAGCGACGCCGATTGCCAGTGGCAGCCCTTCTGCGCGCCGCCGCGCGAGGACACCGACGTGGCCTGCAGCAACGGCTACGACGACGACGGCGACGGCCTCGCCGATTGCAGCGACCCCGATTGTTCGTGGCAGCCCTACTGCGCGCCGTGGCGCGAGGACACCGAAGCGGCCTGCAGCAACGGCTACGACGACGACGGCGACGGCCTCGCCGATTGCAGCGACCCCGAATGCCAGTGGCAGCCCTACTGCACATGGTGGCCAGAGGACACCGACCTGGCCTGCAGCAACGGCTACGACGACGACGGCGACGGCCTCGCCGATTGCAGCGACCCCGGGTGCTCGTGGCAGCCGTTCTGCGCACCGTGGCGCGAGGACACCGACGTAGCCTGCAGCAACGGCTACGACGACGACGGCGACGGCTACGCGGATTGCAGCGATCCCGAATGTCAGTGGCAGCCCTACTGCGTACCGGTGCGCGAGGACACCGACGCGGCGTGCAGCAACGGCTACGATGACGACGGCGACGGGTACGCGGATTGCAGCGATTCCGAATGCGCGTGGCTGCCCTCGTGCACATGGTCGCCAGAGGACTCCGACGTGGCCTGCAGCAACGGCTACGATGACGATGGGGACGGCCTCGCCGATTGCGACGATCCGGACTGCCAGTGGCAGCCCTTCTGCGCGATGTAGGGCGCCGATGACGGCGATTCCTTCGCCCACCCGCCGTACGCCCGCGGCTCCCCGCCGCTGACCGGCGCGGAACGGCGCGACCCGCTGCAGCGTCGCGTCGGCAGCCTACCACGACCGGCACGGACGATCGGAGCGGCGCGGCCTCGCGCGGCGCCGAGCCTGTCCTGCGCGCGCCGCAGCAGCCGATCACCACCCGGCTGCTGCTGAGGCAGCAGCGGAGCCACCCGCCGCGCGTCCCCCCTGACAACCCCCCTGGCCCGATTGGTGCTTGGGCCCGCCGCGGCGGATCCCCGATGAGCACCCCTGCAACGCCGTCTCCTCCCCTCGCCTCGCGGACCGACGACCTCGCCGACGTGCTCGTGATCGGCGGCGGCCCCGCCGGCGCGTGGGCCGCGCTCGGGGCTGTCGCGAGCGGGGCGCGCAGCGTCGTTCTGGTCGACAAGGGGTATGGCGGCACCTCGGGCGCCACGGCCCCCGCGAACACCGGCGCCTGGTACGTGGCGCCCGAGGGCGCCGCGCGCGAGCGCGCGATCGAGGCGAGGTTCGCGCGGAGCGGCGGGCTCGCCCACCGCGAGCGGATGCAAGC
Organism: Sorangium cellulosum; assembly: GCF_001589285.1. Taxonomy (GTDB): domain Bacteria; phylum Myxococcota_A; class Polyangia; order Polyangiales; family Polyangiaceae; genus Sorangium; species Sorangium cellulosum_G. The sequence continues at coordinate 7,868 of NZ_JEMA01000253.1, read as the reverse complement.
GCGCACCTCCACGCCCCCGGCGTCGCGCAGGTCCGGGCGCGCGAGGCGGCCGCGCTGCTCGCCACCGCGCGGTTCTGCTACCGCAGCGCGCTCGCGCGCGCCGAGTCGCGCGGGCTGCACCAGCGCACCGACCTGCCGGACACCGATCCCGGCCAGGCGCATTGCCTCATCACCGGCGGGCTCTCGTCCATATGGGTCGAGCCTCGCCGGCTCCCTCACCCGCCGCACCCTGGAGGAGATCTCGCATGATCGAGCTCTTGAGCGACGCCCGCTGCATCGACTGCAACCTCTGCGTCAAGGTCTGCCCCACGAACGTCTTCGAGGCGAGGCCCGGCGAGGCGCCCTTCATCGCGCGCCAGGACGACTGCCAGACCTGCTTCATGTGCGAGCTCTACTGCCCGACCGACGCGCTCTACGTGAGCCCGCTGGCCGAGCGCCACGAGCCCGTCACGGAGGATCGGCTCGATCGGGACGGCCGCCTGGGGAGCTACGCGCACCACCTCGGGTGGCGCGCCGCGAGGCCGGGCGGCACGGGCCGCGACCCCACGTTCCGGTTCCGCGCCGTGACGGCCGGGCAATGAACATCGCGTGACGCTCCCGCGCCGGCGCCCTCCCCTGCGCGGGGCGAAGGCCGCTGGAGGGCAACGACCCGTCGGCTCATGAGGGCGCGCTCGGCGCCCAGGAAATACGGTGGAAATCAAGACCTCGATCCAACGCGCCCCGGGCGCGCCGTCGCTCCCGGACACGCCGCTCCGGTTCATCGTCCACTTCGTCGCTCGTTACCGCGCGTGGTATCTGGCGATGTTCGTCTTCGAGTCGGCCCACGCGTCGTTCGGGATCATGATCCCGTACGCCGTCGGGCAGGTCATCAAGGGGGTGACGCACGAGTCGAGCGCCGGCCGGACCGCGCTGACGGGCGAGCTCCGCGGCGCCCTGACGCTGTTCGTCGCGCTCATCGTGGGCGAGTTCCTGTTCAGCCGCATCGCCGGGCTCTGCCAGATCCTTGTCGGGCCGTGGCAGCGCCAGAACGTGACCCGCAATCTCTACGCGTACCTCCAGCACCACTCCCACAGGTACCTCAGCAACAACTTCGCCGGCGCGCTCGCGCACCGGATCAGCGAGACGTCGATGGGCGTCTCGCAGACGCTGTGGGCCGTCCTGTTCGACTTCTGGCCGATCGCCATCGTCTTCTCGGTCTCGATCGGCCTGCTCTACCGCGCGCACCCGGAGCTCGCGGCGTTCGTCTCGGTCTGGGCGGTCCTGTTCGTCGGCATCTCGTACTGGCTCGCGACCCGCTGCCAGCCGCACGCGGTGCGCGCCGCGGCGGCGCGGAGCGAGACAACGGGCAAGGTCGTCGACTCGGTCACGAACCTCACGAGCGCGCGGCTCTTCGCCCGGTTCGGCTTCGAGCGCGAGTACCTGGACGAGCAGCTCGCCCGGGAGCTCCGGGCCGTGCGCCGGTCGAACTGGTACTCCGAGCGCGTGCGGTGGTTCCAGTTCGCGTCGGCCGCGCTGCTCAAGGTGGGCACGCTCTACCAGGCGCTCCGGCTCTGGCAGCGCGGCGACATCGACGTCGCCGAGTTCGTCATGGCGACAAGCCTGTCGCTCCTCATCATCAACGAGGCGCGCAACCTCAGCCGCCGCTTCCTCGAGTTCTTCGAGTTCGTCGGCAACGTCGCGAACGGGGTGAACACCATCGTCCGCTCCCACGAGCTCGTCGACCGCCCCGGCGCCGTCGCGCCGCAGATCGAGCGCGGCCACATCGAGCTCCGGCGCGTGTCGTTCGGCTACACGCCCGATCAGCCCATCTTCGAGCGGCTCGACGTCACGATCCCGCGCGGCCAGCGCGTCGGGCTGGTCGGCTTCTCCGGCTCCGGCAAATCCACCTTCGTCAGCCTCCTGCTCCGCCTCTACGAGATCGACGCCGGCCAGATCGCGATCGACGGCGTGGACATCCGCGACATGACGCAGGACGCGCTCCACGCGCAGATCAGCCTGATCCCGCAGGATCCGAGCCTGTTCCACCGGACGCTCCTCGAGAACATCCGCTATGGCCGCCTCGACGCGACCGACGAGGAGGTCGTCGAGGCAGCGCGCAAGGCGCACGCGCACGAGTTCATCGCGCAGATGAAGGAGGGGTATCGCTCGATGGTCGGCGAGCGCGGCGTCAAGCTCTCCGGCGGGCAGCGCCAGCGCATCGCCATCGCGCGGGTGATCCTGAAGAACGCGCCGATCCTCCTCCTCGACGAGGCGACGTCGAGCCTCGACTCGATCACCGAGAAGGCCATCCAGGACACGCTGGATGGGGTCATGAAGGGCAAGACGGTGCTCGTCGTGGCCCACCGCCTCTCGACGGTCGTCCACCTCGACCGCATCCTCGTGTTCGACAACGGCCGGATCATCGAGGACGGCACCCACGCCGAGCTCCTCGCCCGGGGCGGCGCGTACAAGCGGCTCTGGAGCAAGCAGTCGGACGGCTTCCTGCCGGAGCGCGCCGCCGAGGATGCCGAGGAGCCGGCGCCGATCGAGGCGCCGCCGGTCCGTCTTCATGAGGCGCCCCGACAGCAGCCGGCGGCCGATGGCGCGGACGGGCGCGCCGACGGCCGGCCGCTGGCCGCGCCGTTGAAGGCGTGGGAGGCCCCGCTCGCCTGAGGCCCTGGCAGCGTCAGCGCCGGGGGAGCGCTACTTGAAGCTCCACGGCTGCGGCTGGTCCATGCGCTCGCGGACGCCCTCCTCCCAGCGGACGAGCCGCGGCGTGAGCCACGCCACGCCTGTGGCCAGCGCGACGCCGGCGACCACGTCCACCGCGTAGTGCCAGCGGAGGAGCATGGTGGAGATGATGATATTGAACGAGAAGAACGCCGCCACGACGGCCAGCCAGAACAGGCGCCTGTCGGTGCGGGCGCGGAGGAACGCGTACAGGGCGAACCAGAGCGGCCCCGCCGTGTGCAGCGAGGGAAAGACGTCCTTCATCGCGCCGCCGGCCTGCACGACGCTGCTCACGGCGCCCCAGAAGAAGCCGCCGTCGAGCGGCCCCTGATAGAGGTGCTGCAGCGCCTTGACGGGACCATAGGCGGGGACCGCCATGTAGACGAGCTGTCCAACGCAGTAGACGAGCGAGGTGCCGACCGCGAACTCGCTCGTTCCGCGGCCGGGGCGGGCCACCCAGACCGCCAGTAGCATCGAGAGGAAACAGATGAAGAAGTAGCTGAAATAGAAGAACGAGAACCACTCCACGACGGGGCGCGTGTTGAAGCGCTCCATCCAGAGCGCCGGCTCCATGCGGAAGATCAGCAGGTCGAGATGGAGGAGCTCCGCGTCGAGGTTGTCGCTCCGCACCGTCGGCAGGATGGTCCGGAGCGAGAGGTAGTTGAGCAGGAAGGCGCCGACGAGCGAGAGCCGGTAAACGATGCTCCGGAGGAGGGGGGCCACGAAGGTCGCGCGCCGCGCGAACACGCAGAGGGACACCATGCCGGCGATGCCGGCCAGATTGCGGTGCACGCACTGGGCTTGCACCTCGCTCGGCGGCGCGAAGAGCAGGCAGATCGTCGTCGCGACGAGATAGCCGATGAGGATCAGGTCGTGGAGGGAGAACAGGGCGACCATGCCGCGCACCGCGTCCCTCCAAAGCGCGCCGGCGCGCTCCATGTCGACCAGGCCGCGGGGGCCGGCCACCTTACCACAGTCCGTTGTAAGCCTCTCGTGCATGGGCGAATGTTCCAGGGATGGCGTGGTGCGCGCGTTGGCAGCTCGAGCCCCGCCGCTCTGTACCACGTGTGGCGTTCCCTTGACATCACAGCAACTCGGAGGCCACGCGCACGTCGAGTTTTTGACGGGCTTCTGCGCGCAATGGGACAGCCGCGGGAGGCGCCCGCGATGGGGATCGGCGCCCTCGAGACGGCCTACCCCGGCCATGCCGAGCGGGGTCGCGCAGCGGGGCCCCTCTGCTTCGCCCCGCGCGCCTGCGAACCCGGCGACGCAGCGGCGCAGGCGCTACGCGTCCCCCTGCGCTCCCGCGTTCCGAGGCGGCGTCGCCGTGCCCTCGGCTGCGCAGAATCTGCGCGCTCGCTGGAGCGCCTCGCTGCGTGCCTGCCGTACCCACCGCGCCAGTCTGCGGTCAACGGGTGGAGAGCACGAACGGCGTGTTGTCAAGAGTGCTGATACGGGAGCTGGGGTATTCGCTCGACGGGGCGACGCCGGGGGTCCCGCGAGCGGCTCCGAGGCATCCCGCTGACGAGGGCGTCCTGCTGACGAGGGCGCCCCACCGACGAGGGCGTCCCGCTGACGAGGGCGTCCCGCTGACGAGGGCGCCCCGCTGGCCGCCGTCGCGGCGCCCTGGAGAGCGCGGGCCGGGGGCGTGGCCCAACGTACATGGTCCAGCCCGTCAAGGGGCTTGACACGACGTCGCGCGCCGAGCGGCCCGCCGGCACGTCACCGACATCGAGATCGTTGGAGGTCAGACGAATGAGCGCTGTTGTCCTGAGCCGGATCGCGTCCGCTCTCCGCGGATCACGGCGGCTCCCGCGCGGACGACGGGGCGCGATGGTGCGCGCGCTCATCCGTGGTGGGGCAGTCTGCCGCGCGGCGGATCCAGGCCTGGAAAATCGGTATCGGACAGGCTGAGCAGCGTACTCCTGCGGCGCCGCCGCGCCCTCCCCAGCGCCGGGGCGCGCCCGCGGGCGCCGGGAGTTCTTGCGGATCGACGCGCCGTTTGCGCGTCCCGGACGACCGCGAGCTCCCGGCGGAATCCGGGGCAACCGCCCCGGATCCGCGGAGAAGAGGCCGCTGTCCATGGCTTTTTCTCCATGGCATCCACGTTGCAGTTACCCGATGCGCCGACATCGTTCAGCGGAGATCGCGGGGTGCTGCGCCTGGGTTGCCCTGGGAGCGCGCTGAACGATGCGCCCAGACACCTAAGGAGACACGTCATGGCACAGCAACAGAATCAGAGCAGCAGTCGTGGGTTCGCGGCGATGGACGAGAAGCAGCAGCGCGCCATCGCGAGCATGGGCGGCAAGGCCGCGCACCAGAAGGGCACGGCCCACGAGTTCAGCTCCGAGGAGGCCCGCGCGGCCGGCCGCAAGGGCGGCGCGGCCGTGAGCCAGAACCGCGAGCACATGGCCGCCATCGGCCGCAAGGGCGGCGCGGCCGTGAGCCAGAACCGCAGCCACATGGCCCAGATCGGCCGCAAGGGCGGCGAGGCCCGGGGCGACGGCTCGAACAGCGCGCAGAGCCAGCCGGAGCGCGAGGACGAGCAAGGCGAGCGCGGCAGCAGCGACGAGCAGCACGCCGCTGGCCAGCAGAGCCACTGAGCCGCCGATGCGGCGCTGATGTCAGCGCCCCTCACTTGAGGCGCCAGGGACTCAGGGGGATCGACCCCTGCGGTCTCCTGGCGCCTCGGCGTTCCTGAAGGCTGGATCGTCCGGGCGGCCGTCCCGGGCGCGACCGCGCGCCGCGCTCGCCGGGGCGCTACGGGGACACGGTGACGACGAAGAGGTCGCCGTTGCTCAGATCCCGCGCGGGCGCGCTGTGCTCGATGGCGGGCAGGCCGCTGCCGAGCTCGATGCGCTCGCCGAAGAAGAGGCCGGCAGCGACGGTGTTGCCGCTGGCCGTGACGGCCTGGGCCGTGATGAACGAGTAGTACTGATCCCGGTAGACGTCGGCCCAGAGCGGCTCGGAGAAGTCGGGGGTGAGCTTGGCGACGAACGCGTCGCCCGAGGCGGGCGCCCCGACACCGATCGGCTCCCCGCCGAGCGCCAGCGACCCGGTGAAGTAGCCGCTCAGCACGTGGTTGCCCCAGGGATCCTGGGAGAGGCCCCACACGAACTCGTCGCCCGTGGACGGCAGCCCGCGCGCGGCGAGCGGCGCGCCCGTCTCGGCGTCGAGCCGGGCGAGGTAGAGGTCGTAGTCCCCCGGCGCGGAGAGCTCGACGTCCGTGTCCCCGACCCGGAACGCCGCCCCGTAGTTGCCGATCACGACGGGGTTGCCGTCGATCCCGAGGCTCACGAGCTTCGCGAACTGCTCGCCGGCGCCGCCCAGCGGGCTGGCCCAGACGAGGCCGCCCGAGGCGAGATCGAGCCGGAGGACGAGGCCGTCGATGCCATGAATCGGCTCACCGCCCCCGCCGCCGCCCGCGCCGGAGGTCTCGCCGTCAAGGGAGCTCTCCACGACGGTGCCGTCGATCTCGAGGATGCCGCCGAAGGCGCCTGTCGCGTAGAGGGCCGAGTCGCTGACAGCGATGCTGCGGAAGCGCTGCCAGCTGTCGATCGATCCGAAGCGCTTGCTCCAGAGGTGACCGCCGTCGGCGTCGAGCTTGGCGACGACGACGTTGGAGTCGCCGGTGCCCGTGAGCGCGGCCCCGGCATCCTCGCTGAAGTCGATGCTGCCGTTCGCGACGCCGAGGACCACGATCTCGTCGTCACCGGCGACGGCGACGGCCGTGGCGTACTGGTCGAGCGCGTCGCCGAAGCGCTTGCTGAAGAGGTGATTGCCGTCGGCGTCGAGCTTGGCGACGAAGAGATCCCGCCCGCCGGCGCTCACGAGCGCGGCGCTCGGGTCGTCGCCGAAGTTGAGGGTCCCCTGGAACTCGCCGGCAACAACGATGTTGCCGCTCGAGTCGGTGGCCACCGCGAACGGGTACTGCTCGGCCCCATCGCCGAAACGCCTGCTCCAGAGGTGGCCGCCCGCCGCGTCGAGCTTCACGACGAAGACGTCGTGGCGGCCCTCGCTCACCAGCCCGTCGCCCTCTCCACCGAAGTTGACCGCCGTCTCGAAGCCGCCGACGAGAATGACGTTCTCGTCCTGATCCGACGCGATCGCCTCGACGCGGTCGTTCTTCTTGTCGCCGGCGCCGATCCCCCAGAGGGCCTCTCCGAGAAACGCAGGCGGCTCGCCGCCGCCGCTGCCGCCCGTGCCGCCAGCGCCGCCTTCGCCGCTGCCCCCGGCGCCCCCGACGCCAGCTTGCCCGCCGGTGCCCGCGAATCCGCCTTGCCCACCGGCGCCGCCTTCGCCGCTGCCGCCGGTACCTCCGAATCCGCCTTGACCGCCGGCGCCTCCGAATCCGCCCTGCCCGCCGGCGCCGCCTTCGCCGCTGCCGCCGGTACCTCCGAATCCGCCTTGACCGCCGGAGCCTCCTTCGCCGCTGCCTCCGAGTCCGCCTTGCCCGCCGGCGCCTCCGGCTCCGCCTTGCCCGCCGGCTCCCCCTTCGCCGCCCTCCCCGCCGGCGCCTCCGGCGCTGCTCGAGGACGCCGTGGTGCCGCCCCCAGGGTCCGAGTCGCAGCCGTCGCAGCCCAGGGGCAGCCCCATGCTCGTCAGGAGAGCAAGCTGGGCCACTTTCGTCACGAAGTGCTCTTTCATTCTTCCCTCCATGCATCGACGAAGAGCCCCCGCCGCCGGGGGTCCGGTGGAGCCAGGGTTCGCTGCCCGCCGCTGTGGGCTTTCGAACCTCCTCATCCGCCGTGCCGTAGAGCTGGAGTACGCGTGTGCGCGCATCGAATCAAGCTGGTGCCTGGCCAAATTTGAGCGACATCCTGCTACCTGCCTTCCACGTCCGCCCCGAGCGCGCGGCGCGACAGCGGCGATCGCCCTTACCCCCCCGCGCGCGCCGCTGGACTCGCGCCCCTCGCGCAGTGCAGGTCTGCCCCATCGTGGCGGAATGCCTCACGCCGATTGTCTCTGCTGCACGGCGACTTCTCGCCGGTCGCGCCGCGCCTCGCTTCGAATGGCTGCGGTACGTGATCTGCATAGTCGAGCAGCCTGATGCGGAAGGCCTTGCTTCGGAGCGCAACGCTCCTCTGCGCGCTCGCGCTCGTCGCCTGCAGCGGCGACAAGGGTCGCGCGCGGGAGAGCGCCGGCGCGCCGGAGGGCGG
>NZ_JEMA01000252.1 GCF_001589285.1 Sorangium cellulosum | reverse complement strand
CCTGGCTCGGCCCCGCCCAGCCCCCCGCCGCCGCCGCTTCCCGGGCCGCCGCCCTCGCCAGCGCCTCCGCCGCCGGGATCGAGCAAGCAGCCGCCGGCGATGCAGATCCCGCCAGGGCAGGGCGACCGCTCGAGCTTGTTGCGCTCGACGCACGCGCCGTTCTGCCCGTCGCAGGCCGTGAACCGGCACGTGCTCGGGTCGGGCTGCTCGCAGACGAACGGGTCGCCGCCGACGCAGCGCCCCCCGCGGCAGGTGTCCACCTGGGTGCAGGGATCGCCGTCGTCACAGGCGTCGCCGTCCTGCTTGGGCCTGTCGCAGCCGCAGGCCTGATCCGACGTGCTGCCCGCGTCCGCGACCGTGGGGCAGGCGTCGTCCGGGTCCAGCTTGCCGTCGTCGTCGTCGTCGTCGTCGCACGCGTCGCCCTGGCGGTCGTCGTCGCTGTTGGTCTGCGTGGTGTTCGGCGTATCGACGCAGTTGTCGACCGCATCGACGACGCCGTCGCGGTCGAGGTCGAGCGAGCAGGCGCCGCCGACGCAGGCGCCCTCGGCGCACTCGACGGCCGCGGCGCACGGCGCGTCGAGCGGCTTCTTCGCCCGGCAGACAGGGGCGTCGCAGTAGGCGCCGGCGTCGCATTGCTCGTGGCGCGAGCACCCGGTCAGGCACGCGCCGCCCGCGCAGACGTAGAGCCCGCAGTCCACGGCGGCGCGCGCGACGCAGGCGCCCTCCGCGGTGCAGACGCTCGGCGGAACGCTGGAGGTCGCGTCGTCGGTGCAGGCGCCGGGCGCGCACGCGGTCTCCGGCGCCGCGCGGGCGTCGTCGGGGCACGTGCCGCTGCTGCCGGTGCAGCGCTCGGCCGCGTCGCAAGGGCCGTCCGCCGGGCGGCAGACCTGGGTCGCCGGCGCGAGGGCGTCCGCTGGGCAGTCGGCGTCGGCGCCGGTGCAGGTCTCTGTCGCGTCGCACGGGCCCGCCGCCCGCCTGCACACGGTGGCGGCCGACGCGAAGGCGTCGGCGGGGCACGCGGCGGCGCTGCCTGTGCAGCGCTCGGCGACGTCGCAGGGGCCGCCCGCCGGCCGGCAGACCTGGCTCGTCGGCGCGAGAGCGTCGGCGGGACAGGCGGTGGCTCTGCCGTTGCAGCGCTCCTCGGCGTCGCAGGGGCCGCCCGCCGGCCGGCAGACCTGGCTCGTCGGCGCGAGAGCGTCGGCGGGACAGGCGGTGGCTCTGCCGTTGCAGCGCTCCTCGGCGTCGCAGGGGCCGCCCGCCGGCCGGCAGACCTGGCTCGTCGGCGCGAGAGCGTCGGCGGGACAGGCGGTGGCTCTGCCGTTGCAGCGCTCCTCGGCGTCGCAGGGGCCGCCCGCCGGCCGGCAGACCTGGCTCGTCGGCGCGAGAGCGTCGGCGGGACAGGCGGTGGCTCTGCCGTTGCAGCGCTCCTCGGCGTCGCAGGGGCCGCCCGCCGGCCGGCAGACCTGGCTCGTCGGCGCGAGAGCGTCGGCGGGACAGGCGGTGGCTCTGCCGTTGCAGCGCTCCTCGGCGTCGCAGCTCCCGGCCGAGGCGCGGCACACCTGGCCCGAGGCGCGCGGCCCGCACACGCCGTTCACCGCCGCGCCGGCCGCGGCGCTGCAGGCCTGACAGTCGCCGGGATCGCCCCCGCCACATGCGTCGTTGCAGCAGACCCCGTCGACGCAGTGGCCGCTCAGGCACTCGCGGTCGGCGAGGCAGGACGCGCCGTCGGCGATCCCGGGGAGATAGAGCTCGGCGCTCGGCAGGGCGGCCGTTGTGTTCCGCCCTCCCGCGGCCAGGAGCCGGCCGTCGTCGAGCGTCACGAGCGTGTGGTAGCCGCGCGCGATCTGCATGTTCTCGGCCGCCGACCACGCGCCGCTCGCCACGTCGTACAGCGCTGTCGTGGCGAGGTAGCTGCCGTTGAAGCCGCCGGTGACCAGGACCGCGCTGTTCGAGAGGAGCAGCGCCGCGGCGTGGTTGCTGCGCGCAGCCGGCATGTCGCCGGCGGACAGCCATGTCCGCGTCACGGCATCGTACCGCTCCGCGCTCGTCAGGTGCGCCCCGTTGTTGCCGCCGGCCACCAGGACGTCGCCGTCCGGCAGGAGCGTCGCGCTGTGCGACCGCCGCGCCGTCGTCAGGCTGCCCGTCCGCGACCACGCGTTGGCGGCCGGGTCGTAGATCTCCGCGGTGGCCAGGTAGTCGGTGGAGTACCCGCCCGCGACGAGCACCGTTCCATCGCTCAGCCCGACGGCGATGTGCGTGTAGCGCGCGCTCATCGTCCCCGCGGCCGACCAGGCGCCCCTCTCGGCGTCGTAGCGCCGCGCGTCGCCGATCACGTTGGCGCCGTCGATCCCGCCGGCGACGAGCACGTCGCCGTCGTCGAGGCGCGTCGCGGTGTGGGACGCGCGACTGCCCATCTCCCCGGCGCTCGTCCAGGTATCGGCGTCGGGATCGTAGATCTGCGCCGTCCCCACGAAGCTCGCTCCGCTGCGCCCGCCCGCGACGAGCACCCGGCGCCCGTCGCCCAGCAGGGTCGCTGTGTGCTGGTACCGCCCCGTGGCGCCCATCGTGGCCGTGGACGACCACCTGTTGGTCAGCGGGTCATACAGCTCCGCTGTGTTCAGCGCGGCTGCCCCGTTGTACCCGCCCACGATGAGGACCTGGCCGGCCCTCGCGCCGCCCGCGATCAGGGTCGCTGTGTGCTCCCGGCGCCCCGCGCTCATCGTGGCGGGGACCTGCTCCCAGAGGGGGTCGACGAGCACCGCCTCTCCGTCGGCGTCGACGTGCAGCGCGAGCGTCGCGCCGTCCACCGACAGGCGCGCGCCGACGGGGCGCTCGCCCCCCGTGGCGTAAGCCTCCGGCGCTGTCACGCGCAGCCGCGGGACGCCGGCCCCGTCCACCGCGAGCACCACGTCGCCCGCCTGGCGCAGCGTCGCCCCCTCGACATGCCATGAGGCCACGGGGGCGCCGCGCCGGACAGCGTCCGCCTCGAGCAGCAGCCACTCCTCGGCCGCGCCGGGCTCGACGGTCCAGAACGACGTCCCTCCAGGCCGCCGGAGGGCGAGCGCGCGGCCTGCGCGCGTCACCTTTCCTCGCGCGCCCGCCTCGCGGACCCGGATCTCCAGCGCGTCCGGGCACTCCGTGGCTGGGCCGGCGCACCCTCCGGCGCCGGGGAGGCGGAAGCGGACCGGATCTGCGGCGTCGTGCGGCACCTCCACGGCGAGGCGCCCCGCGGCGCGATCCTCCGCCAGGGTGAAGACGGCGCCCTGCGCCACCAGCTCGTCACCTCGGTCGACGACGCGCGCCGCCACGGTGGGGAAGCGCGCCGAGAGCACCTCGGCCGCCGGCGGCTCCGGAGGCGAGCACGCGGCGGTGAGGGCCGCGAGCAGCCATCCCGTCAGCAGGCCAGTCCGGGCTGCCACGGTCTCGCACGGCGAAATGGGCACGCGCTTCATGCCGCCATGAGAGCCAGGCGCTCGAAACGGCGTCAAGGTGCAGGCCTGAGGCATCCCCTCAAATTTTGCGAAAAATTCACGGGGAGGCGGCGAGGCGGGGAGGGAGATCTTCAAACACTCCCTGTCTCCCCGCCTCCCTGTTCAATTTTTCCGCTGAAAATGGCTGCACAATGAGCGAATTCCTCGGGGGGCAGGCACCTCCCGCGCGATTCCAGATTCCATCGTGAGCGGAGTACACTGGGGTGGAGGACGAGGACTCACTTCTTCGCGGAGCAGCGAATTCCATTGTCCTTCAAACGAGATCCGCGCGATGCGCGCGATGCGCGCGATGCGCCTACGGCCCGCGCCCCGCGGAATGCGCTGCGAATGAACGGTACGAACGGCGCCCCGGAGACAAAAAAGGATTCCATCGACCCCCGGGAGCATGCATTATCGTCGCGCCTCTTTGTGTGTGAGGCGAAACGAGGACAGGATGACGCGCAATGTTGGTCGGTGGGGGACCGCCGGCGCTCTGGTGCTTTGTTGGTGTCTACCCAGCGAGGCGCTCGCCGTCGGGCCGAACGCAGTGATCTATGACGAGGGTTGCTTCGAGAACACGCTGCCGCCGAACGACGACGGGTCGAGCGGCGTGCAGGGGCTCCCGTTCGAAGTCAATTTCTTCGATATCCGTTACAACAGCGTTTACGTCAACAACAACGGCAACATCACCTTCGACGGTCCGCTGAACGCCTATACGCCATTCCCGCTCGACACCACGGATCGCGCCATCATCGCGCCCTTCTTCGCCGACGTCGACACGACGGGCCCGGGCTCGGGGCTCGTCCACTGGGGCGTCGTGGAGAAGCTCCCCGGCGACGGCCGGCGGGCCTTCTGCGCGGTGTGGGCGAGCTACGACCCGAGCTCGGGGAGCGCGGCGGGCGTCGGTTACTTCTCGGCGAGCACCGACCGACTGAACCTCTTTCAGCTCCTGCTCGTGGACGCCCACACCTGCGACGCCGGCGAGCCGCAGTGCGACGACGTGATCTGCGACCCCGCCGACCCGGGCTGTCAGAACTGCAATCCCACGTCGCCCGAGTGCACTCCGCCCCCTGTCTGCGACCCCTCGGACCCGGGCTGCGCTCCGCTGCAGAACGCCATCTATCGCGCCCAGGGGGACTTCGACGTCCTCTTCAATTACGACCAGATCCAGTGGAACGCCGGCTCGGCGAGCGGCGGCGCCGCAGGGCTCGGCGGCGAGACGGCCCGCGTTGGCTATGCGCCCGGCGTGCTCCCGGACGGCACGCACCCGCGCGGGGCCTACGAGCTGGCGAAGAGCAAGGTCCAGCTCCCCTCGGATCCCGATCTCAACGACATCTTCATCGACACGGACCTTTCCTATCCGCTCGTCGGCCACAGCGAGCGGTCCCTCCAGCAAGGGCGCTACCTCTACTCGGTCAGGAACGGCAGCCTGAACGACGGGGACGGGGTCATCCGTGGGCGCGTCACGGCGGTCGACGACGCGGGCCAGGTGGTGGGGGTGGCCGGCGCGCCCGTGCAGATCTGCGAGAGCGCGACGCAGGGCCGTTGCCCCTGGTACGGGACGACCAACGAGCTCGGCGAGTTCACGGCGAACCGCATGCCGACGATCACGGCGTACAGGATCACGGCGTTCCCGCCGGCGGGGTCGAACCTGATCCAGAGCGAGGTCGACGTGGCGCCGTCCCCCATCTACGCAGCTCAGGAGATCGCGCTCGGCAAGCCGAGCGCGCCGCCCGCGGGCGTCGATCTCCAGCCCTCCTCCGTGGGCGGCGGCGACGTCCCCGTCGTCTACTGGCACGATCCCACCGCGCTGACCGCGCCCGGCTGCGCCGGCGGGACGGCGAGCTATGACGTGAAGTTCGGCGCCCTCACCTTCGCCGCGGGCCCGATGCAGCTCGACCAGGGAGGGCAGTTCCGCGCGGTGATACCGCCGTTCTACCCCAACCACGGCGCGGCTACCGTCCTCATCCGCACGCAGTGCGGCCCGACGACCTCGAGCTTCAGCTTCCCGATCTACATCGATCCGAGCGGGTGGATCCGCACCGTGGGCGGCGCGCCGGTCGAGGGGGCCACGGTCACGCTCCTCCGCTCCGACACCGGCGCTCCGGGCTCGTTCACCGTCGTGCCCGACGGGAGCGCGATCATGTCGCCGATGAACCGCGCCAACCCGAGCATCTCCGACGCGGAGGGGCACTTCGGGTGGGATGTCCTTACCGGCTATTACAAGGTCCGCGCCGAGAAGCCCGGCTGCCACGCGCCCGACGACGCCGAACGGCCGTATGTCGAGAGCGCCGTCATGCTCATCCCGCCGCCGGTCTTCGACCTGGATCTGCGGCTCGATTGCGGCACCGGCGCGGTCGGCGACACGACAGAGCCGACGCTCTCCGTGCCGGAAGACCTCGTGATCGAGGCGACAGGCGCGAACGGCGCGGCGGCCACCTTCACGGTCTCCGCGATCGATGACGTCGACGGCGCCGTCCCCGTGATCTGCACGACCCCCGAGGGCACCACCCTGCCGATCGGCGTGACCATCGTCCATTGCTATGCGCTCGACGCGACAGGCAACCTCGATTACGGCACCTTCGCCGTCGTCGTCGAGGACACGCGGGCGCCTGTCCTCTCCATCCCTGGCTCGATGACCGTGCAGCCGGAGGGGCCGTGGGGCGCGCAGCTCGCCTTCACCGCCGTCGCGATCGACGCGGTGAGCGGCCCCGTCGACGTGAGCTGCTCGCCGGCGCCGGGCGACGTGCTGCCGGTCGGCCTCACCGCCGTCACCTGCAGCGCGACCGACGCGGCGGGCAACACCGCGACCACCTCGTTCGACGTGGAGATCCCCGCGTGGGTCGACACCGACGGCGACGCGGTGAGCGACAGCCTGGACAACTGCCCCTTTGCGGCGAACACCGACCAGGCGGACGCGGACGCCGACGGCGTCGGCGACGCGTGCGACAACTGCCTCGTCGCGGCGAACGCCGATCAGGCGGACGCGGACGCCGATGGCGTCGGCGACCTGTGCGACAACTGCCCGGGCGACGCGAACCCGGGGCAGGGCGACGACGACGGCGACGGCGACGGGAACGCCTGCGATCCGATCTGCGTCGCGATCCACCGCGGCGGGGTCGGCGGCGCCGCCGACTCCTTCATCTCGTCCTCCGAGCCGAACACGAGCTCGGGCTCGTACCCCGGCCTCTTCACCGGCACCTCCGGCAGCGGCGTGAAGATGGGCCTCGTCGCCTTCGACCTCGGCGCGATCCCGGAGGACGCGACCATCGAGGGCGCGACGTTCTCGGTGCGGGCGCAGTACGCCGCCACGGCGGCGACGCTGGAGGTCCACGCGATCACGGCGCCCTGGTCCGAGGCCACCGTCACGTACAACACGCTGAACGGCGCCTTCGACGCGGCCGTCGAGGCCTCCCTCGCGGTGCCGGCCAACCAGACGACGACCGTGTCCTGCGACGTGACGGCGCTCGTCCAGGACTGGGTCTCCGGCGCGCTCGACAACCACGGCGTGCTCCTGCGCGAGGTCGGTCCGGGCAAGCGGACCCTCCGGTCGAGCGAGGAGTCCAGCGCCGCCGAGCGGCCGCGCCTCGATGTCTGCTACGTGACCCCGTGAGCAGCTAGGCAGTCCGGCGCGCCGCCGCGCTCCCGCGCGGCGCGCCTCCCCTCCACGACATCATCGCTCACGCCGCGCGACGCGCTCGCGCCGGACGTCGAGGTCGAGCGCGAGCTCCTGTCGGCCCACCTTCCCGGCCCCGGGACGCCCTCGTCAAGCCTCCGCCCCCCCGGGCACACGGCGCGACGGCCCCACCCGCGTGCTGGACGAGATCGCCGGGGCGCCACGTCTTTGCGCGCTTCGCCGCGGAACGCTCCGTGCCAGGGAAGCCGGGGAAGGGGAGTGATGCGCGAGCGAGGGCAGGTCTCCGGGTGACATGCTGAGTCGAACCCTGCCAGTGGCCACACGAGGGGGGCTGTAGAACATGGCGAAAGGGCCTAATGAGGCAAGCAGGGCCGAACCTGCGAGCGACCGGAGATCGCGGCCGCCCGCGACGAGCGCCGCCGCGCGGCGCGCGCTGGAGCTCGTCGCCGTCCGAGGCAAGGACGTGATCGGCGTCCGGCACATGCTCGCCGAGGGGCGCGCGCACATCGGCGACACGCCCTCCTCGATCGCGCGCGTGCCGCTCGCGGAGCTCGACAGAGCAGCCCCGGTCATCGCGGAGGTGATCGGCGCCCGCTACGTGCTGCACGTGCCGCGCCGGACGCGGGCGCGCGTCCACGGCGCCGACGGGCTCGGGCGCCTGCTGACAGGCCCCGTCGACATCGAGCTCCAGGAGGGGGACCGCGCCGTGCTCGTGATCGGGCCGGTCCAGATCCGCGCGCAGATCGTGCCCATCGAGATCATCGCGCGGCTGGGCGCTTCCAGCCTGCGCTGGATCGGGCTCATCGGCGCCCTCTACATCACCGCGCTCGCCATCTGCGCCGTGCTCGCGCCGCGCGACAGGGCCCGCCTCGACGAGGGGTCGATCCGGCGCGCCGTCAGCGCGGCCGCGGCCCAGCTCTGGGCAGAGCCCGCTCCGCCGCGGTAGCGCACGGCATCATTCCGCGAAGGACGTCTCCGGGGGAGGAGCCCTGGAGTCGCGGAGTGCTATTCTCCACAATCATGCGAATCAAGGCCCTCTCGTTCCTTCATGTTCAACTACCGCTGTGCCTGTTCGCCCTCGCCGGCTGCGGCGGGCCGTCCGCCAAGGACGAAAGCCCGAACGGCGCGCCGCAGGCTGGAATCCTCAGCCTGTCGCCCGGATGGAACACCATCGAGCCGGGCGGCGAGACGACGTGCTCGCGCGGCGATCCGTTCAAGTACTTCGTCCGCCCGGGCACCGTCAATCGCCTCGTCGTCGAGTTCCGCGGCGGCGGCGCGTGCTGGAACGCCACCACGTGCTCCGTCGCAGGCTCGCTCTTCCAGGAGACGGTGACCGATGAGCCGGCGGTCGTGAGCCAGCAGGGCGCGACCGGGATCTACGATCATGAGAACCCGGACAACCCCTTCAGGGACTGGCACCATGTCTATATCCCGTACTGCACCGGGGATATCCACTGGGGCGACAACGTGGCCACCTATGGGGAGGGGAGCCAGGCCGTCACCATCCGGCACAAGGGCGCCGTCAACGTCCGCGCGGCGCTCGGCTGGGTGTACGAGAACGTCCCCGCCCCCGAGAAGGTCTTCGTGACCGGCTGCAGCGCGGGCGCTTACGGCTCGATCATGTGGTCCGCGCACGTGCGGGAGCACTACAAGGGCGCCTCCGTGATCCAGTTCGGCGACAGCGGCGCCGGGATCATCACCGAGAGCTTCTTCCGGGACAGCCTCCCGTCCTGGAAGCCCGAGGGCGTCTATCCCACATGGATACCTGGCTTCGAGCCGGCCGAGCTCGCGCGGCTGTCCTCGCTCTACGAGGTGATCGGCGCCCACTACCCCGACATGCGCCTGTCGCAGTACAACACCGTCCTCGACGACGACCAGATCTTCTTCTTCAAGGCGATGGGCGGCGGCGGCGACCAGGCCTGGTCGGACGCCATGAAGGCGTCCATCGCCGGCATCGAGGCGTCGACGGCGAATTTCAGCTCGTTCCTCGCGCCGGGCAGCGCGCACTGCATCCTCTGGCGGCCGGAATTTTACACCGTCGAGTCGGGCGGGACGCGGCTCGTGCGGTGGCTCGACGACCTCGTGAACGGCGCGCAGCCGCCGAGCGTCGCCTGCGACGGCTGCTGAGCGGCGCGCCGGGAGCGCGGGAGGCCGGCGCTGCGGGGCGCGGCGAGGGCGCCGC
>NZ_JEMA01000251.1 GCF_001589285.1 Sorangium cellulosum | reverse complement strand
GTTCCTCGTCGGAGGCGGCACCGGCGACACCAACGTGCTGAAGAGCGACGGGGCGCGGGCCGACCTGGACCGGTGGATGCGGTGGACGGCGCCGCGCCTCGAGTAACGCTCCTGGCGCAGGGTCGCCCGGTCGCGCAGGCGACCGGACGACCGGACCGCCGGCCGCACCGCAGCGGCGCGCATCCGAGGGGCGGCAGCGCACAATCGGCTGCCGGCACCGGCGCGCCAAGGCGCACGCTGGCACAACCGTGGCACACACACCCGCTCCGCGACGCCGTTTGCCGCGGCTTCTCCCCGCCTCCAGGCTGGCGCTGGTCCTGCATTGGAGGGCGCCATGACCAGACTCACTTCGACTCTCTGTGTCCTGGCGCCGCTCCTGCTGGCCGCCTGCGATGTGACCTTCATCGATGGCGGCACGAACGAGGGCGGCGCGACCGACCCCGGCGACCCGTCCGGCGAGGACGACTCGGCGGTACACGGGGGCAGCGGCGGCTCGGATGGCGGCGCTGTGCCGGGCGATCCGCTGCCGGCCATCGCGCTGACGCGCGCGCAGCAGGACGTGCTCTGGGACGAGTACTGGGCGAGCCAGGATGACATCGGGACGAGCTCGAGCGTCGGGGGTGGCGGCGCGGCGCTCGATCCCAACGATCTCTTTCTGCGTGTGTCGGATCTCGGCGAGTCGTGCGGCTCGGCGATGGCGCGCCTGACCTGCGGCGGGCACTGGGAGATGCGCCTCGTGCTGCCGAGCGCCTACCAGCATGTCGGCGTCTACGACCTGGAGGATCCCGGGCTCATGTACTACAGCGGGATGAGCGTGACAGGCGAACCCCACGCTCCGGGATCGGACGAGTGCGGGGGAGGAGGTGGGTCGATCGGACCGGGCACGCTCGAGATCCTCTCGATCGACGCGTCCGAGGTGCGGTTCCGGGTCACCCTCGACGCGTTCTGGGACGTCGATCCGAGCGGCGAGTACACAGCTCCGCGCTGTCCGTGAGGTACGGCGTCGGCTAACGGCACCCGGAGCCCCGAGGCGCGCGCCGCCTCCCGCAGGAGCGGAACCGATTGTGGGAATCGGGATCCCTTCAGGACTCGCTTCATGGTCATACCTCTCGGCTCGGCCTCGCGAGGCGGCGAGTCGCCCCCGAGGAGCGCCTTCTGCCAGTACACGGCTCGTGCCAGTCCCGGACGCACGCGGCCGGAGCTCGTTTCAGCGGCGGTTCGAGGGAGCAGCGCTCTCCGCAGCGTTGCGCCTGTTGCACCCGTGTTGCGCCTGCGCAGGCCGGTGATCCGCTCCTCCGACGCCCGCAGCGCGCGTGATCGTCGAGCGTGCGCCGCCGTTGTGCTCGTTGCTCCGGGCGTCGTCCACGAGGGCGATCCCCGGACGCGCCCTCGTCCAGCCGCCCAGCTCGAGGACCCTGCGCCCGCGCTCGCCCGGCGGAGAGGGGAGGTTCTCCGTCCTCCTGGGAAAGCGACGCTGTATCAATAACTCCCCCGCGCATTGAAGGAGCCTCATCCTGCACCGGGCGAGAAACGGGTAGCGCTGGAACCCTGTGCGTCAGTAGGATGACGAGATATTGAACTTTGGGTGAGGTTAACTGTGGAAAATACCATCTTGGGTAAACGCACACGCTTTGCCGGGCTTCACGGATCCATCTCGGTCGCGATCCTCGCGCTGGGCGTCGCCTGTGCCCCAGCACCGGAGGCGATACCGCAGGACGGCGCCGGAGGCGCGACGGTGGCAAGCTCATCGAGCACCTCAGGCGCGGTGGGGGGCGGCTCCGCGTCGTCTGGCGGCCCGGGCGGCGGGACCGCGGCAGGGACCGGTGAGACGACAGGGACCGGCGGATCGGGCGGCGAGGCGACCGGGACCGGCGGCTCTGGCGGCGCGACGACGGGGACCGGCGGCTCTGGCGGCGAGGCGAGCGGGACCGGCGGCTCGGGCGGCGAGGCGAGCGGGACCGGCGGCTCGGGCGGCGAGGCGAGCGGGACCGGCGGCTCGGGCGGCGAGGCGAGCGGGACCGGCGGCTCGGGTGGCGATGACACCCCGTCAGAGACTTCGCCCTTGATCGGGGATGTCGCGTTCTCCACGCCGAGCCAGACATTCAGGGACCAGATCCAGGTCGGGATGACAACGACCATCGAGGGGGCCGAGATCCGCTATACAGTGGACGGGCAGCTACCGACCGTGGCCTCCACGCTCTACACGGGCGAGCCGGTGATCTTCACGGCCACGACGCAGGTTCGCGCGCAGGCGTTCGCGGGGGGCGCCGCGGCCGGCGCGGTGAGCACGGGCCTCTACATCGCGCGCACCATCGACGCGACATCGGACATCCCCATCATGATCGTGGACGGCTATGGCAAGGGCAAGCCGACCGATAAAGAAGTCTACTTCGACGCGGCGGTGATGATCTGGGAACCGGTCGACGGCGTCGCCTCGATGGCCTCGCTGCCCACGATGGCGATGCGCGCGGGCTACCACGTGCGCGGCCAGTCGTCGCGGTCCTTTCCGCAGACGCCGTACAAGCTCGAGCTGTGGGACAACAGGGGCAAGGACCTCGACTACCCGGTGCTGGGCATGCCCTCGGACTCGGACTGGGCGCTGATCCCGCCCTACTACGACCGCACGTTGATCCGCAATCCGTTCACCTATGCCCTCGGCCGGGAAATGGGCCTCCAGGCGCCGCGCAACGAGTTCGCCGAGGTCTATCTGAACTACGAGGCGCACGCGATCGGCGAAGCGGATTACCAGGGCATCTACTGGGTCTCGGAGACGATCAAGAACAACAAGGTCCGCACCGATCTCAAGCAGCTCGAGGAGGAGGACCGGGAGCTGCCCGACATCAGCGGCGGCTACATCTTCAAGTTCGACCAGGCGGCCGCCGAGGAGCCGAAGCTCGCGTGCACGGGCTCGGATCCCCTCCCGGGGTTCGGCTTTGGCGGCGGCGGGGGGCGTCCGGCCGGCACGTGCTGGGTCGATCTCGAGGTGGTGGATCCCGATCCCCTGAACGCCGAGCAGGCGACATGGCTGACGCAGTACATCCAGCAGTTCCACGACGGCCTGCATCAGACGCCCATCGGCGATTACGCGGCGTACATCGACGTGCCGTCGTTCATCGATTACCTGATCATCAACGAGCTGACGCTCAACGTGGACGCTTATGTGCGGAGCGCCTATTACCACAAGGATCGCAACGACAAGCTCAAGGCCGGCCCGCTGTGGGACTACAACTTCGCGCTCGGCGGCGTGGGCGCCCAGAGCGCGACGCCGCAATCGGCGAGCGACACCGGCTGGCGCTTCAGCGGCCGGAGGAACGTCAACAACTGGTACCAGAAGCTCACCGGAGACCCGGCGTTCATGGCGCAGGTGCGGACGCGCTACGCGGAGCTCCGCGAGACGCTCCTGTCCGAGGCCGCGATCGAGGAGCGCATGGATACCCTGAGCGCGCCGCTCGAGCGGGCCGCGGTCCGCGATTTCGCCAGATGGCCCGTGTCGAGCATCATCACGTCGAGCACCGGCTTCGTCGGCGGCCCCACCGAGCCCACGTGGGAGGGGCAGCTCCAGGTCATGCACGACTTCCTCCTGGCCCGACTCGCCTGGATGGACGCCAACATGCCGTGACACGGCGTGAGCCGACCGGGGTGTGAACGATCACAAGAGGGGGATTTCAGCGAGCGCTGTGCGGGTTGCGTGACGCCGGGTCGCCAGCGGAGAGGCTCAGGACGCCTCGCGCGGCTCCCGGCGTGCACGCTGGAACATCACGATGCCGAGCAGGATCCCGCCCGCCACGATGGCGATGTCGGCGACGTTGAACACCGGCCAGCGATGCAGGTGGATGAAGTCGATGACGTACCCGCGGACGGCGCGATCGATCGCGTTCCCGATCGCGCCGGCGACGATGAGCGCGTACCCGGCCTGCTCGGCGACCGAGGCGCGGCGGCTGTGCCACCAGCCCAGGAGCACCACGCCGAGGGCGATCATCGACCACGCGAAGAGGAACGCCACCTTGGACGGCGACTGGATGCCCCGGAGCAGGCTGAAGGCCATGTCGCGGTTCTCGGCGTAGCGGAGATCGAGCACCCCTGGCACGATCGACAGGGGCCCTCGCCGCTCGAGCGCGGCCTGCGCGACCGCCTTGGTCGCGTGATCGCACCCCACCAGGGCCATCGTGAACAGGATCAGGGCCCAGCTCATCACGCGTCGCGCCATGGCCGCCGGAACGCACGGTCGCGGCTGTTGATTCCCGCTCTCTCCAGAGATGACGGTGTGGGGTGAGCTCGCCATCGTACTTCACGGCCGGGGCGCTCGGCCGAGGGCGGGTCGGCCGTCCAGGAAGACGCCGACGAGGACGCCGAGGTAAGCGCCGGCGTGGAGCCCCCAGCAGACGAGGTACCGCGTGGCGGCGCCGGGGGCCCACGCGCCGAGGCTCGCCTCGCGCACGCCGAACGGGTCGAGCGCCGCCATGACGGCCGGGCAGACCGCGAGCGCCGCGGCGAGTGCCGCCATGATCCTCGCCAGCCAGGCGCGCCACGAGAACCGGTCGCTGCGCGCGGCGCGGAGGAGGGCCACGCCGGTGACAAGGGCGCCGAGCGGCAGGCCTCCGCGGAACCCCGTCCACGCGACCGCGAGCCGGAACGGCAAGCTCGACGCGGCGAGGCCCTTTCCGTCGAGGAAATACTCCGGAGAGATGGTGGCGGTGACCTGATCGAAGAGCGCCCCGCAGGCGCCCGCGGCCAGGGCGCCGGCGAGGATGGCGAGGTACTCGCGAGGACGGGAGGCGGGGGCGCGAGGCCGCACGGCGGCCACGATACGATGGCGGAGGCGTTCGTGGCAGCTTTGCGGCCGGCAACGGGCCGAGCGCTTGCGCCGGAGGCCGCACCGGGCTTTCCTCTCCGCATGTTCCGCATGAGCTCGCCTGCGCTGGACCGATTCACTGTCGCCGCGCTCGCGGCCGCCGGCATCGCCGCGTGGCCATCGAGCGCGCGCGCCTACTGCGTGACGGAGACGTGCGTCTCTTCCGAGTGCACGGACGAGGAGATCGGACAGAAGAAGCCGGGCTGCGTCACCTCGTATTACCGGTGCGATCCGATCGAGACCTGCCCGAGCACGTGCCAGTGGGGCCAGGCCTGCTCGACGCCGCCCAACGACAAGCCGTGCACCAGCCCGCCGGAGGCGAAGTGGACGTGCTCGACCATCCGGTGGAATCGCACGTGCATGGGGTACGCCATCGACGACGACGGCTCGAAGTATTTCGATCTCGAGACGATCCGGAGGACGGTGGACGAGGCGTTCGCCACCTGGGCGAACGCGGAGTGCCCGGGCGGGGGAAAGCCCGGCTTCGCCGTGCAGTACATGGGCGAGGTCTCGTGCGGCGACGTGGAGTACAACGTCCGGGCGGGCAACGCGAACGTGTTCACGTTCCGCGATGCGCGCTGGTCGCGGAACCCGGAGCAGATCGCGCTGACGACGCAGATCTTCAGCACCGTGGACGGGGAGGTCTACAACGCGGACGTCGAGATGAACACGGCGTGCTACCAGCTCAATCCGGACATCGCGCTCGATCGGGAGAGCCGCGGTGACGACGACGGGTGCGGCTTCTCCCGGGGATCGCGCCACGATTTTCTGGCTGTCGTGACCCACGAGATGGGGCACTTTCTCGGGCTCTCGCACACGAAGCACGCAGGGGCGACGATGGTCACCTCCTTCGGCGGCGACGAGCCCGCGTTCCGCTCGATCGAGCAGGACGACATCAACGGGATCTGCGCCCTGTTCCCGCCTGCAGAGATCGACCCGATGGCGTGCAACCCGATCCCGAGGCACGGGTTCTCGCCCGAGTGCGGCGCGGAGCAGGTCACGGGCTGCAGCCTCGCCGCGATGCCCCGCGGCGGAGGCGGCTGCGCTGGCGGGCTCGGTGGGCTGAGCGCGGCGGCGATCGCGATGGCCGCGCGGCGCCGGCGCGGCGGGCGGGCGAGCGCGACCTGAGGGCGGCGAGCGCGCTCGCGGCTGGCGGAAACCGGCTCGCGAGGGGGCTTCAACGGCCTATCTTGGCCTTCGGAAGGATGATGGTGAAGTCCGTGTACTCGCCGAGCCGCGTGTCGACTTTGATGTCGCCCCGATGCTTGCGCACGATGACATCGTAGGCGAGCGACAGCCCGAGACCGGTGCCCTGGCCCGCCGGTTTGGTCGTGAAGAACGGGTTGAAGATCTTGCCGACGTGCTCTTTGGAGATCCCGGTGCCGTTGTCGCGGATCTTGATCTCGATCTCCCGCTCTCGGTTCGCCGTGGTGACCCACAGCCTGGGAGTGTACCTGGCCGTGGCCTGCTGGCTCTTCTGCCATGTCGAGTGACAGGCATTCTCGATGATGTTGATGAGCGCTCGGCAGAGGTGGTGCGGCAGCACGGGCGTAGGCTCGATGGCGCCGTCATAGGACCTGATGATCTCGATCCGCGGCGAGGTGTCTCCGGCGGGTATCGCGTTGTAGGTGAGCTGGATCGACTGGTTCAGCAGGTCGTTGACGTTCGTCGCCACTTGCTCGTCGGTGCCTGACTGCGAGTGCAGGAGCATGCTGCTCAGAATCTCATTCGCCCGTTTGCCGTGCTGCTCGACCGACGCGGTGCTCCTCGAGAGATCCTGGGCGAGCGCCCTGACGTTGTCCATGCGTTCGGCGCTGGCGGTCGCGTGCCACGCCTCCAGCTCGTGCGACAGCTCGCCGACAAGCTGCCTGGAGAGTCGCGCGAAGTTGATGATGAAATTCAGCGGGTTGCGGACCTCGTGAGCGATCCCCGCGGTGATCGCTCCGAGCGACGCCATCTTCTCGCGCGTGATGAGCTCCTTCTGCGTCGCCTGCAGCTCCTCCAGCGCCAGCTGAAGCTGGCCGTTTCTCTCCGCGAGCTCTCGGGTCCGATCCGCGACCCGCTGCTCCAGCGTGTGGCTGTATCCCTCGAGCGCTTGGTGGGCAGCTTCGAGTTTGCGGTACACCCGGGCGTTGTCGATGGCGATGGCCATCTCGGCCGAGAGCAGGTTCAGGACCTCGACGCGCTCGTAGGTGAACGCGCTGGGGATGAGGTTGTTCTCCAGGTACAGCACGGCGGTGAGCTTGCCCTGGTTGATGAGCGGCATGCACAGGATCGATCTCGTGACATTCCTCCGCACATAAGGCTCGTCGACGAACATGCCCTCGCGAGAGGCGTCGTTCACGACCTCGGGCCTGCCGCGGCGCGCCACCAGGTTGACCACGGAGAGGAGCAGGTTGTCGCTCGTGGCCACCGGGACGGCGTGGAGCAGCCGCGGCTCCGGGGCGTCCACCTCCGCCTCGGCGTAGATGACGAGCTCGCCGCCCTCGTCGAGGATGAGAAGCGCCTTCTGCGCGCCGGCGTTCTCGAGCACCGTCGTGAGCAGCCTCGCGAGCAGCCTCTCGAGGCGGATCTCGCCGGAGAGCGCCTGCGACGCCTTGAGCACGCTGAGGAGATCCAGCTCGCCCGTGGACCCGCTCCGCGGGCGGCTCGCGCTGGACGGCTCCTCCGCGATCCGGTCCTCGGCCGCGCGAGCCCCCGCGTGCCCGAGCTCCTGCGGAAACGCCGCCTCGAGCTGCCGCACCTTGGCCAGCGCTCCCCAGCGCTCGTAGGTGTAGCGGGCGTCGCGGAGGTAGTTGCGCGCGAGGTGACGATACCCGTGCTCGCGATGGTAAGCGGCGGCGAGCTCGTGGGCCAGCGCTTCTTCGGCGAGGAACCGGTGCTCACGCGCGCTCGCGATGGCCCGGTCATAGAGCTCCCGGGCCGCGAGCATGTCGCCGAGGGCCCGGGCGCGCTCGGCCGCGACGAGGTGCACCTTGTGCTCGAAGTTGCTCGGCGCCTGCTCGGCCCACGCGCTCAGCTTGTCCAGGTCGGCGTCCACCCGCGCGAGGGCGCGCTGCCGGTCCGCCTCGTCGAGATCCCGATAGCGGGCCAGGAACACGAGCGCGTCATAAAAGCGGAAGACCGCGGTCCCCATCATCGCCGTCATTCCCGCGACGTTCCGCTCGACCTCGAGCGCGTGGTCGACGGCGCGCGCGTGCTGGCCGAAGAGATAATTGAGGATGAGCTTGTTCAGGTGGAGGAACGCCATCTCTGTGACGTTTCCCGTCTCCATGTAGAAGCGCAGCTTCCGCCCCTCGTCCATCGCCTCGCCGGTCAGCGTGCAAGGATCGTCGCTCCGTCCCAGCAGGTTGAGGATGGTCTGCCAGTGGACATCGTTCGATTCCTGGGGCAGGTCCTGCTTCAGACGGCGGATGACACGGCTGTTCTCCGCGGCCCGCTCGGCGAGCGCGGGGAGCTCCTTGCAGCACCAGAACGACTGGAGGGTGACGCCGATGATGTTCAGCCCGGCGTACTCGAGATCGCCGGCCTCCAGCGCGAGCCGATAGCCGTGCATGAACGGCTCGATCGTCTCCTCGACGTGCTCCCGCCAGTGGTGGACGAAGAAGTTGAACATGAAGAGCGCGCTCCACTTCTCCGCTCCGCCGAAGCGATCGGAGAGCCGTAGCGCGAGCTGGCCGAACCGGTAGCCCGGCTCGATCTGGCCCTGCGCGCACAGGATGAACCCGTACGCCGAGAAGCCGCGCGACGAGCTCGCCGTGACCCCGTGCCGGACGGACAGGATGACCTCGTGGAAGACGACGAGCGTGAACACGTCCGGCGCCGCATTGAACGCCGGGATGTAGAGCCGCGCCATGATATCCATGGCCGCGAGCTGCTCGGGCCCATTCATCTCCGGGAGCTCCACGAGCTCCTCGATGTCCCGCCCGGCCCACGCCGCCGCGGCCTCGGCGGCGGCGCGGCCAATGTCACCCGGGCCGGGCCTCTCGGGGATGTCGACGCCGAAGAGCCGCAGCGCCCGCAACCCGGCCTCCACGCCCTGGAGGAGCTGGTCGCGCGCGGAGTACGACTGGATCTCGATCTTGTAGCTCCTCAGTTTGTCGACCACCGAACCGGCGAGCGCGCGGACGACGTCGTTCAACTGCCCCGCTAGCTCGTGCTCGCCGAGCAGGCACGCGGCCTCGGCCGCCTCGTCGAAGAGGTCGAGGCTCAGCCGGGGCTGCCGGCTCCAGCTCTCCCGTGCCTCGTCGACGCTCGGGACGGCGGCCGGCCCGACGGCGCCGGGCGCGTTCAGGAGCTGTATCCCGACGCGAAGGTAATGCAGCGCAGGTCCGTATGCGGCGGACGCCTTGGCCTTGCGGCCGGCCAGGAGGTACAGCCGCGAGAGCTTGTCGCGCTCGGCCAGATCGCGCGCGTGCTCGAGACCATGATCGAGCTGATCGACGATATCGAAGATCCTCCGCCCGAGCTCCTCGACAGGGGTGCTCTCCAGGAACAGCCTGCCTATCCTGAAGTGGACGCGGCGCCGAGCCTCGTCGTCGAAGCGCGAGTACGCCGCCTGCTGGACGCGATCGTGGGCGAAGCGGTACTCCACGTCCACCGTGTCGAGGAGCCCGTCGACGTCCATGCCGGTGAGCATGTAATTGTGGTCCAGGGGAACGACCAGGCCCTCCATGATGGCGTCCCAGAGCGCCGCGGCGGTCTGCTTCGGCGTCGCATCGGAGACGGCCGCGAGCGTGCGGAGGTCGAACGTGCTCCCCATGCACGCGGCGAGCTCCAGCGCCCGCTGGGTCAGGCTACCGAGCTTCTTCACCTTGCCCGCCATGAGATCGACGACGTTCTCGGTGACCCCGCACGCCTCGATCTGCGCGACGCTCCAGGTCCAACCTCCCTCGTCATGAGAGAAGCGGATCACCCCCTCGCCGTGGAGGTGCCTGAGGAGCTCGATCAGGAAGAACGGGTTGCCCTCTGTCTTGGCGTGTGCGAGCTGAGCGAGCGGCGCCGTGGCCGCGGGATCGCGGTCGAAGGTGTCCGAGACGAGCTCGGCGACGTGGGCGAGGCTCAGCGGACGGAGCGCGATCTCGCGGACCATCGCGCCCGCCTCCCGGAGCTTCGCGAGGCACAGCATGAGCGGGTGCAAGGCGCTCACCTCGTTGTCGCGGTACGCGCCGAGGATGAAGAGGTGATATCTACCCGGCTCCGACATGAGCGCGGAGCACAGATCGAGCGAGGCGCCGTCCATCCACTGGAGATCGTCGAGGAAGAGCACGAGCGGGTGCTCCCGCCTCGCGAAGACCCCGATGAAGCTCTGGAAGACCAGGTGGAACCGGTTCTTCTCCTCGGTCGCCCCGAGCGGCGGAACCTGCGGCTGGGGCCCGATGATCAGCTCGACCTCCGGGATGACCTCGGTGATGAGCCGGCCGTTCGGGCCGAGCACGGCCAGGAGCTCCCGCCGCCAGCTCGCGATCCGTTCGTCGCTCTCCGAGAGCATCTGCAGGCAGAGCCCCCGGAACGCCTGGAGCAGCGGCGCGTACGGCACGTCTCGCTGGAGCTGATCGAACTTGCCGGAGATGAAGTATCCTCGCCGTCGGGTGACAGGCCGGTAGAGCTCCCGCACCAGCGTCGATTTGCCGACCCCCGAGTATCCGGAGACGAGCAGCATCTCGCTCGCCCCGGCCGCGACGCGCTCGAACGCTTCGAGGAGCGCTTGCCTCTCCAGATCGCGCCCGTAGAGCTTCTGCGGTACCTGGAGCCGATCCGAGGCGCCCGCTCGATCGAGGGTCATCGAGCCGACCCGCCCCTCCTGGGCGCGTCGCTTCCGGTACTCCTCGATATCCCGCCGCAGGCCGTGGGCCGATTGGTAGCGGTCCTCTGCATTCTTGCTCAGGAGCTTCATGACGATGGCCGAGAGCGCCGGATCGACGTCCTCACCGAGCTCGTGCGGGGCGGTGGGCTGCCTGGCGATGTGGGCGTGCACGAGCTCCAGCGGGTCAGAGCTGGAGAAGGGGAGCCGCCCTGTGAGCAGCTCGTAGAGCGTGACCCCCAGGGAGTAGAAGTCGGTACGGTAGTCGATGAACCGGTTCATCCGCCCGGTCTGCTCGGGCGACATGTAAGCGACCGTCCCGTCGAGCCGGCTCGGGGCGCGCAGCGCGGCCTCCTCGCGCGCGAGCACCGACGAGATCCCGAAATCGATGAGCCTCATCTGCCCGGTGTCGCGGTTGAGGACGATGTTCGACGGGTTGACGTCCTTGTGCACGACGTGACGCTGGTGGAGCTGCCCGAGGGCGTCCACGATGGCGGGCGCGAGCGCGAGGACCTCGTCCGTGCTGAACCGGCGCTGTCGCATGTGGCGAGCGAGCGACGCGCCGCCGAAGTCCTCGAGCACCATGAACCATCGATCCTGCTCGGTGAGCAGGCCGTGGGCGCGGATCACGCCGTCGACGTCGGCGACGCTCCTCGTGATCTCGTACTCACGCCGGAACCACGCGATCCTGGCCGGTGACGGGTAGGCCTCCTCGAGCATCTTGATGACGACCGGACGCCCGTCCTCCTCCCGCTGGGCGCGGTAGACAAGCGAGTTCGTGCTCGCGTGCAGGCTCTCGACGACCTGGAAACCCGTCGTGCTCCCCATGGATTGCCTCGTGTACGTTCGTTTCAGGGTACGCTCCCCGCCGCGCGGGGCGTCGTCCGTCCCGCCGCGGCGCGACCGCTGGCGGCGCGCGCCGTCACTCCTCGCCGAAGTGCCACGGATCCGGCACGGCGTAGGCGTCGGGCGGCTCACCCGGCGGGGCGCCGGCCTCGGGCGACGCCAAGCTGGGCCCAGGCGTCGCGAAGAGGCGCGTGACGTGCTTCGTGCGTGGGTTGTCGCGTCGGTTGCACCAATCGCGCTGTATGCAGAGGCTCCAGACGAAATCCGTCTTCTGCGAGTTGCCGGTGTGGCAATCCATGCACGAGTCGCGCTGGGCATACGGCTCGATGATCGTGTTCGCCATCCTCGTGATGTTGGCCGTGCTGCCGGCCCGCCACTGGCCGGTAACGAACTCGTAGTTGCCCCACGGCGGGTACGCGCTCAGGATCTCCTGGAATTTCCTGTTCTCGTCCGCCGTGACCTCGTCCGTGGCGGTCTCCCGGCAGAGCCATACCGGCTGGGGCTCCGCCGGCGGCGCGCTCTCGGGCGTCCTGGGCTCGGGGCGGTAGCTGAACGAGCTGTCCCAGGGCCGGCCGAACGAAGACGAGCGGCCCTTCGACCTGCGCTTCGGGCACGGCGGCGGATTGTCCTTGTGCTCGATCGTGAACCAGGTCCAGGCGTTCGAGGGGCTCGCTGCGTCAGGGCCCTTCAGGTGGTCGTGCTTGTAGACGATGTGCATGCCGACGAGGCCCATGGTCTCAGCGCGGCAGACGCTCTTCGCCTTCGTCTCTCCTGGAGCGCTCTCGAACTCGACGACGAGGACTCTGCGCATGTAGTACACGCTCCCCTTCTCCGCCTCCTCGATCGGCGTCATCTTGCGCCACGCGGCCTTCAGGCTGATCGCGCCGACCTTGCTGGCGTTCGCCGCCGGAAAGGTGAGTTGTTCGCCGGGCTTGTTGACGCACCCATCGCCGGCGCCGTGGTGCAGGCAATCGTACAGCTCGCGGTTGTATCGGATCTCGTAGCGCACGTACTCGCCGTTCCCGTCGATGAGCGGCCCGCCGGACCTCCGAGCGGACTTCTTATCATCACGGGAGGCGGTGTTGATCAGGTTGAGCACGGTCCCGTACTTCCTGTAGATGCCGGGCCAGTCGGCCGCCGTGACGCTCTGCCGGTTTCCGGGCTCTTCCTCCACGTAGTCGCACGGCGGGCGCTTCGCGGCGTAGCTATCCCAGTCGTCGAGGTTCTTGGGGGAGCTCTCCCATTCCTGCTTCCAGGTCTCCCAGACGCGCGGGCCGGTCGTGTCCGTGTAGGGCCTGTCCGCGCGAATGCCTCGTCCGGCGCCCGTGTCTGCCGGCCAGTTGATCGCGACGAAGGTCCCCCAGAGCAACCGGGTCAGAGCTGGTGCGGACCGGTCAGCGCTACTCCCCGGCCTCGGCACCTCGGCGCACGGGAACGACGAGCCGCACATCGCCGACTGCGATGGCGCCGGCGTCGGCGCCCCGTCGGACTTGTAACAGCCGAGCGCGCCGGCCATCAGATACGGGAAGACCCTCGCAACAACACGGACAGTCATGGCTCCCTCCAGGTAGAACGTGCCATCGGACCCGCTTCGCCCCGCCGCGCGGAGGCGCCTGCGCGCGTCCGCTGTCAGAGCAGGGGGATGGAAAGCATTCCGCGCACGTAGCCGCACAGGGCGTCGGCGTCCCAGGCGCCCATCCAGAAGGCGATGGGCCAGTCACGGGTGGTGTCGACCTGGACGCCGAGGCTGCGCGTGGCATCGGCGATCCTGGTCGGCCCGTTGATGTCGAATCGATAATCGTTGTAGACCATGAGCGTCGCGACCTGGAGCCTCTCGGGGGCGACGATCGATAGCTCGGAGATGCGCTTGCCGAGCGCCGTCCTCGCGACCGGATCGTCGGTCTGCTGGAGATCGGCCTCGAGGAGCGCCTTCCGCCGCCTCCGGTACGCGAGCGGGTCGACGATCCCGGTCGCGTCGGCGATCTTGAGGCGATCGATCGTGAGCGGGATCAACGAACCGCGCCGCTCGTGAAAGAGCGCCGGGATCTCATGGAGCCTCCGCTCTGGATCCGGCGGGTAGAGGACGTCCTCGCGCTCGATCTCGACCCCGTCCCCGAAGATCCCGAGGCGAAACGGGACGATCGCGCCCTGCGCGGAGTCTCGCAGGACGTAGTTGCGGGACTCGAACTTGGGCTCTCCCAGGAGGTCGACGGCGGCGCCGACCAGCGGGTGGTCGGGCATGGGCTGTCCGTCGAGGCTGACCGCGGT
The DNA here is from genome assembly GCF_001589285.1 of Sorangium cellulosum. Classification (GTDB taxonomy): domain Bacteria; phylum Myxococcota_A; class Polyangia; order Polyangiales; family Polyangiaceae; genus Sorangium; species Sorangium cellulosum_G. The sequence continues at coordinate 7,283 of NZ_JEMA01000251.1, read as the reverse complement.
CACGCGGACGCCGACGGTCGGGCCGTGCGTGCGGGGCGCGACGGGGCGCTGGAATCGGATGATCCGATCCAGGTCCGGCTCCCCCGCCACGGCGAACGTGAAGCCGCTGACGCCGCGTGCCTCGTCTGTCGGATCGGGATCGGTCGGCAATCGGCACTGGAACCAGCCTGCGAAGTCGAGGATCAGCATCGCTCAGCGCATCCTCTTCATCGTCTGCTGTGAGGGCTCGCGCTCGAGGCCCATCTGCTGCGCGAAGCGCCGGGCGAGACGATCGAGGTTCTCGTGGAGCAAGGCGAGCCGCGGCGCCATGGGGGCCGCCCACGGCTCGATGGACGCCCCGACCTCGGCCGAGAGGCGCGCGGACGAGGCGGCCAGGGTTTCCAGCCGTTCGTGGAGGAAGACCCAGGCGCCGCGCTTCGAGGGCTGGAGCGGCAGGCCGAAGGGCAGCTCGAAGCAGGGCCCCGCCGTGACCGCCGCGTCGTCCTCGACCGGCATGCGGGTGAGGACCTCGCCGAGGGGTCGGATCACCGCGGTCATCAGCGGGAAGAACGCGACGCGGAGCAGCCCATCTGCCTCGGCCGCGGTCTCGCTCGAGCGGCCGTAGATGCGCGTCAGCATGAGGACCATCACCTCGTACGCCGCGTTGAACAGCTCCGCGGCCGCGCGCGTGAGCGGGTGACGGAGCGCTGTAGCGGTGCCGGAGCCGCCCTGGGGCAGGTAGACTCGAGGGTTCCGCGCGACGGGCCGCGCCGGCTCGAAGGCAGGATCCTGGCGCCTCAGCTCGGCGAGCTCGCGCTGGATCGCCAGGAACCGCTCATGATGATCGTGCTCCCGGATGAGATCGAGGAGCGCCAGAGCGGACGGGAGATCGGTCACCGGCACCAGGACGACGTCGAATTGACCTTTCCCGATGCGCAGCTCCCGATTCGTGATCTGGTGCTCCAGCGGGCCGATGAAGAGGTTCGGCGTGCTGCGATCCGCATGCTCGAGAGCGCCCCGGATCGCCCGGTAGAAGTCCCCCATGCTCCTCATGCCGGAGGGGGCGCAGCCGTCCGGCGGAGGCGCGTGGAGCCGCTCGTAGCAGGCGAACCGGTCGAGCGCCTCCTCGGAGAACGGCAGCAGCTCGAAGGTGGTGTAAGGCGGGCAATAACGGACGGGGTGGGGGAAGTGGGCGCGCCCGAAATGCGGCGCCCCGCCGAGGGCGATGAGGAGATTGCACACGAGGCCGTGATGGGCCATCTCCTGCCGAGCCACGCTCAGGATCTCGGACTTCCACGCGCGGATCCGCTCCAGCCTCGGCCAGTCGACGCCGCCCTCCTCGGGGTGGCTCTTCAGGGAGAACGCGGCGTACAGATACTGGCACGTGATGCTGTGCTCGATCTCCGCCGCCTCGGACAGGGCGGTGATCAGCAGTTCCCGGGGTGACATGTCGCGCTCGCCATGGTTGTACCTCCGCTCCTCCTCACGCGCTGCACCTGGCCGTCGCCGCCCTCGACCGTCAGCAGCAGAGCCGGTATTTCTCGTAGAAGCTGCTCACGATCTTGTTCACGGTGACCACCATCTGCTCGTGGCTCCGCTGGCCCTCGGGCTCTTCGAAGAGCGCGAGCACGGCCTCCTGCTGCTGATAGGGATCGTCCTCCTCGACCTGCAGGTGCTGCTTCAGGAACGCTCGCTTCTCGGCCTCCGTGCCTTCGGAGAAGGTCGTTCGGAACTGCCTGTCCAGGTCCTTGTCCTTCTTCAGCGCGCGGAGGAACTTGAAGAGGCCCGGCACCTGCCAGTACTCGCCATCGGGCACATCCCTCCGCGTCACTTTCGCGTTCACGTCCTGCCTGGTCAGCGTGCGCACGACCATCTTGGCCAGCTCCTCGACGAACGCGTTGAAGTTGTCCCCTTCGGTATTGTCATAGTCCACGAAGAACTGCTCGATGGTGTCGGGCTGCGGGCGGTCGCCGCGGGGGACGATCGCGTAATCCTCGAGGAGAGACGTGCGGCCTCGCGCGTCCACGCCCTGCGCGCGTCGCTCGTCTCCGTCGTCGCGCACCAGGTCCTTGAGGAGCTTGTACCACTGTTCGGATTCGGACTTGCCTGCCATACGTCGTCTCCTTGAGTCTGCCTCGGTTGCGTGGTGTTGACCGCGCCGTCGCCGAGATCTGGTCTGGGCTGCAAGCGCGAGAGCATCCGATGGCCGTGGTGCACGCGACGCCCGAAGGCCGCCGGCCTGGCGAGGCGATCGCAAATCGAGGGCGGTCCCGGCGCGCGATCTGGAGAGCCTACGGGCGCCCGACGCGACGGCCCCGGTGCCGGCGGCGCATGACCTGCAAGCCCCGTCGACGGTGATCTGGAGTTGCACGGCGCGTGCCGCGGCCAGCGCTCGCCCGCCGAGGGCGTGACGGCGCTCGGCACGGGGGGCGCCGACACGCCGCCGGCCGCGCGGGTGCCCTCGCGGTCTCACGGACACGTCGCCGACATGTCGGCGACACGGCAGGCCGCGGGGAGCGATGCGCCCGCGGCGCCTTCACGTCGCGCGCTCAGCCCATGCGAGCGACGGATCGTTCGGCTGGTACGATCTCACCTGCACCGTCGGCGCGTCAACGAGGCGGGGGGCCGGCGGCTCGTGCCGGTGTACGTTGTAGACGGTGGTTCGCTCACCTCTCGGCCAGACGTCCCTCGCGTCCACCAGCTCGAACGCGTACCCCCCGACGGCGGCCTCGCGCACCCTGGCGTCGGCCAGGATCTCCCCCGGCAGGGCGGCCCTGGCGAGGTGGGCCGCGATGTCCACCGCCTCGCCGACGGTCGCGTAATCGAGCTGGCCGCACGCCTGCGAGCCGACGCCCGCGGAGAGGACGCGGCCTGTGGCGAGCCCGATGCAGACCCCCTGCGCGTAGGGCGAGCCCGCGCCGGCGCGCTGCACGAGCGCGGCGAGCTGGGTGCGGACAGCAAGGCACGCCGCGAGCGCCCTGTCGACGTGATCCGGCCCTCGGTAGACGGTCATCACTGCGTCGCCGAAGAACTTGTCCACCATTCCCTCCCTGGTCACGAGCTCCGGGAGGATCACCTCGAAGTTGGCGTTCAATAGCCGGATGGCCTCGCCGGCGGGCCTCGCCGTCGTGACGGGGGTGAACTGGAAGACACCGACGACGGCCACGGTCGCGTCGCTCGCCTCGCTCGCGAGCGCCGCCGAGGGCCCGAGCGCCCGGACCCGCTCGACCAGCGAGGCGCTCGTGAACCGCCGGAGCAACGCGTTCTCCTCGTCTGACCGGGCGTTCTTGCGCTGCTCCGCGACGTGCCTGATGGTCTTCTGGATCGTGGCCTCGAGATCCTCGAAATCGATCGGCTTGAACAGGAAGTCGAAGGCGCCCTGGTTCATCGCGTGCCGGATGTTGGCCATGTCGCCGTAGGCGGAGACGATCACGGTCTTCGCCATCGGGTTCACCTCGGGGATGTGCCCGAGGAGGGTGAGCCCGTCCATCACGGGCATGTTGATGTCCGTGAGGACGATGTCGATGTCCGGGTTCCGCCTGAGCTCCTCGAGCGCGCGTTCCCCGTGCTCGGCGAAGACGAGCTCGTATACGCCGTCGCGGAGCTGCTGTCTGAACTGGAGCTTCATCAGCAGATGAATGTCCGGTTCGTCGTCGACGACCAGGATCTTGACTGGCACCTTCGCCTCCCTGCAGAGCGCCGAGAAGGCGGCGACGAGGCCGCGCGCGGACTGGAACCGCTGCGTCCGGTCCTTCGCGAGGGCGCGCTCGAAGAACCGGTCGACGTCGGACCGGAGCTCGGGGACGACGCTCGAGGGGGGCAGGAACGGGTCGGTGCAGACGCCGATGATGAGCTCCTGGATGTTCTCCGACGGGAAGGGCAGGCGGCCAGTCAGCGCCCTGTAGGCGATGACGCCGAACGACCAGAGATCGCTCAGGAAATGAGGGGCGACCCCGCGCACCTGCTCCGGGCTCATGTACGCGGGTGTCCCGAGGAGCGTGCCGCACGGCCGCTCCGGCGCGTCGGGCCCGTCGCAGAGCGTCCACGCCACGCCGAAGTCGAGGAGCTTCACGGTCTCGCCCGACCCGCTCCGGGCGAGGAAGATGTTCGCCGGCTTGAGATCACAGTGGACGATGCCCTCCGCGTGCGCCGCCTCCAGCGCTTTCGCCACCTGCCGGAGCAGGGGGAGGAGCGCCGCGCTCGAGAGCTGCCGGTCGGGCTGGAGGCGGGCGTCGAGGTCCTCGCCGTCGAGCAACTCCATGACGATGTAGGGAGAGCCATCGTCGACGCCGTAGTCGTAGACCTGGACGATATGCTCGTTGCGGAGCTGGGCGATGGTCATCGCCTCTCGCTCGAAGCGCCGCCGGGCCTCGACCGAAGCGATGGTGTGAGGCGTCATCAGCTTGAGTGCGACAGGCCGCCGTAGCGCTTCATCGAAGGCCTCCCAGACGACCCCCATTCCGCCCCGGCCGATCTCGCGTACAAGCGCGTATTTTCCGCCTATCGTGCGGCCAGACATACGACCACTCAGGGGTACACGGGCGCCGGCACGAGTGTCAACGGGGAGCGGCGAAGCGCTGATCAAAAGGGCGAACGCGGGCAGGTTTTGATGTGTGGCAAGGTGCGTTAGGCTGCTGCTGGGCTCGGCTGGAAAGACGATGGCCCGTCTTGCGGTCATTTCCCTTGACGGATAGAGTGCGCGTGTCGCATGGCCGCAGAAGAGGTGGGCATTTCTACGCTCGGCAGCGTGACGACCCAGAGCCCCGGCTTGTGCCCTGAGAGGGAGGCGCGCTCGGGCCTCGTGCCTGTCTTGACCATCCTGTGCCATCCGCGCCTCGAGCGCATCGGCGAGCGTTGCACGCTCGGGGAGCTGAGGTTCCGGGACGCGATCGGGGTATCGCGGCTGGAGCCCGGGTTCTCGCCGCCGGGGGCGGCGGGGGGCGCGCCGCTCGGGGACACGCACCTGAGCCGCGCGCCGCTGCGGCTCATCGCGCTGCCCGGCGGGCAGATCCGGTTGGACGCGTCGGCGAGCCGCACGCCGGTCGTGGTGGAGGGCGAGCCGCTCGAGGGGCGGCGCGACGTCTCTGCGGAGGAGGTGGCGCGCGGCGTCATCATCCAGCTCGCGGCGCGGATCGTCCTCCTCCTCCACGTGGCGGACTCTTCCCCGCCAGAGCCTGGCGATGACCTCGGCCTCGTCGGCGCTAGCCACCTCCTGGAGCAGGTGCGCCGGGACATCCGCCGCATCGCGGACCTCGCGGTGCCGGTCCTCGTCCGCGGGGAGACGGGGACGGGCAAGGAGCTCGTGGCGCGGGCGATCCATGCGGCGGGTGCCGACCGCGCGCGACCGTTCATCGCCGTGAACATGGCGGCCATCCCTCCCTCGCTGGCAGCCGCGGAGATCTTCGGTGCCGAGCGGGGCGCGTACACCGGCGCCGTGCGCAGCCAGCCGGGGTATTTCGGGCTGGCGCAGGAGGGGACACTCTTCCTGGACGAGATCGGCGAGGCGCCGCTCGACGTCCAGGTGATGCTCCTCCGCGCCCTCGAGACAGGCGAGATCCAGGCCGTGGGCGCCCAGCAGCCGCGGCGGGCGCGCGTCCGCGTTATCGCCGCGACGGACGCCGACCTCGAGGCCAAGATCGCCGACGGGAGCTTCCGGGCACCGCTGCTTCACCGCCTCGCCGGCTATGAGATCGCGCTCCCCTCGCTCCGGGAGCGCAGGGACGATATCGGGCGGTTGACGCTCCACATCCTGCGCGCGGAGCTCGCGCAGCTCGGCGACCCGCGCGCGCTCGATCGATCGGGGCCGATCGACCCCCTGAACGATCGACCGTGGTTGCCGGCGTCACTCATGGCCCGGCTCGTGCGGTACGATTGGCCCGGCAACGTGCGCCAGCTCAGGAACGTGATCCGGCAGCTCGTCGTGGGGAGCCGGGGGGCGGCGTGCCTCGAGGGCGGGCCGGCGCTCGAGCGTCTGCTCGGGCGGGCTACGCTCGACGACAGACGGGGCGAGGACCGGCGCCGCGGGCGGGCTGGCGGCGCGACGGCCGCGGAGCCGCAGCGGCCGGAGAGCGCCGATGAAGAGGACCACTCGAGCGACCCCGGCAGGAGCGATGGCCCGGGCTGGCGCAAGCCTTCGGAGGTGCCCGAGGAGGAGCTGATCGACGCGCTTCGCCGGAGCCGGTGGGATCTCAAGGCCACGGCGGGGTTGCTCCGCGTCTCGCGGACATCGCTCTACGCGCTCATGGAAAACTGTCACCGGGTCCGCCGGGCCGGGGATCTCAGGCCCGAGGAGATAGCTCGCTGTTACCGAGAGTGCGACGGTGATATCGAGGAGATGGTCAATCGGCTCGAGGTCTCGAAGCGGGCGCTTCTGCGGAGGATCCGGGAGCTGCGCATCGGGTAGCGCCCGCGCCTCCCGTCCTGCGCCGCCGACGCACCCGGTGCCGCACCTACGTCGGCGCCAGCGAGAGCCCTATTGCGGGCCCCCTCGCTTTGGCCGCACCATGGCTCGTGTGACGTGGGCAGCGGGCCCGGCGCGGCCCGGCCCGGTATCGGGGGGGATGGCCATCTTGTTGATCTCGTCGACGAAGAAGATCCCTTCGGGGATCTCCGCGATCACGCCGCACCTCGACGCCGCCGCGACCGCCGCGCTGCGCGTCGCCCGCGCGCCCGGCCGCGCGCCCGAGCTGGCCGATCGCCTCGACGCCGCATCATGAGCGCCTCCACCCCCCCGCTCCCGGCCTCGACGTCGCCGTTCCTCGGGAGCTTCCGCGAGGTGCTCCGGGCCCTCGAGCGCACCCCCGGCTTCGCCCTGCTCCCCGTCGAGATCCCCGGCCCGGACGTCGCCCGCGCGCTCGGCGACTTCCTGATCCGCGAGGGGCGCCGGGCGCTCGTGATCGCGCCGCGAGACCGCGACGCCACCTGGGAGGACCTCGTCGCCGCCCTTACCAGGGCCGAGCCCGAGCCGCGGGGCGTCGTCCTCCTCGTCGGCTCCGACACGCCGCCCCCGGCCGCGCGCGAGGGCCTCCGGCGCCTCAACCAGCACCAGCGGCGCGACACGCTGTCGAGCCGCCTCGGCTGCCCGCTGCTCTGGTGCGGACCGCCGGGCTTCCTGAGCCTGTGCCGCGAAGAAGCGCCCGACCTCTGGGCCATCCGCGCCGCCGAGCTCCGCGTTGTCGAGGAGCCCGCGCCGGACGCGCTCCGCGCCGTCGCCGACGCGCTCGACCCCGCCCGCCCCGGCGGCGCGACGGAGCCTCCGGCGGAGCTGCTCCTGCGCCAGGCAACGGCCGAGCGGCGCCGGGGCC
>NZ_JEMA01000250.1 GCF_001589285.1 Sorangium cellulosum | reverse complement strand
CGCATCACGTTGGGGATCCTCCCCGCCACCTCGATCGCCCGCTCGAGCGCCGCGCGCGCCTCTTCGTGGCGGCCGCGCCGGGAGAGGGCGCGCGCCCGCGCCTCGATGAGCTCGATCTGCTCCTGCCCCACGGAGAAGCGCGCCGATNATCTGCTCCTGCCCCACGGAGAAGCGCGCCGATCGCTCCTCGAGCTCGTCCCACGCCTCCTCGCTCGCGTCCCGCGTCGCCAGGTCGATCATCGACCACTGCACCTCTTCGGAGGGGACCATCCCCATGCCCTCGCGCCCCTCCGCGACGGCCTTCGCCTGCTGGATCTGGATCGCCTCGATGATCTCCCGCGCCCTGTGCTCGTCGCCCTTGTAGAGGAGCAGCCGCGCCAGGAGGAGCTCCACGACCGGCCGCGCCTCGTCCCCTCGGAGGTGACGCTCCAGCGCGACGGCCCGCTCCGCGTGCGGCATCGCCGTGTCCAGGTTACCCATCAGGTAAAGGTACTCGCCGAGGTTGTACTCCCCCACGAGCTCCATCGTCCCGAGACCTAGCTCACGCGACATGGAGAGCAGGCGACAGAGATCCAGGATCATCCCCTCGCTGTCCCCCAGGCATGCGCGCAGGAGTGCCCGGTTGCTGATCGCCGGTCCGAGGTGCAGGAGATCGCCACGGGCCTGGCACATCTGTATCGCCCGATCCAGCGCCGCCCCTGCCTCGTTCAGCTTGCCCAGCCCCTGGTAGATGAAGCCGAGGACGATCAGCGACACGACCAGCGTCTCGTAGCCCTCGTCGCTCAGGGCTTCGGCCTGCGCCGCGGCCGCCTCGAACTCCTGCGCGGACTCCTCCTCGTGGCTCTCCCGGTGCAGGGCGAGAGCCGCCCCCATGGTGAGGCGCGCCGCGAGCGCGGGGGGGAGCTCGCCGACAACCAGCGCCTTCGCTGCCGAGATCCGCTCCCCCAATTGCCCGTAGTCGCCCATCCAGTCGAGCACCGTGGCCTCGTCGAGCAGGATCTCGATCTGCTCGGTCACGTTGCCCTCCAGGACCGCCATCGCGCGCGCGCGCCCGAGATCGCCGAGCGCGTCGTGGTAGCGCCCCAGCCGGTAGCGCATCAGCCCCCGGCCCCGGTACGCTGCCCTGCGACGGGCGCCGCGGTCCTCGGCCGGCTGCGCGAGCGCCCGGCTGTAGTGCAGCTCCGCCTCGACGTAGGCGTGTCGCGCCCGCGCCCGCTCGGCGAGCTCCACATAGGCCTCCTCCGCGACCTCCGCGAGGCCCGCCTCGGCGGCATGGGACGCGATCTTGAACCGCCGCTGCTCCGGGCTCTCGTGGGCCGCGTCGCGGTGGTATTCGTACGCCGCCAGGTGAATCCGCCGCCGCTCGGCGTCGTCGGCACCGCGCGCGATCGCCTCCCGCACGAGGGCATGGCGGAAGCCGAGTCGGCCCTTCCGATCGGTGGCCAGCACGCCGGCCGTCAGCAGGCGCTCGGTCCCGACGCGCGCGTCGAGCGGGAAGGCCTCGCCCTCGCCGCGCCGATCCAGGAGGCGCAGCACGCCCGCGATCTCGTCGAGCACCACCTCGGCGCCGAGCAGCGAGAGGAGCCGCGCGTGCGCCCCGAGCGCCGCCCCGAGCGCCGCGATCTCGCCCTGCGCGAGCGGGTCGATGAGCGGCAGCACGGGCAGCCGATCGAGCTCATCGGTCGCCAGGTACCACGCGTCGCCCCGCGGGTGCCGCCGCAGGATCCCCTCTCGCTTGAGCCCGTGCACGAGCTCGACGAGCAGCAGGGGCACCCCCTGCGAGCGCTCCAGCAGCCGCTCGATCGCCGACTCCGGCACGTCGCGCGCGGGCAGGAGCAGTCGCCGGCACAGCGCCCGCGCGCTCTCCGGATCGAGCGGCTCGAGCCGCACACGCTCGCGCCGCGCGGCCCGCTCGCCCCAGGACGGGTGCGCCTCCGCGAAGGCGGGGCGCCCCATCGCGCAGATCCACAGCGGCGCGGACGCGTCCGCGAGCGCCGCGTACTCAAGCGCCGCGAGCGTCGCGTCCTGGGCGAAGTGCGCGTCGTCGAGGATGACGACGACCGGCGCGGCGGCCGCGCGCCGGCGCAGGCACTCGCCCGCCGCCCGCACGCGCGCCGAGCGCAGCGCGCCGGGCGCGGCCTGGAGCGCCTTGAGGTCGGGGTAGAGCTCGCCGCCGGTCCGCTCATCCACCCAGCCGAGCGCCATCGCCAGCCCCGAGCCGAGCTCGTCGCCAAGCGCCGGACCGAGCCGCTCCGCGAGCGCCGCACGGACGCCGCTCTGCGGGGGGGCCTCGCCCACGTCGAGCGCCTCGCGCACGAGCTCGTGGAGCGTCGCGTCCGACACGCCGCTCGTCGGCTCCTGTCCGCGCAGCTCGATGAGCTGCGCGTGCGGCAGGAGCGCCCGGAGCTGCTTGCCGAGCTCGACGAACAGCCGGCTCTTGCCGTAGCCGGGCTCGCTGACGACGGACACCACCGTGGGCTGCCGGAGGCGCAGCGCCTCATCCGCGCTGCGCAGGAGCTGATCGAGGACGTCGCGGCGGCCGATGAACGCGTCGGGGCTCGTCGTCTCCCGCGCGTCCTCGTCGCGCGCCTGCTCGTCGGGCCGGCGCCCTGGCCTGCGCTGGTCTCCCGCCGCGAGGGGCGCCTCGGGGAGCGCGGCCACGGCCGCGGGCGTGAGGAACGCGCCCAGCGGGCCGGAAGCGGGCGGCCAGCGGTCGGCGCGCGAGAAGAGCGGGCTCAGGAAGCGCCTCGCCCCGCCCGGCCGGACCTGCACCGACACGGGCGACAGGTCGATCATCACCCGCGCGCACAGCCCTCCTCGCAGCAGCTCGTCGGCCGCGCGCTGCGCGTGCCGCGCGGGGCTCGCCGCGCCCTCGTGCCCGAAGACGGCCACGTAGCGCGAGCCCGAGGCGTGCGCGAGCTCGCCGCCGAGCGCGCGGATCCGGCGCTGCACGGCCATCCGGTCCGCCGCGCCCTCGAAGAACAGGAGCCCCACCGCGCGCCGCTCGGCGCCTGCCTCGGAGCGCGGCCCCTCGCGCTCGCTCGGCGCGAGCTCGTCTCCGAGCGCGCGCTCCAGGGCGGCGCGGAGCTCGGTGGCGCTCGCGAACCGCTCGCCGCGCTCCTTGGCCAGGCAGCGGTGCACCACGTCCTCGATCGCCTGGGACACGGCGACGCGCGACGACAGGCGCGGGGGCCTGCGGCTCTTGTGATCCTCCAGCACCGCCGCGCGAGGCCCCCAGAACGGCGGCCGCCCCGCGAACAGCTCGTACAGGATCACGCCCATCGCGTAGATGTCCGCCCGCGCGTCCAGGTCTGCCCGTCCCGCCGACTGCTCGGGCGCCATGTACTCCGCCGTCCCGATCCCCAGGTCGTCGTCCGGCGCATCGCCGAGGCGACCCACCACCCGGGCGATGCCGAAGTCGATGATCGTCGCCTGCCCCGCGCCATCGACGAAGAGGTTCTCGGGCTTCAGGTCGCAGTGCACGTAGCCCCGCGCGTGCACCGCCTCCAGGGCCGCGAGCGTCGCGAGCCCGAGCCGCGCGGCCTCCTCCACCCGCGGAGCAGGGCGCGACGCAAGGCGCGCGGCGAGCGTGAGCGCCGCGATGCGCTCGAGGACCGCGTACGGAGAGCCGTCGTCCAGCGTGCCCGAGGCGTGCACGGCCGGGGCGTGGGGGGCGCCCACGGCCGAGAGCGCCTCGATCTCGCGCTGGAGCTGCGCGCCTGCGCCGCGGCGGTCGGCGCGCGCGAGCTTGATGGCCACGGGCGGCCCGCCGTCCTCGGGCTCGGCCTCGAAGACGAAGCCGAAGCCGCCCTGCCCCAGCACCCTGCGGGTCCAGTAGCCGGCGAACCGCGGCAGCGACACCGGGACGACCGCGGTGATGTCCGGGGGGCTCGACTCGCCGGGCAGCCGCCGCTCAGACGGCGCGCACTCTGGGCACGATCCCTGGTTCCGCCGTCCGCAGGCCGGGCAGCGCGCGGCCTTCAAGGCCGCGCGTTCCGTCGCTTCGCCTGGCAGGGCTTCCGAACGCATTCATTACCCTACGGGGTCAAGAACGACGTGACCACCACGTCCGTGCGTACCCACGCCGAGGTGGCGGGGTTCTCGAGACAGCCGGCATAGAAGCCGGCATTGGTGTCCACTCTGTTGCACACCGCATCGCATGAGCCCACGATCGTCATGGGACCGCACTGCTGAACGGTCGTGGCCCCGGTCGCGGGGTCGACGCTGAGGTGGCCTGCCGCACAGTCGCGCTGCAGCTGGCGCGCGCGCGCCACGCCGGTCGGCGAGTAGCAGGCCCGCACGTAGGGCGCCGAAGCGAACAGGTTTCCCCAGAACGCCCCCTCCCTCACCGTATAGGCCGCGCGCTCCGAAGGCGACGAGGACATCGACGACTCCGAGTTGCGCAGGGAGATTGTCACATGAGTGCCGTACCAGTTCGTCCGCGCGGCGATGCAGGCCGTGATCTGACGCTGTACATAGGTATCGTTCGCGATGCCACCGGTCGCCCACCAGTGCGCCATCCCGAGATCGCCCCGGTACGCCTCCGTGCGGACGACCCCGGCGCTGTCGGTCCAGGAGAACGAGAACGTCTGGTCCGGGCGCAGCGCACAGCTGACGAGGTAGCGCATGAGCTCTCTCGATAGGGCGCCGTTCGGCCCCGGATTCTTGATGGACGCGAGCGCGTTCGTGCTGAGCGAGGCCGGGTTGAGCGCGTTCAGGTTCAGCCCGTTCAGGTTCAGCCCGTTCAGGTTCAGCCCGTTCGCCTGCAGCGCGTTCGGCAGGTTGCCGTTCTCGCTGATGATCGCGCTCTGGTCCTCCCCGACCAGCTCTTCCGATTCTTCGTCGATCTCTGCGCCGATGCAGGCAACGGTCATCAGAGGAACTGCGCAAAGCCCAACGATTCGTGCACAGGAAAACACCATGATGGTCCCCCTTTCGGTGCTGGGTCCCAGCCTCAAGGTCGAGTAGTGGCAAAGTTTAAGATACCATCTCGAAACGTTCTTGTATACGGCTTTATCGAACTACTGCTCGCCTGAAAAACTATCGTGGGATTGGGAGAGCGCTCGCGGGGGTGGCCTCGCTCGGCGTCTTGTGCCTGATGCCGCTGGTCCCTGGTATCGCCCCCAGCATCTTAGAAATCTGCGAAGTAAGTGAGATGAGCACCATCATGCCTTCTTACACGAAGGTGCGCCCGGATGGCTAGACACTCGGCGCGAGCATCAGGTGAAAACGGTCTCACACCCGGCGAGACGCTGGAGCGGATGGGTCCTGTGTGCGCGGCGCTCGCCTCGGCTCGCACAGCCGGGGATGAGCCGCCCAGATACCGCGGCGAGCGCCATTTCCATCGGCGCGGGTCAGCCGCACCGGGGAGCTGGACGCGCTCGACGCCGCGGCGCCGGCGTCCCCGAGAAAGCTTCAGCGCGGGCGCGCCGGTGGAGCGTATGCCCTGGACGATGCCATTCGCGGCGCATCTCTGACGTTGGGCTTCCGGCGATCCGCAGGGCGGCAACCCGCCTGCCCCGGCGAGACAATGACGAGGTCGCGGAGCAGGCGGGTGTCCAGCGCGCCCGGCCCGGCGCCGCGCGCCCCTGGGCCGCCCCGCCGAGATCGCGGTCGCGCACGGTCTGGAGCGTCGCCCCGAGCTCGTCGACGGCGAGGGCGCGGAACGCCTCGTACCCGCGCAGAAACGCGCCGGCGTACGCGCCGTGGACGTGGCCGAGGCCGAGGCCGAGGCCGAGGCCGAGCGGCAGGGGCCCCTCTTCGCCGCGCCGTCGAGCGCCACGTCGCGGAGCTGCCGGAGCAGGAGCTTGTCCCGGATCTCCTCGGAGAGATCGCGGCGCATGTCGAGGCGCCGCGACGCGACGAAATCAGGGTGGGTGCCGCGCCAGGAGGTGTGCTCCTCGGCGAAGGCGACGATCGCGCGGCGCAGGGCGCGCTCGCGATCGCGGTTGGCCGCGGCCGGGTTGTCCTGCTGGAGCGCGTCGTGCGCGCGCCCCCTGCCCGCGCTCCGCTGGCCTGTGGCTCTTGATCAAGAAGACGACGTCCCGCGCGCGCTTCGCCTCCGGGCGGAGCACGCGCTCGAGCATCCCCTCGCGCTGCGTGAAGGCCACGTAGGGCACCGTCTGCGCCGGGCCGCGCGGCACGGAGATCACGCCTGGACTGCAGCCGGACACGATCACGTTCTCCGTGAATGGCCGTCCGCTCGACGTCGTGATCAGCGCGAAGGAGGCGTACCAAGCGGTGATCGAGAAGACCGACTTCTTCCGCGCCGGCGTCACCGGCCCGGACGGCTTCCCCGATCCGTTCACCGGCCAGATACTGATGCACGGAAACGAGGCAGCGGTGCTCAAGGAGATAAGTACAGCGGGTCAACGGCACGACGTTCGTCCCCCACGCGCACCATGACAGCGACGAGAGCCAACCTGTCGCTCGGCGTCCAGAGCCTCGTGAACCGGTTCGACGGAGAGCTCAACACCGTCGAGTTCTTGCTGCCCACGCAGGTGGCGAGCACGCTATGAGGTAACTTCACAAATTGCCGCGTGAGCCTGGCGCTCGACGTGAACCCGGCGGGGCAGGTTCGCCTCGACAACATGGGCTTTCATTGACGCCCGGCCGAGCGTCGAAGGTCCCCGGGCGACAGGGGCCTTCGACGCTCACCCTCGTCCCGTCGCCGAGCCGAGCCGAGCAGACAGGCATTGCGGCGAACGACATGGGGTGCTAGCAAACTGGCCCAGTAGCTTCTGGCACGATGCCCGCCGCGCTCCGGCGCTTGCCAGTACAAGCCGCGCTGGTGCCTGCTGGGCGGACCTCTTGAAGACGGATGGTCTGAACGATGAACCCGAGAACGAACCGTGGACACGCGACTGGGCTCTTTGGCGGCGTGTCGCTGGCAGGGCTCCTGCTCTTGAGCCCGTTCATGATGGGGCAACAGCAGCGAGCAAGGCATGCTTTGCGAATTCCATGAGTCCGACGGCGGGCTGGAGGCCCGTTGCGACGGCGGGGAGCTCGACTGCACGGCGCATCTGCAAGCGCAGTGAGCCGCCGCGGCATCCACAGCACCGTCCGGCGCTTCGACATCTCTGCTTCTTCTGCTTCAAACGACAAGCAGCTCCACTCACATCGATTCCACCGCTGCCGGGGCGCCCGCGAACCCGACGCGGGCTGCGAGGCAGGGTCGCCTCGGCGGCGCCAGACGGCGAGGTTACGTTCCATGATGGCAATCACGATGTTCCAGCGCAGCACCTTGCAGATGGCCTGCGGCGCCGCCGCCTTGCTCGGCGGCGTGCTGCTCGGCTGCGGCGGCGATGAGGTTGACAAGAAGGATCCCATCTACATCGGTGGGACCGGCCCGATCGCGCTCGACGACTTCTTCAACGCGGAGGGCGAGACCTACTGCCGCCTCTCCTATGAGTGCTGCTCTCCCGTTGCCCTCGACAACCCTTTCCTGGCGACCACGGAGGAGACCTGCGCGGAGTTCAGGTCCGTCCTGCAGAACACGACCGCGCTGCCGGTCCTGCGCGCGTCCATCGCGGCAGGGCGCCTCGTCTATCACCCCGACAGGATGCGCGCCTGCATCGATCGGCTGAACGGCGCCCGGTGCGCCGCGACCGATGCCGACTGGCGCTGCCTCATCGACGCGTTCGAGGGGCAGGTGCCGCTCGGAGGAGAGTGCACCATCGAGCACGACTGCGAGAACTGGCACTGCGTCAAGCCGGACTCCGACGCCGACGTGGGCACCTGCGCGCCGTGGGCGCCCGACGGCGCGACGTGCGAGACGTTTGTCGAGTGCGACAGCGGCCGGTGCGACATCTTCGGGAGCGACACGTGCGGGCCGCGGCTCCCGGAGGGGAGCGAGTGCGTCCTGGGTCCCGACTGCGAGACATTGAACTGCGTGGACGAGACGGGGCTGTGCGGGCCATCGCTCGACGACAACGGATGTGTTGCCGACGGGCGGATGCTCGACAACAAGACGCCGGCGGGCAACTGGTACCGCTGAGCGCCCGCCGGCGGCTCGCCGGGTTCAGGGCAGAGGCTCCACCCCCACGGTGACCGGCGCACGGGAATCCCGCCAGGGACACGCAAACCGTCGCCAGGGACAAGACGCAAGGCGCCAGGGACACGCAAACCGTCGCCAGGGACACGCAAACCGTCGCCAGGGACACGCAAACCGTCGCCAGGGACAAGGGAACAGGCCCGCGGGCGACTGGCGGTTCGGCGCCAGGGACACGGAAATCACCATCAGGGACGAGAGGTAAGGCGCCAGGGACACCGAGCCCGCCGCCAGGGACAAGACGCAAGGCGCCAGGGACGTCCCGGAGCGCCTTCGCCTGTCCCTGGGCTGCTCCCACGGCGAGCGGGAGACGAGGCGCTTCGCGCCGCATCCGGACGTCCCCATCCCGGACCGGGATGCGGTGGACGACCGTCGTGCCCCCGCCGGGGCCGGCGCGGCGTCCAGCTCGCCGCCGACCAGGCCGCCGGGCTCCCGCGTGCCCAGCAGCCCGAGCCGGCAGGCCAGGGCGCGTCGCCGGGTGGCCTGGGCGCGTCGCCGGGTGGCCTGGGCGCGTCGAAGGCGCGCCTCTGCCTCGAGAGAAACGGGTAGCGCTGAAGCCCCGTGTGTCCGTACAATGACGATTTCTTGCACTTCGAATGAGGTGGACAGTGAAAAATACCATCATGGGCAAACGCACGCGCTTTACCGGGCTGCTTCAAGGATCCATCTCGCTCGCCCTCCTCGCCCTGTGCGTTGCCTGTGGCCAGGCACCGGACGGCCAGAACGCGTCAGGCGGTGACACAGCGCCGGTGAATCCGTCCTTGCTCGGGGACGTCGCTTTCTCCACACCGAGCCAGACATTCAGGGATCAGATCCAGGTCGGGATGACAACGACCGTCGACGGGGCCGAGATCCGCTACACGGTGGATGGGCAGCCGCCGACAGCGGCCTCCACGCTCTACACGGGCGAGCCCCTGACCCTCACGGCCACGACGCAGGTCCGCGCGCAGGTGTTCGCGGGGGGCGCCGCGGCCGGCGCGGTGAGCACGGGCCTCTACATCGCGCGCACCATCGACGCGACGTCCGACATTCCCATCATGATCGTGGACGGCTACGGCAAGGGCAAGCCGGGCGACAAGGAAGTCTACTTCGACGCGGCGGTGATGATCTGGGAGCCGGTCAACGGCGTGGCCTCGATCGCCTCGCTGCCCACGATGGCGATGCGCGCTGGCTATCACGTGCGCGGCCAGTCGTCGGCGAACTTCCCGCAGACGCCGTACAAGCTCGAGCTGTGGGACAACGAGGGCAAGGACCTCGACTACAGCGTGCTGGGCATGCCCGCCGACTCGGACTGGGCGCTGATCCCGCCCTACTACGACCGCACGTTGATCCGCAATCCGTTCACCTACGCGCTCGGCCGGGAGATGGGCCTCCAGGCGCCGCGCACCGAGTTCGCCGAGGTCTATCTGAACTACGAGCCGCACGCGATCGGTGAAGCGGATTATCAAGGCGTCTACTGGGTCTCGGAGACGATCAAGAACAACAAGGTCCGCACCGATCTCAAGCAGCTCGAGGAGGAGGACCGGGCGCTGCCCGACATCAGCGGCGGCTACATCTTCAAGTTCGACCAGGCGGCCGCCGAGGAGCCGCAGCTCACGTGCACGGGCTCGGAGCCCCTCCCGGGGTTCGGCGGCTTCGGCGGCGGCGGGTGGCCCGGCGGCGGGCCCGGCGGGCCCGGCGGGAACGACGAGAGCGGCACGTGCTGGATCGATCTCGAGGTGGTGGATCCCGATCCCCTGAACGACGAGCAGGCGACATGGCTGACGCAGTATATCCAGCAGTTCCACGACAGCCTCCATCAGACGCCCATCGGCGATTACGCGACGTACATCGACCTGCCGTCGTTCATCGATTACCTGATCATCAGCGAGCTGACGCTCAACGTGGACGCGTACGTGCGGAGCGCCTATTACTTCAAGGATCGCGATCAGAAGCTCAAGGCTGGCCCGCTGTGGGACTACAACTTCGCGCTCGGCGGCGTGGGCGCCCAGAACGCGACGCCACAATCGGAGAGCGACACCGGCTGGCGCTTCAGCGGCCAGAGGAACGTCAACAACTGGTACCAGAAGCTCACCGGCGACCCGGCGTTCATGGCGCAGGTGAGGACGCGCTACACGGCGCTCCGCCAGACGCTGCTGTCCGAGGCCGCGATCGCGCAGCGCATGGATAGCCTGAGCGCGCCGCTGGCGCAGGCCGTTGTCCGCGACTACGCGAAGTGGCCCGTGCCGAGCGTCATCGAGTCGAGCACCGGCTTCGTCGGCGGCCCCACCGTGCCCACGTGGGAGGGCCAGCTCCAGGTCATGCGCGACTTCCTCCTGGCCCGACTCGCCTGGATGGACGCCAACTTGCCCTGACGCGGCGCGAGCCGACAGGGGCAGGATCAGACGGGCATGCGGCCGCGCATGCCCGGGAGGGCGACGCGGCCCATCACGGCAAGCGATGCTGCGTCGCGATCATCGATGGCCGTTGGCCGACGACGTCGAACCAGCGCGCGAGGCCGCTCCGGCCGTCTCGCCAGCCTCGGCCGGGCCAGCGGAAATCGAGGTAACCGAGCGCGCAGGCGGCCGAGATCGCGCCGATGTCCGCGAGTCCGATCGACAGCGCTCCGGCGTCACGCTCCAGCCTGTCGAGGCCAGCCTCGATGGCGTCCGCCTGGCGCTGCATGACGCTGCTCGATCGTTCGCTGGACGGGCGATGTTCATCGGCAAAGAGCCGCCCGGCAGCAGCGTTGATGCCGTCCGCGATGCCCTGCCGGAGCAGAGCGCTCCACCGCGCGTCTCCCGCCGCCGGATAGAGCCCCCCGGCCGCGAGGTGGTCCAGGTACTCGCAGACGAGCGCGGACTCGAAGAGCACCTGCCCATCGTCCCGGACCAGCGTCGGGACCTTGGCCAGCGGGTTCAGGGAACGCAGCGCCGCGTCCGACCAGGGATTGACCAGCACGAGGTCGATCCGGTCGCCGAGCTGCAGCTCGTGCGCGGTGACGCGCACCTTGCGGGCAAAGGGGGAAGTGGGAGCGTAGTAGAGCTTCATGGAGGTCCGGCGCGCCGGGAGGCGTGAGCAAGAGCCAACGATTCGAGGAGCCAGCGCGCCCCGGCCGCCCAGGCGCTCGCCGCGAGGGCCAGCGCGAGCGGATCGCTCGAGACGCGGACGCGCGGGTTGCCGTTGTACGCATAGAGAACGACGACCACGCTCGCGAGGATCGCCCACGCGATCCC
>NZ_JEMA01000249.1 GCF_001589285.1 Sorangium cellulosum | reverse complement strand
GCTCCGGAGGTAGCATCGCGGCCCCATGCCGCTCGCCGATCGCTCCGCGCCGGGCGTACCGCCCGCNTGCCGCTCGCCGATCGCTCCGCGCCGGGCGTACCGCCCGCCCCGGGGCGGGCCGTCGCGCCCCTCCCGCACGCGCTGCGCTCGCCGCTCGCCCCGTTCACCGCGCGCCTGCGCGACCTGCTCTCGACCGTCGAGTCGGCGGCGCTCCTCGGCGCTGTCGAGGCGCGCGTGCGCGGGCTCGGCGAGCACCTGCGCTTCGCCTGCCTCGCTGTGCCGTGCTCGGAGGCGCTCGTGGCGCTCGAGATGGAGGCGCTCGGGCGGCTCACGGTCCCCGTCGTCGCCGACGCGGCCGGCTTCCGCCCCTCGGGCGCGGAGTTCCCGCCGAGCGGCACCCCGTTCGCGTACCTGCTCGGCGGCGGCGGCGGGCACGCGGTGGCGCTGTCCGACGGCGACCCGATGATCGCGCCGCTCCGGCCGCTCCTGGCTTTCTCGCCGGCGGCCGCGATCTTCGTGCCGATCCGCGTCGGCGCGGCGACGGTGGGCGGCGCCGCGCTCTTCTCCCGGGACGCGCCGCTCGGAGGGCGGGAGCTCGACATGGCCGAGCGGCTCGCCGAGGTCCTCGCGCTCACCGTGGAGTCGTTCCGCACCGAGCGCGTCGTCTTCGAGCTCTTCGCGCGCGCCATGCCCGACCTGCTCGCGCAGGCGCCAGGTCCGGCGGCGGCGAGCGCGGCCGAGCCGGCCCGGGAAGGGGCCGGTCCGGCGGCGCGAGAAGGAGCGGTCCCGCCGGCCCCGGGAGGGGCGCCCCCGCCGGCCCCGGGAGGGGCGGCTCCGCCGCCGACCTCGCTCCGCGCCGCGCTCGAGCGGCACATCCATGCGCTCCGCCTCACGCCCGAGTACCGCCGGCGCCTGGAGCTCGCGGCGGTGGTGGGGCGGCTCGCCGAGCGCGGCGAGGCCGAGGCCCGCCTCGCGCTCGACCTGCTCGCGCGGATCGACGCTTACGCGGGCGGCGCGCACGGGCTGCCCGGGGACGGGGAGGGGAGCGCGGCGTGACCGAGGCCTCTCCGGCAGGACCGGGCGGCGAGCAAGGCGAGGCCTCGCGCCCGATGGAGCGCCGCGGCGCCGGCGTGCGGGTCGCGCTGATCGACTCCGGCGTCGACGCGTCGCACCCGGCGCTGCGGGCCGCGGCGCTGCGGCACGTCGCGCTGATCCGGCGCGGCGCCGTGCACGAGGTGGAGCCGTGCGCGCCGGGCGACGTCAGCGGGCACGGGACCGCGTGCGCGGGCATCGTCCACCGCATGGCGCGTGGGGCGGAGATCACGAGCGTCCGCGCGCTCGGCGAGGACGGGCGGTGCTCGCGCGACGGGCTGATCGCCGCGCTGCGCTTCTGCGTCCGCGAGCGCTTCTCGGTGGTCAACCTGAGCCTCGGCATCGATATCCCGAAGGGCGCGCCGCTCCGCCCCGGCGACCATCGGTCGCTCGTCGAGCTCTACGAGGTCGCGGACGCCGCCTACACGGCGGAGGTCGTGCTCGTGGCCGCCGGCCCGAACACGGCGGCGTTCCGCACGTATCCAGGGTGCTTCAAGTCGCTGATCGGCGTCGGCCGGGGGCCTTTCCGTGACCCCGAGGCGCTCCGGAGCGAGCTCACGCTGGACCATGAGATCCTCGCGCCCGGCGACGAGGTGCTCGCGCCCGCGCTTGGCGGCGGCGAGCGGCGCTGGACCGGCACCTCGTTCGCGGCGCCCCACGTGACAGCGCATGTCGCCCGGATCCGCGCCGCGCGGCCAGAGCTGTCGATCGAGGCCGTGAAGGCGGCGCTGCACGCGCTCGCGCGCGGGGCGGGGCGGAGCGCGGGCGAGGGCGCGATGCGGGCCGACGAGGCCGCGGGGGAGCCGGAGGAGCGCTGTGCTCCCGCTTGACCCGCTGGACAGCGTGTCGCCTCTGCCGCGGCTGCTCCGCAGCGCGCCGGCCGCCGAGGTCCACGCGGAGCTCGACCGCCTCGAGGAGCTTCTCGACGCCGTCTGCGATCCTGCGGCGGCGCCTGCCGGGAGCGCGCTCCTCGCGGCCGCGCTCGGCTTCGGGCGGGGCGCGATCGCGCTGCGCGAGGGCGCGCTCGACGCCGCGGTCGTGCACCTCGACGGCGCCGCGGCCGCGTTCGACCGTGAGGGTGAGACGGAGGCCCGGGATCTCGCGCGGTGCGAGGCGGCGCTCGCGCGCATGCGCCGCGACGCGCAGTCCGCCTGCGACGCAGCCGTGGTGGAGCTCGGCGCCATCGCGGCAGCGGGCGATCCCGGCCGGCGCGCTGCCGTCGTCGCCGACCATTACCGCGGGACGGCCGAGCGGCTCCTCGGCGACGCCGCGGCGGCGCAGCGCACGCTGCTGTCGGCCCTGCGCCGCTCGGAGCCGTTCCTCGGCGAGCGGGCGCAGATCCTGAATTCGCTCGGCACGCTGTACGTGGCCCTCGGCGCGTACGGCGCGGCCGAGGCGCTGCTCGAGCACGCCGCCGAGCTCCACCGGCGCCGCGGCGACGCCGTGGGCGAGGCGATCGCCTGCGGCCAGCTCGGCGCGGCGGCGCTCGGGCTCGGCGCCCTCGAGCGCGCCCGCGCCCCGCTCCAGCGGCAGGAGTGGCTCTGCGCGCGTCTAGGCGACGCGTTCGGCCGCGCCCGCGCGCTCACGTTCCTCTCGGAGCTCGCCCTCGAGCTCGGCCGCGCCGACGACGCGCTCGCGCTGGCGACCTGCGCCCGCGACGTCGCCGAGCGCGCGGCGCCGCCGCTCCGGACCTGGATCGCCTATGCCGCGCGGGCGATCGGGCGCGCGCGGCGGGACCTCGGCGATCCCGGCGCCGCGGCGGCGCTCGACGAGGCGGGGGCGATCTTTCGTGAGCTCGGGCACCCGCTCGGGGCGGCGCTCGCCGCCTGGGATCACGCCACGGCCGAGGCGCTGGCGCTCGGGGGGCCCGCGGTGCCGGTGGACTGGTTCGCCGCCGCCTGGGCGCTCGGCTCACTGGGGTTGCCCGCGCGGGTGGCCCAGCTCCTCCGCGAGCGCCTGGAGATCGAGGAGACCGCGCCGCCTCCGGAGAGGGGCGGCGGGCCGGCGCCGGACGGCGAGGCGCGCGAGCGGGCGCTCGCCGCGGCGGCGCAGACGTCGCCGCACGTCGCGGTGCAGCGCGAGGTCGAGCTCGTCTACGACCGGCCAGACGAGCTCGCCGGGATTGCCGTGCGGCGGACCGCGGCGAACCGCAACCTGGGTCGCCTCGCGGCGCTGACGCTCGCCCCACCGGGGCTCGCTGTCGCTGCGGTGGCGGCCTTGCGCCTCGGTACCCGCGGCCTCGCGCTGCCGCCCGAGCGCGCGGTGGCGGCCTGCGTCGCAGACCTGCCAGGGATCACGGTCTGGATCTGGCCGGCGAACACCGAGCCCCATGTCATCGGCCGCGACCTCGCCGCTCTCGGCGCGGCGCTCGGTGAGCTACCTCGCGCCGCGCTCGCGCTCGCACCAGCCGGGCGGGTGCTCTGCCCGCCCTTCGCAGGCGACGCTGGGGCCGAGCTGGAGGCGGTCGAGGTCGGCGCGTTGATTGCGCTGTCCGCCCGGCTCGCGATGGGCGAGCTGCACCTGGATCCGCGGCTCGGCTGGGACGGCGAGGCCTGCGCGAGCGTGGAGGCCCTGGGGTTCGCCGTCAGCCGGCCGGCCGGCCGCCCCGACCCGGGTTGGGCCGGCCGCCCCGGCCGCCCCGACCCGGGTTGAGGAGCCGACGAGGAGCCGACGAGGAGCCGCCCCGACCCGGGTTGAGCGCCGCCGACCCCGTCGCCGACCCGCCGACCCAGCCGTGGTTGAGCTATCCGGAGTTGAGATATCTGACCCAGGTTGAGCCGTCCGGAGCCGTCCGAGAGCTGAGGTAAGGTATCTGACCCAGGTTGAGCCGTCCGAGGTTGAGCCGTCCGCAGGTTGCGACCGGTGGCGACCCGACCCGGGTTTGAGGTCCCGCTCGACCCGATTGCCCGCTGCTTGTCAAGCGCCTACAATAACTCGCTCATACGCTGCTTCGTACGCGCTCGAACCAGCCGAACCGATGCTCATCCTTCGCGCCGTCGTGTGAAGGATCTGTCGCCCGCTCCGCGCTTTGAAGACGAACGTTTCCCATTCCGACGCGCCGAATCCATCGCCCGCGGTTGCCCCCTGACTGTGTCGCGCCCCCGCGAAGTGTCTACATCGTGGGCACGATCTCGGTCACGTTCACGCCATGAAACGTGCGCATCCACCACGTCCCCGAGGGGAATACCACGCTGCGCACGCCGGCGCACCACCGCTCGAGCGCCGCGTGATACGACGCGCGAAATGCTCGTACAGCGGCACCAGCGATTCGCCATGCGTCACCCTGCTCACGACCGACCGCGAACGTCGGATTGCGATCGCGCAGTGTCTCGAAGCTCGTGGCACGCTCGTAGGGGGAGATCGAGCTGACTCGCGCGACGCCCAAGAAACCGAGTCCCTGCCGCTGCCTCTCCGCATGCGCGTCAGCTTCCTGTCTCTCGAGCTCGGCGGCGACATCACGACGAAAGCGCTCAGCGCCGTCGTGCTCGATGCCGGGCGGCAGTGCGAGCGGGAGCGTCACTGCGTCCGGCCACTGTGGATTCTCCGGGTCGAGGTACGCCGCTGGGCGCGCCGCGCGCAGCAGGCCCTGACCGAGCTCGCCCGCATCCACCTTGGCGCCCGGCCACTCGCGCGCATGCCGGACGAGGCCGGCGGCTACAGGATTCGCGATGACGTAGGCGATCTTTTCCACCACTGCCGCTCGTGTAAGCAGCCGCACCACGCTGGTGGCTTCGTGATCCCATACCGGCCCGTCCCATTTACGGAGCACTTTCGTGCCGAGAGCGACGATGCGATGGAAAAATTGCAGAAAGCGAGGGAGGACGCCATTCACATCGGTCACGACGAGGTGCAGATGCGTTGACATTGCGCAGAGCGCGTGGACTTCGATGCCGTAGCGGCGGGTCGAGACTGCGAGTGCGTAAACCAGGAGCTGGGTGATGGCCGCATCGGGGCGGAGGAGGAAATGTCGTCGCACGACGCGACGGGTGATGAGGTAGGTAGCGCCTGGAGCGATCTCGCGGGGGTGGCTCATGGCCGCCGTACACTGACAAACTCCGTGCCGGGGGTTGTGGCGAGCAATTTCGAGGAGTTGCCATGCGCCTTGGGTGGCGGCCACCAGCCAATCCGTCACTGCCTTTGCTCCTCGTGCTGCCCGAACTTGCGTTGCTCCCCCTGCTGCTACCCGAACTTGAGTCGCGTTGCAGACAAACGCTGTGCCGCGGTCATGGCGAATAATTCCGAGGATTTATCACGCTCTGTGGGTGGCGGCCGCCATGTGATCCGCCTGTACCTGTGCGACTCTCCTGCCCCGACCAGAGGTGTGTCGTGCCGTGGGTGGCGGCCGCCAGGCGGAACGTGTTCCGCCAGTACCGGCGCGACCTCGGTAGTCGGGTGACCTCAACCTGGGGTGACCTCAACCTGAGTTGGGGTGACCTCAACCTGAGTCGGTTGGTTCTGACCTGAGTCGGTTGGTTCTGGTTACCTCAACCTGAGTTGGGGTGACCTTGGAGTCGGTTGGTTCGCCCCAACCTGAGTCGGTTGGTTGCCAACCTGAGTCGGTTGGTTCTCGAGCCACGCAAGAGCCCGTCATGCTTACGAATCTGCTTCAATCTTGAGTCGGTTGGTTCTCGAGCCACGCAAGAGCCCGTCATGCTTACGAATCTGCTTCAATCTTCCGCCGTGGCTACCGGCCCAGTCACCGCCCTCACCAGCGAATTGACCCCTGGCCTTGCCGGTGAGAGGGCGATGGCGCGGCTTCGCCGGCTGCTGGCGAGCGCGCGCGGCCACGGGCGCCCTTCGGGTCTGGACTGATGATGCAAGCTTCCCTGGAAGGAGTACGAGACATGCTGAGGCAACTGGCGACGAACATCCTTTTCCTCGCGCTCGCGGCGGCTGGTCCCGTCGCGTGCACGGGCTCGGGCGACAGCCCTGCGGACCTCGGCGGCAGCAGCGTCGCGAGCGGGAGCGGCGGCGCTGCTGCCGCCGGCGGACAGACCTCGGCCAGCGGCGGCGCCGGCGGCGACGGCGCTGCGGGCGGCAACTCGGAGGGGAGCGGTGGCGCGGCCCCTGGTGGCGCCGGCGGCACCGGCACCGGCGGCACCGGCGGCACCGGCGGCACCGGCGGCACCGCCGGCACCGGCGGTGAGGACACCGGCTGCGTCGGGATGGGCGGAATCACCTACGCGCTCGCGACGGTGCCCACGCCGACGGCGGAGCAGCAGTCCGCGTACGACATGATCACGAGCGCCATGGATGAAGCGCTGTCGTACTACAACTGCCACACGAGCATCGAGAAGAGCCTGCGGGTGTCCTTCGAGCCGTCGGTCGCGACGGCCGACGGCAACGTCAACGGCTCCATCCGGTTCGGCGCGCTCAGCTCCATGAACCACATCACCGCCATGCACGAGATCGCGCACACGGTGGGGGTCGGCAGCAGGGAGTTCGGTGCCCTGGTGGTGGACGGCATCTTCACGGGCGCGAAGGCGACCAGCCAGCTCAGGGCCATCACCGGGAACGACGCCGACGTCGTGCACGCGGACGCCCAGCATTTCTGGCCCTACGGCCTCAATTACACGAGCGAGGTCAAGACAACGGACGACCTCGTGAACCACTGCAAGATCGTGGCCGCCATCCGCGAGGACATCGGCCTCTGAGCCCGCCCCGCGGGCGCGGCCTCACTCGAGGTACGCCGCCAGTCCGATCGCCTGATCGCGGATGGCCCCGGCCACGAGCCCCGCGATCTGCGCCGCGCCGGAGCGCGCGAAGTGCGTGTGATCATCGCAGAAGAACTCGCCGACGGGCCCGCTGGTCGTCGCGCTCACGTCGCCCCCGGGGACAGGGCAGAAGCCCAGGGCGTTGTACAGCGCGACGCTGCGCTCGTGGAGGTCGATCACCGGCACGCCGTACTCCGCGCCCGCCTCCTGCGTCGCCGTCACGTAGCCGCCGCGCGTCCCCCGCGCCGTGCTGCCGTCGCAGGCGATCGCGCTCACGGGCGTCACGAATACCGGCTTCGCGCCCCGCTCCTTGGCCGCGCGGGCCATCATTCCATAGCTGCTCTTGAAGGCGTCGAGCCCCACGTGCCTGTCGCAGGTGCGCGAGCCGTCGTTGATGCCGAACTGGATGAACAGGTAGTCGCCCGTCTTCATGTCGTCGAGCATCCGGACCCACCGGTCCTGCAGCACCGGCTCGCCGCTCGCGTCGCGGTCGAGCTCGCACTCCCCGGCGCTGTCCATCGCGGTCTTCACATAGTACAGCCAGGTGCGCACGCTCCGGCCGCCGACGGCGCTGTTCACCACGGTGACGCGATCGTCGAAGAGCGCGGCGAACGAGCCGCCCCAGCCCGCCGGACAGGGGGTCTGCCCGTTGGCGACCGTGGAGTCGCCCGCGATCCAGATCGTGATGTCCTGCAGCGGCCCCATCCCGCCCGACCCGCCACCACCGCTGCCAG
>NZ_JEMA01000248.1 GCF_001589285.1 Sorangium cellulosum | reverse complement strand
CGCGCTCGCCGCGGGCGGCGCGTCGCCCGCGCGCCGGACGAGCGTGTACGTCCGCGTCCTCGTCACGGAGGCGTTGCAGGTCGTGCCCTGGATGATGAACTGGTACTGCCCCGTCTCGACCATCTGGATGCTGGTGTCGGTCGCCTGCGTGGTCGTCGTGACGACAGCGCGGCGGGGGTCGTTGGGGGGCGTCGTGCAGCGCGTCTGCCAGGAGCGCGCGTCGCCGGACGCCGAGTGCTTGCTCCGCGCGAGCCCGGGCATCTGCTCCCAGCACGCGGCGGTGCTCCACGGCCGGCCGGCGCCCGAGATCGAGAGCTCCGAGCCCTGCTGCTGGATCTGCACGGCGCCGCCCGGCGCGCCCTGCGGCTGCGGCCTCGGCCCGCACGCCTCGCCCCACGCGGCGACCGACCACTGCTCGGTGAGCGGGCTCGCCGTCCACGCCCCGCTCAGCGTGGGCAGCTCCTGCGCGGCGCCGGTGCGCGGGGCAGCGACGAGCGACGAGGCGAGGAGCGCGAGGAGCAGGGCCGGCGAGGCGAGCAGCGGGCGTCCCACGGCGGAACCCTAGCAGCGCCCGCCCGCGGACGGCACCCGGCAGCGCCCGCCCGCGGTGTCGGCGGCGCTCGCGCCTCTCGGGACAGACCGGGACGACGGCGACGAGGCTGACAACGACCAGGCGAGGCGCGCGGGATGGAGAGGCGGGGGATGAGGGGATGGGGGATCACGCGCCGGCAGGGGGAGACGTGGCACGACGTGGCACCGCACAAAAGCTCTCGAGCCCCGAAAAGGATCTAGACAGGCGAAGCGGAGACTCGNCGAAAAGGATCTAGACAGGCGAAGCGGAGACTCGTTATCTTGAAAAATGGTCCTGTGCGCACTCTGCATCAAAACTCGCTCGGAGACCCCGCGCACCTGATCCGATCCTGTTCGTCCCTCGGGCCCTGCAGAGGGGCGGAGAGGGCTGCGGAGCGCACCAGTGCGCTGCCGCACGCGTGGCGCGCGTGGCGCGCGTCGACAGCGTCGATTGACGCCGCGGGCCGCCGTCGTCCCTGCGCTCCGACGCATGGAGTGTGGATGCAGGCTGACAAGCGCGGGCCGGGCATGGGGGTGCCCAAAAGCGTCACCGCACAGGCCAAAAGCGTCACTGTGCAAGTCGCCGCCTGCGATGATTTTTTCGCGTATCGCTGCCAGAAAGATCTGGACACTTTCGACATCGAGTGGCTAAGTTAAACACTGTCTCTTTGCGCATCCGCTCTCCGATCCGAGCCAAGGCGCCCGCGTACCTGATCTGATCCTGATCAGCCCCGCGGGGCGCAGCCCGACCGGAGCCCGCGAAACCGACCTCGCCTGACCCGTGTGTCATGGTGCCTGCTATTCGGATGACGCTCCAGCAGTGGTTCACCCGTGAGGACCTCAAGGAGCTACCAATGAAGCAGTTCGCAATCGCCTCCTCCGCCGCGCTCGCAACCCTGTTCATCACCGCCACGAGCTTCGCCAACACCACCGCGCCTTCGCCCACGTGCACCGTGATCCAGCGGGGGGCGCTGGGCGACATCTACAACGCCGAGATCTGGAGCCTCTACCCGAGCTACGCCGTCCGGACGCCTCATGAGGTGAACACCGGGTACTCCAGCACGGCCGGCGAGAAGCGCGCCCTGTTCGGCTTCAATCTGAGCCCCATTCCCGCCGGCTCTCTCGTCACGTCGGCCAAGTTCTACGCGCAGACGTACAGCAGCACGGCCCAGACCGTCCGCGCCCACCGGGTGCTCGCCCCCTGGAGCGAGGACACGGTCACCTGGAACAACCTCGGCGGCATCGATCCCACGACCTTCACGTCGTTCGTGGCCGGCGGCTCGGTGTGGCAACAGCTCGATCTCACGGAGCTGGTCCAGGAGTGGGTGAGCGGCATCTCGCCCAACCACGGGATCCTCCTCGAGGAGGACCAGTACGGCAAGACATCGTACAAGGGCAGCGCCCACACGAACCTCTCCTACCGTCCTCTGCTCGAGGTCTGTTACACGGCCCCGAAGGGCTCGATCGGCGACAAGGTGTGGTTCGACGCGAACGCGGACGGCGTCGAGGACGCCTCCGAGCCCGGCATCTCCAACGTCGTCGTCGACCTCTTCGTCGACGCGGACTGCGACAAGGTCGCCGACGCCGGGACGACCCCGAGGACGACCGCCACCGACGCGAACGGCGCTTACCGCTTCGGCGAGCTCGAGGCGGGCTGTTACGTCGTCAGCGTCGACGACGCGACGCTCCCGCTCGGCCACTTCCTCACCACCGACGACGAGCCGCTCGCCGTGTCCCTCGACGCGGGGGAGAACGTGAGCGACGCCGACTTCGGCTATGTGACGTACTCGTCGATCGGCGACACGGTCTGGCTCGACAGCGACGCCGACGGGCTCTACGAGCCGGAGACCGGCGAGCTCGGCGTCAACGGCGTCCTCGTCGAGCTGTTCCACGACGGCGTCCTCCTCGACTCCACCGTCACCGGCAACAGCCCCTACACCGGCCAGCCCGGCTTCTACCTCTTCGACACCCTCGCCGCGGGCACCTACTCGGTGGTCATCACCTCCGACAACTTCATGACGAGCGGCCCGCTCGCCGGACAGGAGCCGACGGCCGATCCCGACGGTGGGCTCGACAACGTGGGCACTGTGTCGCTCGGCTGGGCCCAGGACCTGCTCGACGCGGACTTCGGTTACCAGCTCTCCTGCGGCAACGGCGTCTGCGGCGGCGACGAGAGCTGCGGCACCTGCGCCGTCGACTGCGGCGCTTGCCCGCCCGTCTGCGGCAACGGCACCTGCGAGGTCGGCGAGGACTGCGGGAGCTGCAGCGCCGACTGCGACATCTGCCCGCCGGTCTGCGGCGACGGCACCTGCGACGCGAGCGAGTCGTGCGGGAGCTGCTCGGACGACTGCGGCGCTTGCCCGCCCGTCTGCGGCGACGGCACCTGCGGGGCCGGTGAGGACTGCGGCACCTGCTCGGACGACTGCGGCGCTTGCCCCGCTGTCTGCGGCAACAACGTCTGCGAGACAGGCGAGGACTGCTCCAACTGCGCCGGCGACTGCGGCGCTTGCCCCGCTGTCTGCGGCAACGACACCTGCGAGGCCGGCGAGAACTGCCTCGAGTGCCCGAGCGACTGCGGTATCTGCCCGCCCGTCTGCGGCAGCGGCGTCTGCGAGGTCGGCGAGAGCTGCTCGACGTGCAGCGCCGATTGCGGTGAATGCCCGCCCGTCTGCGGCGACGGCACCTGCAAGGCGGGCTTCGAGGACTGCTCGAGCTGCAGCGCCGATTGCGGCGCGTGCCCGGCCGCGGCCCCCGGCACCGGCACCCCCGGCTACTGGAAGAACCACGAGAGCGCGTGGAAGGTCTCGTCGATGACCGTCGGCGGCAAGACGTACACGAAGGCCCAGCTCCTCGATATCATCAGCCGCCCGACCAAGGGCGACGTGACGTACATTATCGCGAAGCACCTCATCGTCGCCAAGCTCAATGTCGGTATCGGCAATCAGTCGAGCTGCATCGAGGACACCATCGCCAAGGCCGACGCCTGGCTCAAGCAGTACCCGCTCGGCAGCAACATGAAGGAGAACGGCAAGAACACGCCCTGGACCATCGGCCAGCCCCTCGCCGAGACGCTCGACAACTACAACAACGGCCGCCTCTGCGCGCCGCACCGCGACTGATGATCGGTCACCGGCCGGCAAGGGACCGCTGCCCCGCAACAGCGACGGACCGATAGACGAGCGCTCTCCCCCCCCCGGGCCAGCGCCCGCCCCGGGCCACCTGGCTCGCGCGGCGCTGGCCCATCCGCTCCTCTCCCCTCCCATCCCCTTCTCCGCTGCTCCTCGCCGAGCGCTCTCTTCAAGAGAGGCAGCCTCATCGCTGCTCGCTCGCCCCTACCTCGCGGCCGTTCCGGCTGTTCCAAGGTCACCAATCTCTTCGGCGAGGACACCACGGACGCTGTTGCGTCGCCGGGCCCGAGGCACGCGGCTCCCGCTCGAAGTGGAACGGCCCTGCGCGCGAGGCGATCCGCGCGCGGGCCATGAGGCGCGGCCCCGCGAGGCGGGGAGACGGAAGTGCCCCACGCGTGCGCGTGTTCTGCCCCTCCGCGCGACAAATTGCCCCTACGAGGCGGAAGGGGACCCCTGCAGGCGCGCGCTACGCCGCGGACACCGCGGTCCCGCGAGCGCAACGGTCTCGTCGAGCCCGCTTCACTGCAAAGGAGGACAGCGTGGCACGGCCGCTGCAAATCCTGCGGGTTCGATCGCCGAGGACCACGGTGGACGGTCCGAGGCCGCGGTGTTGGCGGGCCTGTAGTTAAGGAGAAGCGGCGATGAACCTCACGGAAAGCTGGAT
Source organism: Sorangium cellulosum (assembly GCF_001589285.1). GTDB lineage: Bacteria > Myxococcota_A > Polyangia > Polyangiales > Polyangiaceae > Sorangium > Sorangium cellulosum_G. Next base: position 1,870 of record NZ_JEMA01000248.1, on the reverse strand, counting down.
TGGCGACAAGCCCTTGGTCCCGCCTTGCGGCTTGTTCGGCAAAGGTCAGCGTATCCTCCTCGCGGAGGACGATGACGACATGCGCGCCACGCTCGCCCTCGCGCTCCGGCGCGACGGGTTCGAGGTCTCGGAGGCGCGCAACGGCCTCGAGCTGCTCGACAAGGTGGCGCCCTGGCTCGGTGGGCAGGAACCGCCGGAGCCGATCGACGCGATCGTCAGCGATATCCAGCTGCCGTGCTTCTCGGGGATGGAGATCCTGGAGGGCCTGTCCGAGCTGAGGCGCCGACCGCCGGTCATCCTGATCACCGCGTTCGGCGACCCCCACCTGCACGCGGCAGCGCGCAGCCTGGGCGCCTCGGCGGTGTTCGAGAAGCCTTTCGACCTCGATGATCTCCGCAGCGCGCTGTTCAACCTGAAGGACAGCGCGAAGGACAGCGCGAAGGACGCGCCCGGCTTCGACGGCGGGTTCTGACGCGGCGCGGACGGCGCCCTCGACAGGGCGGGGCGCTGCGCCGGGGCCGCTGGCCGGCGCTCAGCCGTCCGGCCGCGGGAGCGGCGTCGCCGCCGCCCAGGCCGCGACGCAGCGCCGCTCCTCCTCGGTCATCTCCAGCATGGTCGCCACCAGGGCGTCCAGGTGGCGCCGGGCCTCGACGGGCAGGCCCGCGTTCGCCGGGCCGAGCTCCCGCCCGAGCGCGTCCAGCGCGGCGATCCGATCGGCCCGACCCGGCGGGGGCGCGGGGATCGCGCGCAGGTGCGCGATCTTCACCTGCGGCATGCCCTCGCGCGCGTCCCGGTGCCGGGTGTAGTGCCACCACCGGACAGGCGAGGAGTTGAGGTAGCAGAGCAACGCATACTCGCTCCAGGTGGCGTCGCAGAAGCCGGCCAGGATCGAGTTGCGGAACGGGAGGCCGTCGCTCAGCGCGGCGATCGGGTACCGGGCGGTCTGCCGGATGAGCAGCCGCACCGCCCTCCAGTCCTCGTCCTTGCGGAAGCGGCCCTTCACGGCGGCGCGATCGACGTGGTGGCGCGGCGCGCGCGCGATGAGCTCGCCCACGTCGGTGCCCTCCCGGATGGGGCAGGTGTACGGCGGCACGGGCACGTCCGCGCGCCGGATGCGCTCGGCATCCTCGGCCGTTGTCTGGAAGCCGCGCTCCCCGAACAGGGCGGCGGGGAGCGGGGCGAGCGCGCTCAGCCGCTCGAGGAGCCGGCTGGACACGACGTCGAGGTCCGAGCGCGCGAGGGGCCACGGGGCGCCGGCCGCCGCCCGGGGAGACGCGGGGCCGACGCGGCCGACGCGGGTCGAGAGGAGGCCCATGCACGGCTGGAACACGCCCTCGAAGGCGTCGCTGCCGAAGCTCGGGAGGTCGGGGTCCACGGCGCAGAGCGCGTCGTGCGCGCGCCGCGTCGGGCGGTAGCCGTCGAGATCCGAGACAGACGTCGGGATGACGAGGCCGAGCCGGCCGCCCGGACGGAGCAGCGACGCCGCCCGGCGCACGAACAGGCCGTGCAGCGAGCGGTAGCCGTGAAAGGCCGGGTTCCTGCGGAGGTGGAGGTTGAAGACCTCGGGCGCGATCGGCTGCGCGGCGCGGCCGACGTACGCGACCCAGGGCGGGTTGCCGATCACGGCGTCGAAGCCCGGCTCCGGGCGATCGAAGACGCCGGGGAACGCGAGCTCCCAGTGCAGGAACCGGCGCTCCTCGGCGATGCGGCGCGAGAGGGCGGCGCGCGGGTCGGCCGGCTCGCGCGCCGCGGCCATGTGGCGGTCGAACGTGTCCGGGGTCGGCGCCGCGGCCGCGAGATCGCCCTCCGGCGGCCAGAACCACAGGGCCATCCAGGCGTCGAGCGCCGCCGGATCCGCGACCGCGGCGCG
>NZ_JEMA01000247.1 GCF_001589285.1 Sorangium cellulosum | reverse complement strand
TCCTTCTTCGTCTGGATCACCCGCCCGAGGCCATCCGCGAACGTCACCGTCACGATCGGGTCGCCCGNCCATCCGCGAACGTCACCGTCACGATCGGGTCGCCCGGGTGCTCCATGTCCTTGTGGCTCGTCCTCGCCCACGCCGGCATCGCGGTCGACTGATCCGGCTGGAGCGCATACTCGAACCCGACCGCCGGCTCGCCTTCTCCGTCGAGCTCGTCCTCGCTCCAGATCTTGCTCGGCGTACAGTCGACCGGAAGCGCCTGCGCCTCGGCGAGGTCGCTCGGCCCCCAGACCCCGATCAGACGGCCGAAGTCGTCGTAGCGATGCGCGAGNCTCGCTCCAGATCTTGCTCGGCGTGCAGTCGACCGGAAGCGCCTGTGCCTCGGTGAGGTCGTTCGGCCCCCAGACGCCGATCAGCCGGCCGAAGTCGTCGTACCGATGCACGATCGTGTGCCCGTTGACATCGGTCTCCTGCGCCACCGTGCCGTACAGTACGTTGGGCACGCTGTTCGCNCCGTTGACATCGGTCTCCTGCGCCACCGTACCGTACAGCACGTTGGGCACGCTGTTCGAGCGGTACCCGAAGCTGTCGACCACGCACGTGCGGTAGCTGCGCGTCAGCTCATCGTAGCCGTAGGTCAGCGTGTAGCTGTTCGGGTCGGTGAAGGTCTCCAGGTTGCCCAGGTCATCGTAGTCGAAATGCCATGTCGCCTCGTCGCCGGCGTACAGCGACCCATCCGGACGCTTGCCCCCGGTGATGACATTCGTGAGCGTCTCGAGCGCGCCCGTGCCGGGCCAGTACGTCGCCGTGCGCTCGCGCAGCACGCGTCCTTCCGTGTCCGTCGTCCGCACGAGCTTCGGCTTCACGTGATAGGGAGCGTCGTCCTTCTCGTACTCGACGTGGTGGTGCACGTCGTCGGCCGTTGTCCCCGCCTCGCCGTAGAAAAACACGTCGGTGAGATTGCCCTCCTCGTCATGAAGCCGTGTCTCTCGCGTGCTCTTGTGGGTCGCCTCCGGGTCGTCCGCGGTGCCCTCGTAGAACGCGCTCCTTCGCTCCGTCTCCCGCGGGAAGAACCACCCGTTCGCCTCGATGTGCGCCAGGTCCGGCGGCAGATGGTCGACCTCCTCGACCGTGTGGAGCATCCCGTCCCCGTCGCGCAGCGCCGAGCGCGCCAGGAAGCCTCGCCGGTAAACGTCCTCGTTCCGATAGCCGACCTCCTCGATCGCCATCGCGGAGACGCCATCCTCGTCGAGCGTCGTCGTCGTGACATGCCGGTACCCGAGGTCCACGCGCTCATCCCGGTGGTACACCCCGTCCCCGAACGTCTCGATGCGCGTCCGGTACGTGTGCGCCCCGTGCGCGCCGCTCACGCCCTCCACGCCGTCGCGCACGACCACATCGCTCAGCACCCACTGGCTCGACGGCATGTCCACCGCCGCCGTGCGATCGTCCGCCTCCGTCCGCGCGTCGTCCATCGGCAGGCCATTCTCGTCCACCGGCCCGCCCGCCGGCACCTCTCTCGGCACCACCAGGTTGCCCTCGCGCCGGTAGTCGATCTCCACGCTCCCGCCCAGCGGGCGGTGCACCCGCCACAGGAGGTTCGCCTTGCCGATCGTGTTCCTCCGCGCCCGCACCGCGCTGTCGCCGTCCCGCTTCAGCACGTGATCGGCCAGCCCGTCGCCGTCGATGTCCTCGAACCCGAGGTGTGACGCGCCGGTTCCCTCGGAGTAGTAGACCGAGCCGCCAATGCAGACGAAGTAACAGACCTGGAGCGACACGCTGCCGTCGAGGCTCTCCGAGCGCCGGAAGCCCACCGCATCGCCGCTCCCCATGAACGCGTATTCCGGCGGGTCGATGTCCACCCCCCAGTCACCGGCCGGCCACTCCTCCTCTGCCGCGAACCGGTCGCCGAGGTTGAGCTGCACCCGGAAGGACGCCTCCGCCGGATCCTTCATCACCTTGTCGGGCAGCCCGTCGCCGTTCACGTCCGCGAAGTCCACGATCGTGCGCGCCGTCGTGCGCGTGTACCCGATCCCCGCGCCCACGCTCGCGCTCACGCCGCCGCTGGAGGAGCCGCCTGCGTTCGCCCCGAACCCGACGCTCTGCGCGCCCGTGTCCTCCAGCCGCACCGCCTCCACGCCCGCCGCGTCCGTGAAGAAGCCCAGCACCTCGCCGAGCGCATCGTTCAGCGCACCCGCGTTGAAGCTGGCCTTGTTGAACCCGTCTCGCTGCCACGGCACCGGCGCCGTGAACCGGTAGCCGAGGTTCAGCGCCACCGTCATCTGCCCGCTCTCGGGGTTCTGCGCCACCTGGTCGACAAGCCCATCGCCGTTGATGTCGATGAGCTCCACGTGCGCCGCCGATAGCCCGTAGCTGGTCCCGGCGCTGAAGCTCGTGCGCAGGTATCCTTGCGAACGCCCCCGGCTGTCGGTCTTGTTGAGCGTCTGCTCCTCCTCGTCTCCCCCGCTGAACGTGAGCGACGCCAGGTCGCCGCTGAGCCGCACCGTGCGGTGCTCCACCCGCCGCAGCGCGTCCGGCAGCGAGAACGACGCGCTCGCACCGAACCCCGCGCCCGTGTTGAGCGCCGCGCCCTGGCGCGTGACGCTGTCCGGGTAGCGGTCGCCGTTCAGATCGATCAGCTCCAGATCCGTCGTCGTGCTGCCGAAGCTATAGCCCCCGCCCACGGGGCCCGCGCCCACGGTCAGCTCCGCGTTCCACGTCTCCGCATAACGCACGCTGCCCCGCTGGCGCTGCCCCGAAAGCCGTCCCACCACCGACGGCAGCACCCGATCGCCGCCCACGAACGCCTCCGACGCCGCCGCGCCCCAGACCGGCGCGCCCTCCTCCGGCGAGAGCGGCACCGCGAGCGTGAAGTTGCGCTCGGGATCGCGCGTCGGGAACAGGATGTCCGCCTCGGAGAACGCGCGGTCTCCGTTCATGAAGCCGACCGACCAGCCGTGGAACCCGCCGGCGGTCGGGTCCTGCGGCGCCCCATCGACAAGCGCCTGGGATGCAGGGTCGGGCACGAGCTGGGCGACCGGGACCGGCTCCCCATCGATGCTGGCGCTGTTCAGGACCGCGAAGCCCCCGGGCGCCTGCTCCGAGAAGAGCGTCACATAGATCGGCTCGCCGGCCTGGGCCTCCAGGTCGACGGATACGGGATACGCGGTTCCAGCGCTGCTCGGCGCCGAATACGACTGCTTGTACAGCAGCCGGTGCACGCCCTGGACCAGCAGCGTCAGCGGCTGGGCAAGCGTGCTGGTCCCCGGCACCACCAGGGTCCCCTCGAGCCGCGCGGTCCCCGTCTCCGGCGCGATCCACGGCGCCCGGCGCGCCGGCCTCCACCGCCGCACCGGCATGGCCACGTACGGCTGCTGCTGGATCAACGCCATCGGCAGCGCCGCGTCCTCGGCCGNGGCCACGTACGGCTGCTGCTGGATGAGCGCCACCGGCAGCGCCGCGTCCTCGGCCCTGTCGCTGTCCAGCTTGCAGCCGGCGCGCCCGTTCGGCTGCACCGCGCACGTCACCGGCCCGCAGCGTCGCTCACCCGTCCGTCGATCGGCGCGGCAGTAGGNGCAGCCGGCGCGCCCGTTCGGCTGGATCGCGCACGCCACCGGCCCGCAACGTCGCTCACCCGTCCGTCGGTCGGCGCGGCAGTAGCNATCGGCGCGGCAGTAGGTCCGGTAGTCGACCGTCGGCGTCCACGCCACGCGCGCCGGGTCGTCGGGCACATCCGACCTGACCCGGAACCACAGCCGATCGCCCTCCTTCACCTCGACAAGGCCGCTCGCGTCGCCGTGGATCCGGCCCGCGAACGCCAGCACCCCTGCGTCAGCGCTCACCNCGTCGCCGTGGATCCGGCCCGCGAGCGCCAGCACCCCTGCGTCCGCGCTCACGNGCACCCCTGCGTCAGCGCTCACCACCTCCTCATCCATCACGCTGCGGAACGTGCCCTCGCTCTCCCGCGCGATCGACACCCGCAGCGCATCGCTCGTCGACGCCTTCACCAGATCGCCCGTGATGCTCACGAGGCCATCCGACGACGCCACCCACGGCACCTCGGGCTGCCCTCCGAGCCGGTGATCTTCGGCGTACGCGNCACCTCGGGCTGCCCTCCGAGCCGATGGTCCTCGGCGTACGCANCACCCACGGCACCTCGGGCTGCCCTCCGAGCCGGTGATCTTCGGCGTACGCGAATCGATGGATGGGCCGGCCGTCCGGCCCGACGTGCCCGAGCATCTCCTCGCCGACCTGGTACNATGGATGGGCCGGCCGTCCGGCCCCACGTGCCCGAGCAGTTCCTCGCCGACCTCGTAGNGCATCTCCTCGCCGACCTGGTACGTGATCGACGGGCTCCACGACAGCACGTCGGACGCCGTGTTCACCGCCCGCTCCGGGTCGATCTCGGGCGCCGCGCTCACGCGGAAGTAGAGGCGATCGNCCGCTCCGGGTCGATCTCGGGCGCGGCGCTCACGCGGAAGTAGAGGCGGTCCCCCGCGAGCACGTGCACCGAGAGCGCCGCGCCCCCGCAATCGCCCGCGCCCACCGCGCACGGCCCGAGCTCGTCCGGACCGAACGCGTGGCTGAACAGCGGCGGAAGCTCCCCATGGCGCACGAGCTCCACGCGCAGCCCGTCGCCCCCCGCCTCCTGCTTCTGGAGCACGCCCCCGATGCGCACGTCCCCCTCGAACGGCGCGATCCACCGGAGCATCGGGTCGGCCGGATGGAAGTCCGCGCGCGACGCCAGCGCGAAGTCCGGGTTGCCCGAAGGCGCGCTGTCGTCGACCGTCCCCCAGTCCCTCACGCCCTGGAACCCGCCACGTCGATCGTTGATCGCGACCTGGAGCTGCCCGAGCGCCCCGACCGA
>NZ_JEMA01000246.1 GCF_001589285.1 Sorangium cellulosum | reverse complement strand
CGCATGTCGCACACCGCTGGCACCTCCATTGCTGACCACGCTGCGGCGCCGGCGACGCCCGGCGAACGGCCGCCCCGCAGCCGAGATGCAGGCAGCAGCGGCAGGCATGGAGGAGCCCATGAATGAGCAGACCTCGGTCGAGGTCCGTGTTCCACGCGAGATGACCCCGGACGAGAGGCACCTCCTCGACGACGAGCTCCAGGCCATGCGCCGCCTGATCTTCGAGGGATCGCAGCGGGAGAGGAGCTTCGCCGCCCACGTCCTCCACGCCGACGCGGAGCACGGCGCCCTCGTGCTCCAGCGGAGCGCAGGCGGCCGGATCGTCGGCTACTTCGCGATGCAGATCGTCGAGCGGGAGCTCTCCGGCGGGAGGGTCGCCATCGTCCGCGGCGAGTCCGGGGCGGTCGGCGAGCACCCGGCGAGCAACGATGTCGTCCTCCGCCTCGCCCTGGAGCGCCTCATCCGCTACATGCTCGCCCGCCCGGGTCGACCCGTGTACTGCCTTTGCTCGCTCGCTCATCCGTCGAGCTACGCCCTGCTCTCGCGCTTCGTCGACGTGACCCACACGAGCCCGGCCGAGAGCAGCCCCGCGGGCGCGGACGAGCACATGTCCGCGCTCGCCGCCTCGTTTGACCGCGAGTCGGGCGCGCAAGGCGGCCTGCTCGCCTTCGAGGTCGCGCGGCGGGAGAGCGCGCCCTCGGGGAGCTGCGATTTCCTGCACCTCTACGAGAACCCCGCGGTCCGGTGCTTCGTCTCGGCGCACCCGGGGCCCGCGGAGGGGCACGGGCTCATCGCGCTCGTGCCGCTGAGCCTCGGCGGCATGATGCGCGCGGCGGCGCGCTCCGCGGGGCCGGCGGCGCGGCGCGCGTAGCCGGCCCTCCGCCGCTCACGCCAGCACGGCCGACAGGCTCTCGAGGAAGCGCTGGTTCTCGCGCTCGGTGCCGACGGTGACGCGCAGGCTGGTCGGCAGGTTGCCGAACGGCCGCACGATGACGCCCTTGCGCAGCAGCGCGTCGTACACGGCGCGCGCCGGCCGCTTCACGTCCACGAGCACGAAGTTCGCCTGGCTCGGGGCCACCGACAGCCCGAGCGCGGTGAGCTCGCGCGTGAGCCGCTCGCGCTCGCTGCGGTTCAGCGCGCGGCTCTTCTCGACGTGCTCGGCGTCGTCCAGCGCCGCGAGCGCGGCCGCCTGCCCGATCGCGCTCACGTTGAACGGCGCGCGCACCCGGTTCATGTAGTCGACGAGCTGGGCCGGGCCCACGACGTAGCCGACGCGCAGGCCCGCCAGGCCGTAGATCTTCGAGAAGGTGCGCACCACGAGGAGCCGCTCCCGCAGCCCGCGGAGGCGCATGGAGTCCGGGTAGTCCGCCGCGTCCGTGTACTCGATGTACGCCTCGTCCATGACGACGATGACCTCGGGCGGCACCTCCCGGAGCAGGCGCTCGACCGCGGCGCGGCCGACGTGCGTGCCGGTCGGGTTGTTCGGGTTCGCGACGAACAGGAGGCGCGTCTTCGGCGTGACCGCCGCGGCCATCGCCTCGAGGTCGTGCCGCAGGTCGCGCAGCGGCACGGCGGTGTACGGAACGCCGTACGCCAGCGCGGAGATCTTGTAGACGATGAAGGCCGGATCCGCGAACACCATGTGCGACCCGGGCGTCGCGAAGGTGTGCACCATCAGGTCGAGCAGCTCGTTCGAGCCGTTGCCCTGGATGATCTCGTCCATCGAGACGCCGTGGACCGCCGCGAGCCGTTCGCGGAGCCGGTACGCCGCCCCGTCCGGGTAGAGGTTCATGCTCTCGAGCGCCCGGCGCGCCGCCTCGACGGCGCGCGGGCTCGGCCCGAGCGGGTTCTCGTTCGACGCGAGCTTCACGGCGTCGGTCACGCCGAGCTCGCGCGCGAGCTCCTCGAGCGGCTTCCCCCCCTCGTACGGGACGAGGCTCTCGATGGTGGGTAGAACAATCGCAGACATGGGGGCGCAGCCTACCATGCCTGCGCCGCGCCGCGCGTCACGCGCGCGCCCCCCGCAGCCGCTCCCGCGCCCGGACGAAGACCTCCCTGTGCGGGGTGGCCTCGTCCGCCGCGAGGGCCTCGACCCGCGGGAGCGCGGCGCTCCCCAGGGCGGCGAAGGCCTCGACGGCGCGGTCCTTCGGGACCTCGCCGTCCACCCGCCACTTCTGGACGGCGCTCGCCAGCTTGTCCGCGGCCGCCTCGGTCGAGCAGAGATCGACGTAAAGCCACGCCCCGCGGACGAACATCGCGCGGCCGGTGGGCGTGGTCTGCATGTAATGGTCGAACGAGAGGGCGAGGATCAGCGGCTCGCGCCGGTCGGGCGGCAGGCGCGCGAGGACGGCGCGCATGTCCTCGAAGAAAGGCTCCGCCATGCCCGCCGCGACCAGCGGATCGTGGCGGGGGTCCAGCGTCTTGCCCTCCTTCGCGAGGGCCGCCGAGAGCGCCGCGATCAGCGCGGCGCAGAGGACGTCGCGGCGGTCCTGGGCGGCGAGCAGCCGGTCCGCTGCCTGCTCGAGGAGGTCGGCGGGCACGCTCGCGATCAGCGCCCCCGCGAGCATGCGCTCCAGCCTGGTCCGGCGGCCCAGGGTCACCGTCCAGGGGTCATCGCCGCGGCGCGGCCACGGCACCAGCAGCGCGTACGGCGGCACCGCCGCGTCCTGACACGCCTCGATCACCTCCTCCGGGCCGAGCGAGGCGTTGAGCGCGTCCACCCAGGCCTCGACAGGGGCCCTGTCGCTCATGACCCGGATGGCGAGCCGCCACAGCGGCTCGCCGCCCACAGCGCGATCGAGCGGCCCCGCCGGCGTGAGCCCGAGGAAACGGCGGAGATCGCCCTCGGCCGAGAGCAGGCCGTGGCGCGACAGCGCGGCGCCGATGCGCTGGACGAGCTGCCGCTCCACGAGGTGCTTGAGCGTGCCGCGCTGGGCCTCGCTCAGCTCGGAGGGGAGCCGCAGGTCGGACGGCGGGCCCCCGTCGACGGCGAACACAGCGTCGACGATCGCTGTCGCCACGCGCGGCTGCGTCGGCTTGCCCTGCGTCGCCTCGAGCAGCCCCACGAGGAGGCTCACGTCCTGCTGCGCGGCGCCGACCCGGGTGAGGGCCATCGCGATGTGGTTGCCGAGCTCCCCGCCGCACCAGGGGAAGTCGGCGAGCGGCTGCGCGGCGCTCGCCAGCGCGTCGAGCAGCACCCTCTGCTCCGCGGCGCCGACGCGCGACGGCGACGCGTACGCGAGCGCCAGGCACGCCGCGACGCGGACAAGATCCGGCCCCTCGTGGGCCAGCTCGAGGAAGCGGTCGACGTCGCCCTCGTCCCCGAGGTACCCGTCGAGGTACCCGAGGCACAGCACGGCGCTCGCCCGCGCCTTCTCGTCCGGCTCCGCCGCGACGCGGGCGCGGACGACAGGGGCCGAGCGCTCCGCGTGGCTGGACAGGAACGCGAGCAGGAGCGCGGCGGCGACGCGGACCGATGCATCGCTGTCGGAGAGCAGGGCCAGATATCCATCGATGCCCGCCGCGACGCGCTGGTAAATCGCCTTGTACGGGTGGTCCTCCGGGAGCTCGCCGAACGCGCGACCACGGACGTCGTATCCGGCGCTGATGGACCGGATGTGGTCTCCCCCGACCGCGAGGTTCGCCAGGAACACGAGGATCGCGGCGCGGTCCTTGACCGAGGGGTCCAGGCCCAGCTCGACGAGGAAGGGCGCCGCCGCCACCGCCGCCGGGGTGATCGTGCCCTGATGGTTGATCGTGTCGTCCAGGCCCTTGAGCGCGCCGCGGCGCTCCGGCGCCTTCTTGGAGCGGAGCGCGCGCAGGCCGCCGGGCACGTCCGTCGCGGGCCCGTAGGCATGCTCGATTCCGTTCCAGTCGATCGCGTCGAGATCGGTCGTGGCCATATCCACCCCGGATAGCCGCGGGGTGGGCTGGAATCAAGGATAGCGTCTGGAGCCCGCCGTCCGCGCCGCCACCTGGTGTGCGCTGGGGTTTCCCGGCCATCGGTAGTCGATCGTGCAGTTGTTCGCCGACGCGAACTCCTCCATGCGGCGGTGACACGAGGTGCACGGCGGGAGCTGCCCGTCGATCTGCAGGTGTCCGCCGTCGAGCTCGAGCCCCTCCTCGTCGCGCCTCCTCTCGAGATCGCGGATGATCTGCGCCTCGGTGTCCGACGTGCGGTGCACGAGGTTGCCGTCCTCGTCGCGGCCCGTCAGGTTCCGGAACGGGTTGATGCCGTTGTCGGCGTTGTACTGCCGGGAGTAGTCGTCCGCCTCGGAGTCGTAGCTGGACGAGAACGGCTGTCCGCCGTTCAGCGCGATCGGCTGGCCGTTCCTGGGCGTGAAGGTGGCTGTCGCGTGGTGGGCCAGCCCCAGGGGGTCGACCCCCGTGACCGGGTTGACGCAGTACCGGTAGACGTTCGCGTCGGGCAGGCCGCCGTGAGGATCTTCGCTGAGGTACCGGCCCGTGTCGGGATCGTAGTAGCGATATCGATTGTAGTGCAGCCCGGTCTCCGGATCGTGGTGCTGCCCGCGGAAGCGCAGCGCGGTGGTCGCCTGGCTCCCCGGCGAGGTCTCCGTCGCTCCCCACGCGCTGCGGCGCAGCTCGCCGACCACCCGCCCGTCGCCCGCGACGAGGTGCTCGGGCGTGCCGATCGGATCGTTCACGTGGTAGACCCACGCGCCGACCTGCCGGCCCCCGGGCGTGACGATGTCCTCGCGCTCGGCGAGCGGATGGCCGAACCGGCCGTCATAGGAGTACGTCCGCTCCGACACGACCGGATCGCCGCGCCCGTCGGCCGCCTCGCGGATCTCGTGCACGATGCGGTCCTTGTCCCAGACGAAGCGCATGGACGCGACCGGGACGAGCGAGCCGATGTCGTCCCGCCGATACACCCGCTTCGCCACGCGGCGCGCGAACGGGTCATACGCGAACTCGATGACGACGCCGTCAGGGCGGTGGACGCGCGCGAGGTTGCCGGCGCCGCTCCACTCGTACTTCCACCGTTCCACGCCGCCGTCCGGGCGCTGCACGCGCTTCTCCGCGAGGCAGCCGTCCGCGTCCCACACGTAGCTCGCCGCCCCCTTCTCCAGCAGCGTGTTGCCAGGACCGTACGTGCGGCCGAGCGCCGCCTCCGAGACGTTCCCCGCGGCGTCGTACCGGTAGGCCTCGAGGAGCTGCGCGCCGGACGACACCGCCGTGAGCTGCTCGCGCGCGTCGTACGCGTACTCCTTCGCGCCGAGGCTCTGATCCCAGCGGCGGACGACGTTCTCGGCGTTCAGCGAGTACTGGAACGCCTTGTCGACAGTCCTCGTGGACGGCAGCGGCCCCACCCANGACAGTCCTCGTGGACGGCAGCGGCCCCACCCACGCCGGCTGCCCGGCCCCGACCTGGGGACGCGCCGCCCGGCCGGCGATCACGCGGCGCCGCGCGACGCCGCCCTCGAGGCCGTACTCGCTCTCCTGCGCCGCGCCGCCCGACAGCGCGCGGCGCAGCTCGCGGCCGACCGGATCGTACGCGAAGTCGACGCGCTCGCCCCCGCCGAGATCCGACCACCGGGGGCGCCCCATGACGTCGCGATCGATCGCGTGCTCGTGGCCGAGCGACGTGCTGAGCCGCACGCGCCGGCGCATGACGTCGTACTCGTGATCGACAGCGTACGTGCGCCGGTCCACCGTGTGCGCCTCCCGCACGAGCTGGTCCGCCGCATCCATCTCGTAGACGTACTCGCCGGCGTCGTTCGTCGCGCGCGCGAGCCGGCCGCGAGCGTCGTATTCGAAGGTAGCCTTCGTGTCGTCGGGGTAATTGACCTCGACGACGCTGCCAATGAGATTCCTGACGTATTCCGTCTTCTCGCCGCGCCCGTTCGTGTACGCGATGAGCCGGTTCATCGCGTCGTATTTGAACCGCTGGGTGCGGCCGTTGAACGACAGTATCTCGGTCACGAGGCCGTCGGGGTTGTACGTGCTGTACCGGACCTCGCCCCTCTCGTTGTGGACCTCGACGAGGTAGCCCTCCCGGTTGTACCTGTAACGGAGCCTGTCGCCGTTCGGGTGCTTCAGCCCGATGATGCGCCGCAGGAGGTAATCGATCGTGTAGACGTGGCCGTCCGCGTCGACGTGCTGGACGATCGCGTCGACGCCGTTGTAGCCGAAGCGCTCCACCCCGCCGTTCGGGAAGAACGCCGCGACGATGCGGCCGCAGTCGTCGTACGAGAACCGGGTCACCGCGCCCCGCGGGTCGGTCTGCGCCACGCAGCGCCCGAGCGGGTCGTAGGCGTAAAGCCACGTGGTGCCGTCGGGCTGGATCGCCGCTGTCTGGTTGCAGTGCGCGTCGTACTCGTAACGGATGACCCCGCCGTTCGGCAGCGTCTGCCGCACGATGTTCCCGCGCTGGTCGTGCTCCCGCGTGATCACCTCGCCGCGCGCCTTGACGAGCTCGACGAGGTTGCCGCGGCCGTCATAGCGAGCGCGCAGGATCACGCCGAGGTCGTCGCACGCCTCCTCCACCTGGCCCATCGCGTTCCGGGTGAACACGGTGGTGCGCCCGAGCGGATCGGTGGCCGTGAGGATCCGGCCGCGGGCGTCGCGGGTCCAGCGCGTCGTCGCCTCGAGCGCGTCGGAGTGCGTCGCCAGAAACCCGTTCTCATCGAAGGTGCGCGTCGTGACATGGCCGTTCGATATGCCCTTGTCCACGAGCCCACGCGCGTTCACGAAGACGCGGCGCACCTGCATCGAGTCGGCGATCTCCCGGTAGCCGGCGTCGTCGTACTCGATCCTGCAGTGCATGAACCCCTTCGCCTTCGTCCTGCCGTCCGCGAGCACGTCGGGCACGCCGTCCGACAGCCCCGGGACGCTGCCGTCCGGGTAGGCGCCCCAGGTCTCCACGCACCGGTGCAGCTCGTCATAGACGAAATGGAACGTCGGGCAGTCCGGCGCTGTATACGACGTCAAGAAGTGGTCCTCGTCGTAGGTGAACCGCGCGACGTAGCCGCCGGCGTCGGTCACGGCGACGAGGTCGCCCCGGGCGCCGTACGTGTACTCCGCGAGCCGGATCCACTGGCCCTGCTGGGGGGCGTTCTTGACCTCGAACCCGCGGATCCGCCCCTCCGGGGTGCGCAGCGCGCGGACGACGCGGCCCACGCAGTCGACGATCTCGGCGAGCCCGCCGTCGCGGTAGGTGAGCGTGATGCGGTTCTGGTTGCGGTCCTCGACGGCCGTGAGCCGGTAGCGACGCCCCTCGCCGTCGAGCGAGGAGAAGCGGCGCCAGATGCCGTCGATCTCGAGCGCGAAGCCCGAGGCGTCGCGGGTGAGCGCCCAGCCCCGGTGGATCACCTCGCCGCTGACCTGGGGCAAGTCGAGCTGGAGCATCGTGCCGTGCTCGTCCCAGATCTCGACGCTCCGGGCCCTCGCGACGATCTCCCACCCGAGCGAGTGCGTCCAGCCGTGCCCGAGCCCCACGTCGCGATCGACCGCGTGCGAGGAGTATTTCCGGTAGAGCTCCAGCGGCAGCGGGCCGGGCAGCCACACATCGAGCGACGGCAGGGTGTAGACGCGCCCCGTCGCGACGTCGACAGGGTCGCCCGCCGAGAGCTGGTTGCCGCAGTTGTTGCACCCCCCCGGCGACCCTTGCCCGCAGCTCTGGGCGCCCTTGTCGCCGCCGTTCGCGTCGTTGCCGCCGTTCTCGCCGTTCGCCCCCTGCCTGTCGCCGCCGCCCTTGCCGCCGCGGCCCCCCTTGCCGCCGCCGTCGCCGCCGCCGCCCATGATCCAGGTGCCGGGGTTCATCCCGGGGATGGCCGGGATATTGGGAATGGGCGCCGTTCTGGCCATGGACTCCTCCAGGAAGCGAATCGATCCGGGTGAACAACATCCCGCCGCGCAAGGCAGGATAGACAGGCGTCGACCCGGTAACAATTGCGAGCGACGCTGCGCTCCGCCCGTCGCTGACCGCGCGTCGCGATAGCGCCCGTCGCTGACCGCAAAACTCTCTCGTCGCGGTACGGCCCCCGCGCTCGACCACGGCAATGCGTCCGCCACGCTGCCTCCGAGAGAGCCGCGCCGCCACGCCCCGAGGGCGCGCCGCGCCCCGGAGCGCACGCCGTGTCCCCTGGGGCGCCGTCCTGCCTACATCGCTGCACACGCGGCCCGAGCCCCCTCGCCGCCGCGGGCGCGCTCCCACCCGCGCGCCCCTCCGGCGCTTTCGCCGCTCGTCCGCGCGCAGCCGCGCCGGGCGAGGCAGCGGCCGGCGCTCCCCGCCGCGCCCCTCGCCGGGATCTGGCCTCTCCGTCCGCGCTCCATGTGATACTCGCCGTCCCGATGAAACCCGGGGACATCGTCGCCGACCGCTTCCTGATCGAGCGCCTCGCCGGGTCGGGGGGGATGGGCTCCGTCTACCGCGCGCTCGACCGGCACACAGGCGAGACGGCGGCGCTCAAGGTCATGTCGGGCCGCGGCCTCGAGCACGGCGAGCGCTTCGCGCGCGAGGCGCAGGTGCTCGCGGAGCTCAGGCACCCGGGCATCGTGCGGTACATCGCGCAGGGGGCGACCGAGAGCGGCGAGCCCTGGCTCGCGCTGGAGTGGCTCGAGGGCGAGAGCCTCGCCGACCGGCTGCGCCGGCGCGGGCTCACCGTCGGCGAGAGCGTCCTGCTCGGCCTGCGCGTGGCCGAGGCGCTCGCCGAGGCGCACCGCAACCACGTCGTCCACCGCGACCTCAAGCCGAGCAACCTGTACCTCGTCGACAAGGCGGTCGAGCAGGTCAAGCTGCTCGACTTCGGCATCGCGCGGCTCACGTCGCTCGCGCCCCTCACCATGACCGGCGTCGTCATGGGCACGCCGTTCTACATGGCGCCCGAGCAGGCACGCGGCGAGCGCGCCGTGGGGCCCCAGGCCGACGTGTTCGCGCTCGGCTGCGTGCTGTTCCACTGCCTCACCGGGCGGCCGCCGTTCGTCGGCGACGACATCCACACAGCGCTCCTGCGCGTCGTGCTCGACGAGGCGCCGCGCCTGCGCGACCTGCGCGCCGAGATCCCCGAGACAGTGGACGCCGCCGTGGCGCGCATGCTCACGAAGGACCCGGCGAGCCGCCCCGCGAGCGGCGCCGCCGTGGCGCTCGAGCTGCTCCGGGTGGGCGAGATCAAGAACTCCCCCCCGGCGCCCGTGAGCCGGCGCCCGAGCGCGCTCACGACCGGCGAGCGGCGGACGATCTGCCTGCTGCTCGCGCGGATGGGCCCGCAGGAGGCCTCCTGGCAAGGGCCGACCATGCCGATGACCCTCCCGATGACCATGCCGCTCGCGCGCGTGGTCCCGGAGGAGGAGGTGAAGCGCGTGGCCGCGCGCTTCGGCGGCGCCCTCCAGACGCTGCCGACGACGGGCGACGGGCTCCTGCTCATCACGCTCGAGGGGCGCGGCCTCATCACCGACCAGGCGGCGCGCGCGGCGCGCTGCGCGATCGAGGTGCGGGACCTCTTGCCCGGCGTGCAGATGGCGCTCGTCGCCGGCCGCGCCGCCGCGGACGACCGGCTCCCGATGGGGCCGACGATCGACCGCGCCGTGAGGCTGCTCGACGTCGCCGAGGACGGGATCATCCGCCTCGACGACGTGATGGCCGGCCTGCTCGACGCGCGCTTCGACGTCGGCGGTGACGCGACGGGCCTCGTGCTCCGGGCCGAGCGCGACCTCGTCGAGGCGGCGCGGACGCTGCTCGGGCGGGCGACGCCGTTCGTGGGGCGCGATCACGAGCTCGCCATCCTCGACGCCGTGCTCGACGAGTGCCTCTCCGAGCCGACAGCGCGCGCGGTCGTGATCACGGCGCCCGCCGGGCTCGGCAAGAGCCGGCTGCGCTACGAGTTCCTGCGCCGGGTCGAGGAGCGCAACGAGCGGGTGCAGGTCTGGCTCGGCCACGCCGACCCGATGAGCGCGGGCTCGCCCTTCGGGATGCTGCGCCAGATGCTGCGCCGCGAGGCCGGGCTCTCCGGCGGCGAGCCGCAGGAGGTGCGGGAGCAGCGCCTGCGCGCGCGGGTAGGCCGCTACCTGAGCGGCGCCGACTGCGCGCGGGTCACGGAGTTCCTCGGCGAGGTGGCGCGCATCCGCTTCTCCGACGAGGGCCGCGTGGAGCTGCGCGCCGCGCGGAGCGACCCGATGCTCATGGGCGACCAGATCCGGCGCGCCTGGGAGGACTTCGTGCTCGCCGAGTGCCGCGGCGAGCCGGTGCTCCTCGTGCTCGAGGACCTGCAGTGGGGCGACGTGCCCACGGTGAAGCTCATCGACGCGGCGCTCGCGCACAGGGACCAGCCGCTCATGGTGCTCGCGCTGGCCCGGCCCGAGGTCGAGGCGGTGTTCCCGAAGGTGTGGGTCTCGCGCGGCGTGCAGGAGATCCGGCTGCGCGAGATCGGGCGGCGCGGCAGCGAGCGGCTCGTGCGCGAGGTGCTCGGCGACTCGGTGACGCCCGACGTGTGCGCGCGGCTGTGCGAGCGCGCCGGGGGCAACGCGTTCTACCTGGAAGAGCTCATCCGCGCGGCGGCCGCGGGGCGGACGGAGTCGCTGCCCGAGACGGTGCTGTCGATGGTGCAGGCGCGGCTGGAGTCGCTCGACGCCGAGGCGCGGCGGGTGCTCAGGGCGGCGAGCGTCTTCGGCCAGAAGTTCTGGCGCGGCGGGCTGATGGCGCTGCTCGGGGGCGAGCGGCGGGCCCCGCAGGTGGACGGGTGGCTCGCTGTGCTCGTCGACCGCGAGCTGATCGCGCGGCGGGGGGAGGGGAAGTTCCGGGGCGAGGAGGAGTACGCCTTCCGGCACGCGCTCGTGCGCGAGGCGGCGTACGAGACGCTGACCGACGCGGACCGCGCGCTCGGCCACCTGCTCGCCGGCGAGTGGCTGGACGCGGCCGGCGAGCGCGACGCGGCGCTGCTGGCCGAGCACTTCGAGCGCGGCGGGGACGCCGAGCGCGCGGTCGTGTGGTTCCGGCGCGCGGCGGAGCAGGCGCTCGGGGCGAACGACTTCCGCGCCGCGATCCAGCGGGCCGAGCAGGGCGTGGCGAGCGCCGACGCGGACGGGGAGTTCTTCGCCGCGCTGCGCCTCGTGCAGGCCGAGGCGCACAAGTGGCTCGGCGAGGCGGCCGAGGCCGAGCGGTGCGCCGTCATGGCGATGCGCGGCTTCCCGCGGAAGAGCGCGCTCTGGTACGCGGCGGCCGCGGAGGCGGCGTCGATGCGCGTGCGCCTCGGCATGGGCGACCGGCTCGCGGATCTCGTCGAGGAGCTCCG
>NZ_JEMA01000245.1 GCF_001589285.1 Sorangium cellulosum | reverse complement strand
TCGCCGATCGACGAGTACGTCACGTAGCCGAAGTCGGCGTCGGTCACGTTCTCCCCCGCGCCGAGGGACACGGCGAGCGGCTCATGGTCGGTGGTAAGGAGGTGCNGAGCGGCTCATGGTCGGTGGTAAGGAGGTGCCCGAGCGGGAGCGTCGCGTCGTCGACGCTGACGACGTAACAGCCCGCCTCGAGCTCGCCGAAACGGTAGAACCCGTTCGCGTCGGTCGCGGTCGTCCCGAGCGGGGATCCATCGGCGGATCCGTCGCAGTTCCCGTCGCCGAAGAGGTCGACGACGACGCCGGAGATGCCGAGCTCGGAGCCGTCCTCGATGCCGTCGGCGTTCGCGTCGAACCACACCTTGTCGCCGATCGAGCCCTTCGGCGTCGTGTAGCAGACCTCGAGGAAAGGGCGCTGGGACATGTCCGTGTGCGCGCTGCCCCTGTACGAGGTCCTGCCGTTCTCGTCCTCCTCGAGGAGGATCCCGTGAGCGGGCGAGACGCCGCCCACCCACTCCTGGACCAGCTCGGTGAGATCGAGCTCGCGCCAGGCCGAGCCGCCGGACTGGAACGACGTGAAGGACGTCGGATCGATGCCGCCGAGGTTGTTCCAGGTGACGTCGTTCTCGGTCCAGGGGGCGAGCACCCGGTGGGCGCGGACGATCTGGGCCGTGCTGCTGTAGGTCAGGACATAGAATCTGGCCGAGGTGATGAGCGAGCTCGCGGGGATGGCGCCGAGCTCGAAGCCGAACAGGGCTCGTTTCTCGCCGACCGTGCTGGAGTACCCCGTGTTCACCTCGAAGGGGGTCGGGACGTGATAGGTCGGGGCGAGGCTCCAGATCTCGGCGTTGTAGATGTCGCCCAGGACGCCCCGCTGGATCACGGTGCACGTGGGCGTCGGCGCGGCGGTGCTGGCGAGGGAAGAGGCGGTGATGAGCAGCGTGGCGAGGGCGGCGGAGGAGGCGACTGTTGTCTGTTTCATGGAAGGCTCCTTGGAGGTCCTTGCTGGGATCGAACCACGATGGAGCGTCATCCGAGCCGAATGCGCCATGACACGCGGGTCAGGCGAAGGTCGGTTTCATGGGCTCCGGTCGGACCGCGCCCCGCGGACTGATCACGATCCAATCAGGTGCGCGGGGCGTCGGCTCAAATCGGAGAGCGGATGCGCACAGGTCCAGTATCCAATTAACAACGCGACTACCGAACTGTCCAGACATTTGCGAGGGACACCCCCAGAAACACACATCGCGCCACGGACGATTCGCGGCCACGCGGTGACGTTTCTGGGCACCTCGCCTCGGGCCTTCACGCTCCATGGAAAGGAGCGCTGTGGCCGAGGGGGATCACGGCGCACTCGGCACCGACCGCTGGCCGCTGCGCACGGCAGCGGTCAGCGTCGCTCGGAGCTCAACAGAACAAGATCAAGTACGACGACGTTGGCCCCGATTTGGTGCTGAGCGCGCACAGGACCATTTTTCAAGATAATGAATCATCACTTCGATTGTCTAGATCTATTTCTCGCGAGCGGGTGTTTTTGCTCTGTCTCGCTTTGCTCTGTCTGTCTGTCTTCGTTCTTCGTTCTTCGTTTCGCGCGGCGGCCACGTGGACACGCGCTGGTCCAGGACGCGTGCATTGCTGCCGGGCGTCCGTCGCACCATCACGCGGACGACCGAGACGCTTCATTGTTCTATCCGTCTTGGAATCATCGACGGAATGTCACGTCAGGGACGGATACAGGGGCTCGCGCGGGCCTCGCTCCTGCCCGTGGCGCTCGCGTCGAACCCGGCGCTGCGCGCGGAACTTGGCCCGCGCGCGCCCGCCCTGGCATCAGCCCAGGGTGCGTTCGCGTCTCCACCTCGCGCTCGCCGCCGCGGCCGCCGTGTGGCTCGCCCCGGCGGCGGCATCTCCGGCCCCGCCGGGCGTCCGAAAGCTCCACGTCGAGGGCGGCGCCGTCCACGCCACCGTCGGCGCGGCGGGCAAGCAGGTGCGCCTCACGCTCGACCCCGAGCTCCAGCGCGCCGCCGAGCGCCTCCTCGCCCGCTCCGGCGCGCCCGAGGGCGCCATCGTGGCCTCCGACGTCCGCACCGGCCGCATCCTCGTCTGGGCGAGCC
This sequence comes from Sorangium cellulosum, assembly GCF_001589285.1. GTDB lineage: Bacteria > Myxococcota_A > Polyangia > Polyangiales > Polyangiaceae > Sorangium > Sorangium cellulosum_G. Next base: position 2,357 of record NZ_JEMA01000245.1, on the reverse strand, counting down.
GCGGCGACCGCGACTACGTCGCGACGCCGCTCGCCCCGAGCGCGAGCCTCTTCAAGATCGTCACCGCGGCGGCGCTCCTCGAGGGCCGCAAGGTCAACGTCGCGACGCCCGTCTGCTACACGGGCGGCATGAGCGCGATCCGCGCGCGGGATCTCCAGGGGCGCGGCGACACATGCACCGTGTTCGGCGAGGCGCTCGGCCGCAGCATCAACGGCGTGTTCGCCCGCCTCGCCGGCCAGCTCACGCCCGCCGACCTGCGCCGCACGGCCCACGACCTCGGGTTCGACGGCGAGGTCCCCATCGACATCCCCGTCGCGCCGAGCGCCGCCGAGATCCCGGCCGACTCGCTCGGCCTCGCCCGCGCCGCCGCGGGCTTCTGGAGCGGCAAGCTCAGCCCGCTCGGCGCCCTGTTCGCGATGCAGACAATCGCCAACGACGGCGAGCGCGTCCGCTTCTCGCTGCTCGCGCCGCCGGGCGCGCAGGCCCGCGGGGACGCGGCCGCGCCCTCGACGCGCAGCACCGACGGCCGCGGCCTGCGGGCCGACGTCGCGCGCACCCTCCGGTCGATGCTCGAGGTCACGACGCGCCGGGGCACGTGCGCCAAGGCGTTCCGCAAGCCGGACGGCACCCGCGCCCTCGGCTCCATGCCCGTCGCCGCCAAGACCGGCACGCTGGTCGGCGGGAGGCCGTCGCGCATGTTCTCCTGGTTCGCGTCGTTCGCGCCGTCCGATCGCCCCGAGATCGCCGTCTCCGTGATGCTGGCCAACGACATCACCTGGCGCACCAAGGCGAACCTCGTCGGCCGCGAGCTCCTCGAGACCTACTTCGGCCGCAAGCGCCCGGGGCCCGTCGCCCGGCGGCGGTGACGGGCGGCGCCGGACTGGGCTACCCTGCGGCCAGCCGCATGAACGCCCGAGATCGAATCCCCCTCGTCCTCCAGCACCTGCGCGAGGCCTACCCCGACGCCCGCTACGAGCTCGACTGGGAGACGCCGCTCGACCTGCTCGTCGCGACAATCCTGGCCGCGCAGTGCACGGACGAGCGCGTCAACCGGGTGACCGCCACGCTCTTCAAGAAGTACCCGTCGGCCCAGGCGTACGCCGACGCCCCGACCGAGGTGCTCGAGGAGGAGCTCAAGCCCACCGGCTTCTACCGCCAGAAGACGAAGACCGTGAAGGCCGCCTGCCAGGCGCTCGTCGCGCGCTTCGGCGGCGAGGTGCCCCGGACCATGGCCGAGCTCACGTCGCTGCCGGGCGTGGCCAGAAAGACGGCGAACGTCGTGCTCAACACGGCGTTCGACCTCCCCTCGGGGATCATCGTCGACACCCATGTCGCGCGCCTCAGCGGGCGCATGGGCCTCTCGAAGCGCGAGAAGCCCGAGCAGATCGAGGAGGACCTGATGCGGATCGTGCCCAGGGAGCAATGGACCTTCTTCGGCCCGGCCATGGTCCTGCACGGCCGCTACACATGCGTCGCCCGGAAGCCGAAATGCGCGGAGTGCCGCATGAGCGCGCTCTGCCCGAAAGAAGGAGTGTGAGCGCGTGAAGACGATCGATCTGCCCGCCTCGTGGAAGGCCGAGCTCGCCGGAGAGCTCGAACAGCCCTACTTCCAGCGGCTCGCGCGCTTCCTCGAGGAAGAGCGCAAGGCGCACCGGGTCTTCCCGGCCGAGGAGGACGTCTTCGCCGCGTTCCGGCTCACGCCGTACGAGCGCGTCCGCGTGCTGCTGCTCGGCCAGGACCCGTACCACGACGAGGGGCAGGCCCACGGGCTGTGCTTCTCGGTGCGCCCGGGCGTCCCGCCGCCGCCGTCGCTGGCCAACATGTACAAGGAGGCGCTCGTCGACGTCCCGGGCTTCACGATCCCGGGCCACGGCTGCCTCACGGCGTGGGCCAGCCAGGGCGTGCTGCTGCTGAACACCGTGCTCACCGTCCGCGCGCACACGCCGAACTCGCACAAGAACCAGGGCTGGGAGACGTTCACCGACGCCGTGATCAGGAAGGTCAACGACAGGCCCGACGGGGTGGTGTTCGTGCTCTGGGGCGGGCACGCGCAGAAGAAGGCGAAGCTCATCGACGCGCGCCGCCACACGATCATCAAGGCGGCGCACCCCTCGCCGCTGTCGGCGAGGAGCGGCTTCTTCGGCAGCAAGCCGTACTCGTCCATCAACGCCGCGCTCCGCGCCCGCGGCGCCGAGGAGATCGACTGGCGGCTCCCGGAGGTCGGGTAGCGCGCGATGCGCCGGCAGAAGCGCGCCCTGCCGCTCGCCCCGCCGACGCGGTACACCCCGGCCGTCCTCGAGGGCATCGCCGACGGCGAGCGCGCCGCGCTCGGGCCCTCGCTCGCCCGGCGCGCGATC
>NZ_JEMA01000244.1 GCF_001589285.1 Sorangium cellulosum | reverse complement strand
GGCGTCACCACGCCCCGCGCGCGCCGATCACCACGCCGTCCGGCCCTGCCGCGAGCACGCGGGCGCGGATCCNGCCCTGCCGCGAGCACGCGGGCGCGGATCCGCCTTGACGTCGCGGCGGCGGCCTCCTCGCCCTGCTTCGGCTCGGTCAGGAAGAGCACCGCCGCCGCCCCGAGCCCGGCCAGCCCCAGCCCGAAGCCGATCGTGCTGACGAGCCCCGTTGTGCTCGCGCTCTCCGCCGCGTCGATCCCCATCTGATCGCACGCCGTCTCGTCGCTCACGCCGATCGCGCTGCCGCAGTGCTCCTCGACGACGCTCTTCTTGCCGAGCGTGAGCGCGCCCGTCACCCCGCCGAGCACGAGCCCCGCCACGCCCACGCCGCCCGCCACGAAGGCGGCCGTTCGCCGCCCCGAGACGCCGCCGGACGGCGCCGCCGTCGAGGCGCCGTTCACCTGCAGCGCCACGCGCTTCTTCTCGCCCTCGGCGAGCTGGATCCGCGTCTCCCAGACGGGCCCTCCCGGCGCCTGCGTCGACACGACGTGCTCGCCCGGCTCCACCGGCACGCCCTTGCCGAGCAGGGCGCCGTCCACCGCGCGGCCGTCGCGCTTCACCACCGTCCCTGCGGGCGCTCCCGGCGGGAGGGACAGCGACAGCTCCGGCACGAGCGGGCCCAGCCGATCGCGCTCCTTCCTGGCCACCTTCGCGCGCTCGCCTTGCCGGCTCTTCTGGTCCGGCGTCATCTGCTCGTACAGGGCCAGGTAGTCCCCGAAGCGCGTGAACGCGCTCGCGACGCGGCCCCACCTCGACTCGCAGATCGCGAGCGTGAAGAGCGCCCCCGGCTTCGGCTCGATCCGATGGCTCTCGGCGATGGACGCGCAGCCGGTCTCGTACTTGCCAGCCTCCATGTCGGCGAGGCCTCGGTCGAAGAGGGCCTCCGCCGCCGCGCTCTCCTGCGCCGCGGCGGGCGTCGCGGCGGCGAGGTGGCAGAGGACGAGGGCGAGAGGAGCGATCCGGCGCAGGCAACGTGTCATGTTCTGGCGCACCCACAGGGCGAAGGGTCAACCGGCGTGCTCGAGCGTCGAGCCGACGTCGCGGCGGACATCGGACCTCAATCCCGCCCGAGCAAGGGAACTTTCGGGCGAGGCGGCGGGGGCCGTCGCTCGCTCGGGGGCGGCTTCGGCGCGGCCCTCGGGGGCGCGCTCGCTGTCGCGCGCGCGGTCGGCCCCGCGCTGGCGCTCGCGCTGGGCGCGGGCAG
>NZ_JEMA01000243.1 GCF_001589285.1 Sorangium cellulosum | reverse complement strand
GGCGCGGCCACGCCCGGCACGACGGCGCCGGGCACGACGCCCGCCGGCGCAACGGCGCCGAGCGCAGCGCCCGCGGCCCCGACGACCTCCGGCGGGCTCACGCTCTCGACGAGCAACACGATGGGCTCGATGGGCCCGGATCAGGCTTCCGGCGGTCGCGAGCCGTTCTTCCACTGGTACAAGCGCAAGCCGCTGGCCTGGGCGGGGACCGGCGTCGCGGGCGTCGGTCTGGTCATGGGGATCGTCGGCACGGCCATCACCACCAATGCGAGCGGCAACGCCGAGGACATCGGGAACGAGATCAAGGCGTTCGTCGCGAGGAACGAGAGCACGATCCCCGCCAATCGCCGGGCCCAGCCCTGCGGCCGGCGCGAGGATCCCTCGGGCGACCTCCCGGGCTTCGAGAACGCATGCGGGAGCCTCCGAGAGGAGCTCGACAGCTACGACGGCGCGCTCCCCTGGGCCATCACGGGCTGGGTCCTCCTCGGCGTCGGGGTCGTCGGCACCGCGACGTACGCGATGATCGACTGGTACCCGAGCGAGCAGAAGACCGCCGCCGCTGGCCCTCGCGTCACCCGGATCGCGCCGCTCGTGGCGCCTGGCCAGGCCTCCCTCAGCGTCGCCGGGACGTTCTAGCTCGGCGGAGCGCCGGCGATGCGCGGGGCCGCGGCGCCGAGCTCACCTCTCCTTCGCGGCGCGGAGCAGATCCCGCATCGTCGAGCGCGGGATCTCCGCGAGGCGGGCGGCGGCGCTGATGTTGCGGCCCACCTCCTCGAACGCGCGGAGCGCGTCGGCCGGCGAGATCTTCCGGCGCGGCGGGGGCTCGCGCTCGGCGATGACGGCCGTGACGTGCTCGGGCAACACACGGCCCTTTGCGCGGAGCGCGGCCTGGATGAGCACGTTCCGTAGCTCCCGGACGTTGCCTTGCCAGCGGTGCGCCCTCAGCGCGACGAGCGCCCCGGGGGAGAGCGGGCGCAGACCGACCTCCGAGCTCGCCAGCAGGTGCTCGGCCAGGAGCGGGATGTCGTCGGGCCGCTCGCGCAGCGCGGGGAGCTGGATGCGGCACACAGCGAGCCGCTCGTAGAGATCCACGCGGAAGCGGCGCTCGGCGACGAGGGTCTCCAGCGGCTCGCAGGTCGCGACGATGAGCCGCACGTTCACCGGCGTCGGCCCCTCCGATCCGAGCGGGCGCACCACCCCCTCCTCCACGACGCGCAGCAGCTTCGCCTGGACCTCGAGCGAGAGCGACGNCACCCCCTCCTCCACGACGCGCAGCAGCTTCGCCTGGACCTCGAGCGAGAGCGACGCGATCTCGTCGAGGAAGAGCGTGCCCTCGTTGGCCTCGACGAACGCGCCCCGCCGATCGCGCATCGCGCCGGTGAACGCGCCCCGCCGGTGGCCGAACAGCTCGGACTCGGCGAGCTCGCGCAGGATGGTGGCGGCGTTCAGGACCACGAACGGCCGATCGGCCCGCGTGCTCTCCGCGTGGATCGCCCGGGCGACAAGGTCCTTGCCTGTGCCCGACTCGCCGCGCAGGAGCACGGGCAGCTGGAGCGGCGCCACGCGCCGCACCGCCGCGGCGAGCTGGCGCATCGGCCGCGAGCGGCCGACGAGCGACGGCAGCGGCGGCCCCTCCTCGAGCTCGGGCACCTTCCGCGCCGCCTCGATCCACATCGCCGTGCGGCCGATCTCGAAGCAGCCGCCGGGGACGAGCGCCGCCTGCCGTACCCGCACGCCGCCGACGCGAACGCCGTTGCGCGAGCCGAGATCCGTCACCTCGATCGACGTGCCGCGGTGCGCGACCCGGCAGTGACGAGCGCTCACCGTGACGTCGTCGATCCTCACGTCCGCAGCCGGACCGCTCCCGAGGGTGAGCTCGGCGCCCGGCGCGACGGCGATGTGCGCCGGGGCGCCGCCGACGCTGTGCTCGCAGCGAAGCCACACCGTGGCGAGCGCCTCGCGATCGTCCAGGAGCTCGTGCGTGACGTCCCGGATCGGCGGGGCCTCGCCGACATGGGCAGCAGGGCCCGGCCGATCGCCGGGGACGCCGCCGGGACCCGGCTCGGGCGGCGCCGCGACGGGCGCGGAGGGCGCAGGGGCGCCGTGAGCCGACGTGATGGGCGCCGGGTGGCTGTCGTCTTCGCGGAGGAGGGGTGCGTTGTCCATATCCACGAGCTCTGTCGTCGCGGCGCCGGGCGCAGTTGCGTCGCTCGTCTCGCCCGGCCGACATTTCGACATTCCTTGTCGCAGACCCGCCGCCCCCTTTGCGCTCGCGACCGCGCTGTTCTAGAGGCCGTTCGTGAGATCGCGCTCAACAAGGTGGACCGCGCCGGCGCTCGGCGTGGCGGCGGCGGGCTGGGTGCTCTCGGCCAACCAGGCCCTGGCCCAGCCGGCAGATCAAGGGACGACGACCGCCGTGGAGGAGGACGAGGAGCTCGGGCCGGAAGCCGGCGCGAAGCGCCCCGCCGGACCGGACGAACGAACCGGGCACATCCTCCTCCAGGGGCGGGCCGGCTACAGCCAACCGTTCGGCAGCATGGCCGCCGGCCAGCCGGTCAGCGAGAAGGCGTCGGGCGGGCTCGCGTTCGGCGCCAACGTCGGTATTGGCTTGAGCCGCGTCACCGTCCTGGAAGCGAGCGGCTCCTACGCCATGCTCTCCGCGCCGGGCAGGTGCAACGACTGCTCCGGCCAGAGCCTCGACCTGGGCCTCGGGTTCGTCTATCACGCCGCCCAGGGCCTCGCGATCGACCCCTGGATCAGCTACGGCGTGGGCTACCGCAGGGGTGTTTTCACCTGGTCGGAGGGCTCCGCAGCCGGTCCGGTAACGTCCGACCATGTTTTCCACGGGCTCGATGTCGCCCGCATCGCCCTGGGCGTCGATTTCTATCCCGTGTCGCCCTTCGGCGTCGGGGTGTTCGCCGAGCTCGACGCCGGCACCTACCTCTCGCGTCCGGGCGAGAGCTCCGGGGCCGCAGCCTACGGATTCTTCCAGGTCGGCCTGCGTCTCGCGCTGGATCCCGTACCCCGGAGCACGCGTACACCCTCCGCCTCGGCCGGTACGCCTCGGAGGATCGCCGGCCAACCTGCGGGCCCCGGGGGGTCTGCCCACCGGTAGAGCAGCCGGAATCTGGGCGGTCCGGAGGACTGGGCAGGTATAATCAGCCGCGAATGGGCGAGTTCAGGACGAGCAGCCGCACCCGACCCGTCGCGGCTGCCGTGACCGACGTTGGACGCCAGCGGAAGCACAACGAGGACAACGTCCTCGTGAAGTCGGATCTCGGCCTCTTTGTCGTGGCCGACGGCATGGGCGGGCACAACGCGGGCAACGTCGCCAGCGCGCTCGCGACCCGCTCGCTCGACAACTTCTTCGAGGCGACCCGGGCCGGCGTCCTGCCCGGCCCCGTCCCCGCCGACGAGCAGGATCTCGACCCGGGAGCGCGGCGCGTCGTCGCCGCGATCCGCAAGGCGAACCACGATGTGTTCGTCATCTCGAACACCTATACCCAGCACCAGGGCATGGGCTCGACCGTGGTCGCCGCCTACGTGTCGTGCGAAACGGAGCAGATCCACGTCGGCCACGTCGGCGACAGCCGCTGCTACCGGATCCGGCAGGGCGAGATCGAGCAGCTCACGAAGGACCACTCGCTCATCAACGACGCGCTCGCCCTCAAGCCCGACCTGAGCCAGGACGAGCTGGCGAGGCTCCCGAAGAACATCATCACGCGCGCGCTCGGCATGAAGGACGCCGTGAAGGTCGACATCCGCTCCGAGCGCACCCAGCCCGGCGACGTTTTCCTGCTCTGCTCCGACGGGCTGAGCGGGATGGTCTCGGAGCAGCAGATCCTCGATGTGTTCGACATCACGCAGGACCCGCACGAGGCCTGCGAGCTGCTCATCGCGATGGCCAACGAGGCCGGCGGGACCGACAACATCTCGGCGCTGATCGTCCGCATCCAGCCCGAGGCGCTCGACGACGCGCAGCTCGACGGCGCGGAGCTCGAGGACACCCGGCCCCATCGCATCGACGAGCTGGGCGCGACGCTCCCGCCGGCGGCGGCGTCCGTCCGCGAGCGGCAGCTGCCTGTCGAGGAGGTCGAGCTCGAGGCGGCCGCCTCGTCGGACAGCAAGCGCATCGCGGCGCAGCAGGTCCACTCCATCGCGGACAGCAGCCTGCGGAGCCAGGCGCAGGGCGCCGCGGGCAGGGCGCCGCGCATGGCCGCCGTGCCGGTCACGGACCGGCGCTCCCGGGCGGCCGCCGGGTCGGGCCGCTATGCCGCGGTCGCGGCCGCGCCGAGGGCCCCGGTGAAGGAGGTCCCGCCGCCGGCGAAGCCCGCGAAGCGCCCGACCGAGGTGCGCGTCGCGCGGTGCGCGCACTGCAAGCACGAGCTCTTCATCGGCAACCGTTTCTGTGTGGAGTGCGGCGCCGCCATCAAGCCGTGAGCGGCGCCCCGAGCGCGACGCGCGCGGCCGGCGTTGCGCGCGCTCGCGCCGCCCTCGGCGGCGACGCGAGCGATCCTCAAACGCGCGGGGACGACGCCGCGATCACTTGACCGAGAGCAGCTCGACCTCGAAGAGGAGGGTCGAGTTGGGCGGGATCACGGGCGGGAACCCGCGCGCGCCGTAGCCGAGGTCCGGCGGGATCGTCAGCTTGCGGATGCCGCCGATCTTCATGCCGGCGACGCCCTGCTCCCATCCCTTGATCACCTGCCCGGCCCCGAGCTTGAACGAGAAGCCCTGGTTGCGGTCGCGCGAGCTGTCGAACTTGCTGCCGTTGGTCAGCGTGCCGACGTAGTGCACCGTCACGAGCTGGCCGTGCTTGGCCTCGGCGCCCGTGCCTTCCTTGACGTCCTCGATCCCGAGCCCTTCTTGCATGGTCGACTCCTTTCGGCGCGATGGGAGGAGCGCCGCGCGGTCGCGTCAAGCCGAAGCAGCGCGCGCGCCCAGAAGCGAGCGCGCGCGGGCGCGAAAGGGCCGCGGTTCAGCCGCCGAGGCCGGGGAACGGAAATCCGGTCGCGCCGCCGGTCAGCCGCCAGGTGTTGGCGGTCTGCTGGACGACGGGCTGGCGCAACAGCGGGTGCGGGTGCGTCTGCTCGAAGGCGAACAGGATCGCGGCGGGCGTGAGCTGGTCGAGCGACGCGAAGAAGCCGAGCGTGAGCATCGCGCCGCCCTCCGTCCACCGGTAGCCCTGCCGCCGCACGCCGGCGCTGAGCAGGTTGTTCACGCCGGCGACGTCCGCCGCGATCTCGTTCGGCTGGTTGAAGACGGGGAGCGCGCGCGACAGCATGCGCCCGAGATCCGCGGGGGTGACGCCGCGGCTCCCGCCCTGCCCGTTCGCGCACCCGGTGTGCCCGAGGTGGTGGTGGCCGAGCTCGTGGCCGAGCACGAACGCGAGCTGCTCGTGGTAGAGCTGGTGCTGCCGCTCGACCTTGCGCGGGTCGGTGTGCTGCGCCGGATCGATGAAGCCCGCCGGCGGCCGGAGGATCGGCTGCCCGGGCCGCTGCCGCTGCGCGAGCATCCGCAGGAACTCGTCGAGCTTCCTCGTCCCGTAGATCTCGTCTGTCGCCTTGAACTGAGCGATCTGCGCCTGGATCTCGAGCAGCCCGTCGGTGATGGCCATGAACGGCATCCGCTGGTCGTCGCAGCCGGCGAACGCGTTCACCTCCCCGACGGTGGGATCGGCGATGAACGGGATGCCCCTCACCTTCTGCTGCGCGCCCGACGGCAGCGCGCCGATCAGCGCGCCCATCACGACGCCGGCCTCGGTCTGCAGCCAGGCGACGTTGATGTCGTTGATGGGGTCGCCCAGCACCGGCAGCCCGGACACCGTCGGCAGGTTGAAGGTGGGCGCTGGCGCGGGCCCGGTCTGCGCGGGAGGATACCCGGGCTGCTGCGGGTAGCCGGGCTGCTGCTGCGGGTAGCCGGGCTGCTGCTGCGGGTAGCCGGGCTGCTGCGGGTATCCCTGCGGAGGCGCGCCGTACGGCGGGTAGCCCTGGCCGTACGACGGCTGTGACGGAGGGCGACGCGAGCTGCTCCGCTGACAGCCTGCGATCAGTCCGAGAGCCAGAACGAGTGCGCCGATCGGTCGAAGCAGATTCATCGCCGCGAGCATAGCGCACGGAGCGGACGTCAACCTGCGCCCGCCGCGAGCAGGCGTGTCACGCGCGGGCTGCGCGGCGCGGCGATGAGCCGAAAGCCGCGCGCCGGGCGTCAGGCGCAGGAGGACCGATGAACCGACACCGAGCTTGGTCTGCCGCAGCCGCCCCCCTGTGGTTCGGCGCCGTCGCGCTCTCCGGCTGCGGCGGCGGCGCCGCCGCGCAGGCGCCCGCGCCCATGGCGCCGGAGCCCGCCGGCGCGACCTTCACGTCGCCGCAGGAGGAGGCCCCCCCCGAGACGGCCGAGGATGCGCTCGCGGCGCTGGAGCGCGCGGAAGGCGAGCTCGACCGGGTCCTCGGCGCGCGGGGCGGCGAGGGCCGGGCCGTGGAG
>NZ_JEMA01000242.1 GCF_001589285.1 Sorangium cellulosum | reverse complement strand
CCCCGCCCCGTCTACACCTCCGCCGCATCCGGTGACTTCGGGGCGGAGCCGCCGGACGGCCCGCACGACGGCAACGAGCGCAAGATCGCCTGCAACGAGTGGGAGCTCGAAGACGAAGAGGAGAGACCGAGCGATAGCTCGGAGACCCCAACGACAACTAGCCCGGAGAGCCCGCGAGACCAGTGCCCCGGAGCCGGCGATGTACCGGGAGCCGGAGCGACCTTCTTGAGCTGTAGCGGTGCATGCAGCTCGAAGTGTCCGAACCCTGGAATGGCCCACTTTGTCTGGATAGATTTCGAACCGTCGAGCTTTCCGTTTGTCACCATTGTCCCGGATGACGGAACGGGTAAGGCCGGAGGGTGGCAACAGGCCAAGGCTAACCTGAAATTTAAGCATGTAAGTTCAGGCGGCACCTCCGAGTGGTACTGCGCTATCACCATCAAAATGCCGCTCCGAACTGAGTTGATGGGGAAAATCGATCCACTCCGTGCAGCCGAACTCAGCGAAGAGATCACGGAGGAGGTCGGACAGCTCATGGACTACAATCTCCCGCCGGGGATTTTCTGTCACAGGTTTCGTCTCGGTGTGGAGGCTGCGTTCAAGTTAAAGTATAAGGGGCTCGGCGCCTCGGTGACGCATCCATGAAAATAACTCGCTCCGAGCTGCTTGACGTCGTCTACCGCTACTACCCGCGGGGTGTACATTGCTTCGAGCGCATCCACGTACCACCCAACGAGCGATTCTACGATGACACGGAGGAGCACCGCCGCCTGATGGAAGCCGCAACCCGCGGGCGAGCGGAGTACCCGACGTGGAAAGCGATGATCCGCCGACTGGGGGACCGATACGGCCTTCAGAACGAGTCGCTCAACCTGTTTGCGGGGGGAAGCGACCCGGCGTACTCGGCCCGCATTTGGCTCACCGACGAAACGGCGCTCAGCTTCCACGTATCCCTGCTCGGGCCATACTACGGGATCCACCTCCCCGGCATCCCCGAGGAGGGGCCGGTGGCGCGCGAGATCACTCGGGAGATCGAGGCCTCGTACCCCGGCTACCAGACGATCCCCGCAGAGCTTGGCAATGAGGTGGTGCCAGACGTGTCGATGGATTGGGCGTTCATGGGCGAGGCGACGATCTACGTGTGCCTCTTCTCGCGCGTCTGGACCTGGGTGGATCCGTAGCCATTCTCTTGGGCGACCGCCGTCCACACTTGGCCGAGCTCGGGCGCGTCGCCGTCGAGGCGCTCGAGGCGAGTTCGGCGGCGTCCCTCCGCGGCGGCGTGGCCGTGGCGATACTCGCTGGGGAGGGGGGGATCGGGCGGCTCGCTCCTCGGCAGGGAGCATCTCCTTCAGGTAGAAGCGCCGCGCGACCATCAAAATGCCGCTCCGGACTCAATTAATAGGTACAATCGATCCAATCCGTCCAGCCATTCTCAGTGAGTACGGGGGGTCCTAACGGTTGCAGCAGAGCACGTGCGTGTCGCCGGGCTCCAGTTCACCGCTCACCACCTTGGAGTCGGTCGAGGGGGCGCAGGTAGGCTCGTCCTTCACGAAGATGGATCGCACCGCGCCGATCTGTCCGTCGATCGTGTCCGTGCAGAGCGGTCGATCCAGCCCGGAGATGAAAACGGCTCCGAGCTCTTCGGAGCAGTCGGCCTGATAGTACAGCGTGGTCTGTACGCGGCACTTACCGCTGCTCGGCTCGCCGCACGAGCACGGGCTGCACGTCCGCGTGTCGCTGTAGAGGGGCAACTCCCGCCGAACCTGGTAAGAGTCCCAGCACTCTCCGTTCGGCTGCGGCGGATAGCAATGGAGAAAATCCGTAGAAAAGAAGTCGATATCCGGACTACAAGCCCGGACGAATCTCATGTTCGTTCGCCGCAGCGGAGGCACCGGCGACACAGGCTGGCAGTCAGTCACAAGCGGCGGCTCAATCGTCACGAACGCATAGGATTCGCGCGGAATGGGATGGGTAAGAGGAAAGCATGTGCCGTCCCAACCGTTGCCCGCATCGATCGTAGCGACGAGGTCGCTACTCGAGCAATCGGATGAGGAGTGCAGGAGCACCCTGTCCGAGAGCAGGCATTGAGCAGGGCTACACTCGCAAGGCTCGCACTCGACCGGCCCAGGCGTCCCCGCCCACCCTTCCCACAAGGTCTTGTCACCGCATCGCGGCGCACTCTCGTATTGACCGTCCCAGAGCAGGATGAGCTGGCTGGGATCTGGATCTGGCGCATCCTCCGGCACCGGCGGCGAGCAGCCGATGAGCGCACACGTGGCCAGCGTGGAGAGCGCAACCCAGCGCATCGCGGCGGCCACCCCTCTGCCTCGGTCAATTGTCAACATTGCCATAGATGATCTCCGCGCTGGAGCAACAGAACGTTCGGGTCTCGCCGCTCTCGATCGTGCCGTCCACCATGGAGACGGTGGTCGTTGGCGTGCACGTGCCCGGCTCGTCCCGTGCAAACACCACGCGCACCCCTGCCAGCGGCGAAGCGGCAGGGGCGCCGTAGCAGATTTCCTCTTCTGTGCCGATTCCGTTGATCGAGATCAGCATGTCCGAGCACGTCGTGTCGCTGAAGAGCAGTACATCCGCCACGCAGCTTCCGCCGACGGGTGCGCCGCACTCGCATGGCGTGCAGGTACGAGCGTCTCTGCTCTTCTCCTGGAACTCGAAGCGCGCGGAGAAGCCCGGCCGGCACGAGCCGTCGCGCTCGGGTGCGATACACACCAGCCCGTCGAACCCTGTCCTGTACTCACCGGTCCACGGGCAAGCTCGCGCAAAGGTCCCTGTAAGAGGCGGCGGAGTGCCCTTCGACGGCTTGCATGCGGGAGCCATCATGGGCGGCTTGATGGTGACCGAGGCGAACGCGTCGCCCGGGACAAGGGGTGAGGTCTTGACACAGTGCCCTGGCGGGTCGGCTGCACCGGCGACGTTGACCTTGACGCCTTCGTCAGCGCAGAGAGGCGCCTCATGCGCCTTCACGCTGTCCGGCAGCCCGCAGACCGCAGGGCTGCACGCGCACGTCCCGCACTCGTTCTGGTACTGAGGATCCGTGCGCACATCGGCCCATCCATCCCAGTAATCGAGCCGACCTTCCGGGCACATCGGAAAATCCGGCGTGTCGCCCACCCACAACAACACCGGGTTGTCATCGGTCCGGGGCGTGGGGATCTCGATGTCCTCCCCGCAACCGAGCAGCGCAGCCACGCTGAAAGCACAACAAGACGTAGATCGCATCGAGGATTCCTCTCGCTGCTCAGTAAAAGACGTTCTGACAGGGGAGCAGGCCGTCACAGAGATCGGGCTCCTGCCCCGGCGTCTTCCTGATCTGCCTTGTGGGAGCGGCGGGGCGGCTCGTGCGCTGCCGCGCCGCGATGGGCGGCGTGGCAGCCTCTGGCAACAGTTCAGGGCATCGCGCGATCGGTCGAGCTGAGGGCGGCGGGGTGGCTCGCCCCGCTGCGGCCTGGACCGCTGGCCCCACGCGCGGCACAGCGTGGCGCGGGGGCTCCCACCGCAGAACCGCGGCCACGCTGCCCACCACGAACGCCAGCGCGAGCACAGCGCCGAACCAGCGCGGGGGGGAGCGTCGCCCCGGGCTGCGGCTCGAGCGCGGCGGGCTCGAAGGCACCGGCGGTGGTACCGGCAGCAGCGGCTCGAGGTCCGGTAGCTCGGGCGCTGGAGGCGACCGCAGCGCGACCGCAGGCGCGTGTGTGACGTCGTCCCGCGCGTCCCGCGGCGGGATCGCGCTCCTGAGAGTGGCGGGCGTCTCGGAAGGGCGCCGCGTGGCGATCGGAGACGCGTCGGTGACGCTGTCCGCCGTGTCCCGCGGCGGCACGCTCTTGA
>NZ_JEMA01000241.1 GCF_001589285.1 Sorangium cellulosum | reverse complement strand
CGGAAGAGCACCGCCGCCTGGTGAAAGCCGCAAACCGCGGGTGAGCGGAGTACCCAACGTGGGAAGCGATGATCCACCGCATGTACGAGCGATACAGCCTTCAAAATGAATCGCTCAGCCTTNACGAGCGATACAGCCTTCAAAATGAATCGCTCAGCCTTGTGGCGGGGGGGAGCGACCCGGCGTACTCGGCCCGCATCTATCGCCCCCAGGACTCGGGGCCCGTTCCCTCGCTCAGCGACAGGGCTTCGCTCAGCTTCCACGTGAGCCATCTCGGGCCCTATTATGGGATCCACGATACGGGCGAGCCCGACGAGATACCGGCGGCGGTCGCAGAAGAGATCGAGGCGACGTACCCCGGTTACCAGACGATCCCGCCGGAGCTCGGGAACGAGGTGGTGCCGGACGTGGCGATGGACGGGGCGTTGATGGGCGAGGCGACGATCTACATGTGCCTCTTCTCAAAGGTCTGGACCTGGGTGGATCCGTAACTGGGCGCGGCCGCGTTTACACCTCGCCGAGCTCGGGCGCGGCGCCGACGATGAGGGGCGCGAGCGCGAGTTCGGCCGCCTCCCCGTCTCGGTGAAGGTCCGGGTCCCGAAGTATGGGGCGGTCCTAACGGTTGCAGCAGAGCAGGTGCGTGTCGCCGGGCTCCAGCTCGCCGCTCACAACCTTGGAGTCGGTCGAAGGCGTGCAGGTAGGCTCGTCCTTCACGAAGGCAGCGCGAATCGCACCGATCTGTCCGTGGATCGTGTCCGCGCAGAGCGGCTCATCCAGCCCGGAGATCGGGACGGATCCGAGCTCTTCCGAGCAGCCTGCCTGATAATACAGCTTGGTCTCTACACGGCACTTGTCGCGGCTCGGCTCGCTACAGGAGCATGGGCTGCACGTGCGCGTATCATTGTAGAGGCGGAGCTCCCGACGAATCCGGTAGGAGTCCCAGCACTCGCCGTTCGGCTGCGGCGGGTAGCAATGGAGGAAGTCCGTAGAAAAGAAGTCGATGTCTGGACTGCAAGCCCGGACGAAGGTCATGTTCGTTCGTCGCAGCGGAGGCACCGGGGAGACAGGCCCGCAGCCACTCACGATCGGCGGCTCGACCATGACGGCAGCGTAGGAATCGCTCGGGACGGGGTGGGTAAGGGCCATGCATGTCCCATCCCAGGAGCCGCCCGCATCGATCGTGGCGACGTCGTCGCCAGAGGAGCAAGTGGATGAGGAGTACAGGCGCACCTTGCTCGATATGAAACAGGCAGACGGGCCACACTCGCAAGGCTCGCACTCGACCGGCCCAGGCGTCCCCGCCCAGCCTTCCCACAAGGTCTTGTCATCGCATTGTGGAGCACTCTCATATCGGCCGTCCCAAACCAGGATGAGCTGGTCCGGGTCTGGATCTGGTCGCTCTTCCGGTATCGGCGACGAGCAGCCGATGAGCACACACGTGGCCAGCGTGGAGAGCGCAACCCAGCGCATCGCGGCGGCCACCCCTCTGCCTTGATCAGTTGTCAACGTTACCATAGACGATCTCCGCGCTGGAGCAGCAGAACGTTCGGGTCTCACCGCTCTCGATCGTGCCGTCCACCAGAGAGACGGTCGTTGTTGGCGAGCACGTGCCCGGCTCGTCCCGTGCGAACATCACGCGCACGCCTGCCAGAGGCGAATCGGCAGGTGCGCCGTAGCATCTCGTAGCGGCGGCGCTCGATGTCGTTGGTCGGCGCGGGCATGTGCGCGACGCAGGTGGAGAGCTCGGCCGCGGCGTCCTCGAGCCGGCCGAGGCGCAGGTCGAACACGCCGAGCTGACATACGGCCATCGTCGAGGGATCGAGGTCGTTGATCCGCGCCCAGAGCTCGCGGGCGCGCGCGAGGTCGAGCCGCTTGGCTGCCTTCTCCGCCTCCTCGATGAGCTCCTGGACCTCGCGGGACCGGGGAGGAGGGTCCGCGGCCCGCGTCGCCTGCGACGGTCGGAGCATGCGTCCCACCCGCCGCCCGACGCGTCTGGCCGCGATGGACATCCAAGAAGCTTTAGCGCCCGTGGTACGGCCTCCGGATGCTACTCCGCACCGCAGTGAGGCCCCGGCGGGGCATCGCGCTCCGCCGGGGCACATCGGTCACTCGCTCTGGATGCAGAAGCAGTGGGCCAAGCTCGGACAGAACGACAGCTCAGCCCGGCGGCTGAAGAGGCCGCACGCAACGAAGATCACGGCCGTTCCAGCAGCAGCGAGCGCTCGCGTGCTTTGCTTGCGACGCGTGGCTGCCCCGACTACCTTCACGGCGGGATCGCAAGCTCTCTCGCCGCCGCAGCACGGGCCCGGGATCCCTGGCAGGAGACGGCTCCGGACCGCGGCGGTTCTTTTTTTCTTGGACGAGATCCGTCCGCGACTTCCTTTCATCGTCATTACTCCTCTGAAGCGCTGCATCTCGCAGCGCCAAACGCACTTAAGACATTCGCAGCGAGGCGCAAGATCCCGAGCGCTGTCGCAAACGCGACTGGGTGTCGCAAACGCGACAGTGAGGCGAGATTGCCGCACTCGAAGCAGGGCGTCCGCCGCTTTCGACTGTCGGGATCCCGGTCATCTGAAGCGCCCCATAGGCCGCTCTCGAGCACTTCATAAAGTGACTATAGATCCAGCCGCACCGATCCACATGCTTCTTTCTGAAATCAGCTGTCCACGGATGCCAGGACCATCTAAAGCGCGCTCTATAGCGCCCACGAGCGCGCTATGGGGCGCGCTATGGGGCGCCCACGAGCGCGGTCTATAGCGCCCACGAGCGCGCTATGGAGCGCCCACGAGCGCTCTATAAAGCGACTGGCGTTCGTCTTGTTGTTCAGTGCGAGGAGGCGGCCGAGCGGCGGCCGTTCAGTGGGTCAGGGGGTTCATCAACCAGCCGGTCGACGAACGGCCAGCCACCAGCGCGCGATCGTCCGTCGGCCTTCGCGACCGCTCCGCCGCCGGCCAGGTGGACACCGACGGCTCGAGTCCGAGTTCACGGGCGTTCACCTCGCCGCCGCGGCCGCTCGGCCGCGTTCGAGGACCTCACCAACGAGGTCGGCGGAGCTCGACCAGATGGACGGCGATGCCCCCGACCTCCACCAGAGCGAGCGGCCCCCTGCCGCGCGTGTACCGCGCCCCGCGTCGAGGAGGTCTCCGATGGCAGCGTGGCAAGCCTCATCGCGTGGGGTTGCTTACGCCGTGGCGCCCGGCGAGGTGGGCTGGCCAGGGGATCGCTGGGCCGGCGGGTGGCCTCTCCATCGCGGAGATGGGTGCGACCCGTCTTTTGATGGCGGCACGTCTATCGGGAGACGGGTGCGACCCATCTTTTGTTGGAGGCACGTCCATCGCGGAGATGGGTGCGACCCATCTTTTGATGGAGGCACGTCCACCGGGAGATGGGTGCCACCCATCTCCGGCATGGACGAGCCACTTCATCCGGATGGGCTCACGGCGTCCCGCCCGCCCCGCACCGGGGTGCGGGGACGGCCTCGGGCTTCCTGGGGGGCTCCTCCAGGGGATCGCGCGAGTCGTCGACCGTGTCGAGGTGGCAGGGCGCTAAATAGCCGATCCTGAATCGGCAACGGGCGAGCTGAGCACCGGCCGCAGGCTCGCGGTCGACCTCGGGTAGGGGGAGAGGGCCTGCAGGCAATCATCCACCTCCTTGACGAGTTCGTCGATGGTCGCGCACCGATGGTTGCGGGTGACGTTGTCGTGGAGCTGCTTCCAGACCCGTTCGATGCGGTTGTACTGGGGCGAGTACGGCGGTAGGAAGTGCAGCATGCGCTTGCCTTCCGTGGCCTCGACAAGGGCTCGGGTCTTCTTGCTCGTGTGGATGCCGAAGTTGTCGACGATGACGTGCAGCCGTCGGTAGCGCCGATAGCGGCGGAGCAGCGCGGCCAGCGCCGCGATGAACAAGTCGCTGCTCTTGCGAGCGCCGAACGCCCACGTCAGCTTGCCCGAGCCGATCGTCAGCGCGCCAGCGACGTAGCGCTTCTGGTTGTTGCCGGGCGTGAGCACGCGCTTCTGCCGGCCGCGCCGCATCCAGCCGAGCCCGAGCCGCGGGTTGAGGTCGACGTCCATCTCATCGGCGTAGAAGGCGATCTCGTCGCGGGGCAGGCCACGGATCAGCTTGCGGATCGCGCCGATCTTGCGGCGCTCGCGCGACTTCGGCCACGGGCAGCGCACGAACGGACGGGGGCGCTTGCGCCGCGCTCCCAGCGCGCGCAACAGCCGACCGATGTGGCCGACGCTCAGGCGCAGCCCGGTGTCGCGTTGGAGCTGGCGCGCGAGCAGTTCGCGCGTCCACGTCGGCCGCGCCCAGCCGAAGTACCGGGGGCTCACGTCGAGCAATTGCTCCAGTCGCTGCCGGTGCGCCGCACAGACCTTCCGCTGACCATTTGTGCGCGCGATGGTCGCGCAGGCCCGAAAGGCCTTCGGCGAGGAAGCGCGAGCGGACCCGGCTGATCGTGGAGCGAGCGACCTGGAGTTGCTCCGCGATCGATGCCGGCGTCGCCCCAGCATCCAACCTCAGCAGAATCAGGCATCGGGTTCGGTAGGCCCCATCCCGCGCTTTTCGGGCTCGCTGCTGGAGCACCCGCTTGTGACGGGAACGAAGCCGAAGATCATTCTCCCCATCGGCCTCTCCTCCTCGTGGTGGGTTCGTTCACAGAGGCCACGAGCGTACGGAGAGGCCGACCTGCAAGCTTTACGTTCAAGTGCTTGGAATTGCTGGCGTTCCCGAATCAGGATCGGCTATTTAGAACTCCCGACAATCCCCCGGCGCCTCGAGCGCCCCGAAGCTGTACGGCCGCGCCTGCTTCACCAGCAGCCGCCGCTCCGGCCCCATCAGCTTCCATTCGATCTGCATCGCGTACAGCCGGTTCTCCCCTAACGGGTCCACCAGCGGCCGGTAGTGCGCGTGCACGGCCTCGAGCACGCAGCCGAGCCGCTGGATCTCCGGGAACGACAGCACCTCGCGCCCGCGCGACAGGCTCGATCGCGCGTGGTAGTCCGCCTTGATCGTGCGGGGCGGCGGCGTGTACACGATCTCGTCGCTGGTCACGCCGGGCGCTGGATTGGTCACCGACGCTTCCCCGATCTGCGCGTTGATGTAGTACTGGCTGTCGCGGATCGCGTCGAGCGCGTTGCGGCTGATGGCCACGCCCTGCGCGCGCTCCGATTGCCAGGCCTGGTGCACGAGCACCGCCATCGCCGCCCGCGCCTGCTCGACGTGGCCGAACTCGCGCTCATCGTAAGCGCGCGTGTTCCAGAGGCTCGACCACACAGTGCGCAGCGCGTCCTCGATCGAGCTCGACGTCGCGTCGAGCTCGCCGCTCGTCGACGTGTGCAGGCCCGCGCCGTTGAAGGTCGCCAGATCCTCGGTGTTGCTGCTGCTGCGCAGGCGCACGCGGTCGCCGCCGAACCGCTCCTCGATGGCCCCCGTGATCTCGCCCAGGATCTCGGGATCCACCGGGTGCGCCATCATCCGCGCTCGCACCTTCGCCAGCCCCTCGGCGTGCGCGTGCGGATCGGCGCGGAACTCGGGATCTTGCTCGAGCTCGGCCAGCAGATCCGCCGCGCCGCTCGCCTGGAAGTGATCCATGTAGTGCGAGAACGGGACCGCGAACGCCGCCGGCGGCACGAACAGCGGCATCAGATCGGGCGGGCAATACTGCCCCACGCTGTTCACCCGGTACAGCTCGGCCATGCCCGCCGCCTTCGATCCGATGCTGTCGCTCTGCGTATACGCGGCGGCGTCGAGCGAGACGACCCCGCGCACGGACAGGTCGAGCGCCGGCGCCAGCCGATCGCCGGTGGGCTTGCGCGCCTCCCAGTAGGCGTCCGCCTCCTGCGCGGTCGCCTCGCGGAGGTCGAAGTCGGACGCGCGCACCTCGAGCCGCACCAGCTTGCCGAACAGGCCCTTGAGGCGCTCGTTGTCGCGCGCGCCGCGCAAGGCCATGTTCGGCGTCCCCCGGCCGCGCGCCAGCACGTTCACGTGCGCCAGCGGCGTCTGGAAGGCCTCGGTGATGAGGCCGCCCATGAACGCCGCCTCGTTCGGCACGTCGTCCGTCACCACGATCACGTTCGGCCCGAGCTCGGCCGTCTCCAGGTCGCGCGCCGGGACGAACACCAGCGTGCCAAAGCCCTCGGCCGGGTTGAGCGGCTGGTACGTGAGCCCCTTGTACGGCGCGTTCGGCCCGACCATGGGCGCTGTCCCCTCGATCGCGCGCAGCTCGGCGATCTGGCGCGCCGCCGTCGGCCGGATCGCCCACGCCTGCGGGTCGGGCACCGCCCGCATCGCCGCGAAGAACGCGCGCCGCATCTGCGCGCCGATGATCTGGTCGCCGGGAGAGAACTCGACCGTCTTCGTGCCGTTGGTGTGCTCCACCAGCGTGCCAAGGAGATACCGGCGGCCCTCGACGCTGAAGTACTCGGACTGGCTGAACAGCGCCCAGCCGAGGTCGAACTCCGCGTCCTGGGTGGGGTCGCAGCGATCGAGGTGCCGCCGCCTCTCTATCTGCTCGCGGATGAAGGTGTAGTGGAGCGCCCAGTCGCGCGTCCCGAGCAGGTGCACCGTGTCGTTCGCCGCCATGTCGACGACGAACTTGACGCCGGCCTCGCCGACCTCGGTGCCCCCCTTGGCCAGCTCGGCGAAGTCGCCGGCCGTCTCCAGCCGGCGCGCGCGTCCGCCCGGGAGCGCGCGCCCTGCCAGCTCGACGCAGCCGTCGTTCGCGGCGTCGGGGCTCGGCGCCTCGCAGAAGCGCGGCGCCCCGGCGGCGTCGGGCACGCGCGCCAGCGACGCGCCTTCGGGCCATGCCATGAAGTCGACGCGATCGCTCGGCGCCGGCTGGCCTGCTTGCCACAGCGTCGCCACGCCCTCGAAATCCGGCGAGGCCTCGAGATCGACCGTGTCGCCCGCGCTCACCGGGACGCTCACGCGCTCTCCGGGCCCGAGCGCGGTGGACGGCTCTGGCCACGCGAGCAGCACGCCCGTTCCCTCGTCGGGCAGCGCATTTCCCGGAGACGTCGCCGAGAGCCGCAGCGCGAAGCCGTCGAGCTTCACCGCCTGATCGCTCGCGTTCAGCACCTCGACGAACCCCGCCGGCCGCAGGGCGAGCTCCGAGATGACGAGCGGCCCGGCGACGGTCGGGAAGGGCTCGGGCCACTGGAAGGGCGTGAACCGGATGCCGTCGTCGAGGTTCGGCGGCTCCGGCGGATCGCACGTGTCGCCGTTCTGGCGCTCGGGCGTGGCATAGCGGCAGATCGACGGCTCGCCCGTGCCGTCGGGCAAGCGCGCGTAGCTCTCGGAGCGCGGCAGCTCCGGCACATCGATCCTGTCGGCGAGCTCGCACGACGCCGACCAGAGCAGCACGCGCGCGCCCGAGTTCGAGAGCTTGAACGGCAGGTGCAGCGGGCCCTGCTCGGGCGCGTCGTCGGCCCAGAGCAGCACCGTCCTCCCCGGCCCGATCGTCAGGCCCGGCAGCCGCGTCGCCTCGCCGGCCTTCTCGCCCACGTGGTACTGACCGAGATCGAGCGGGCGATCTCCCATGTTGATCAGCTCGATGAAATCATCCGTCTCGCCGAGCTCATCGACCCAGGCGCCGTCGTTGCCCGTCATCACCTCGTTGATGCGAAGGTCACCGCTCGCCGCGGGCGCGCCGTCCGCCGGCACCGCGAACCCGCACTGGGGAGGCGGCGGGGGCGGCTGGGGCGGCGGGTTGTCCGGGCCATCCGAGCAGCCGGCGCCGATGGCGAGCGACAGCAGGCCCACCCCCACGCGCGCCTGGAGCGATCGATGCGCGTGGAGAGCGCGAGATGAAGTCGTCGTCATGCCCTCTCGGTCAGCATGCCGCATGCCACGCCTGACGGCGCGCTTTGCTGTGACAAAACATGAGCAAATTCAGACATTTGCATGAGCGCGTCGCGTGCCGCGCGTGGGCCGAGCTGTGCCAGCTCCCGCGCCGTCCTCGTCAGGGGCGCGCGCAGCGAGGTGCGCCCACGACTCACGCGCTCCGATCTCGCGACAGGCGCGCGCTCCATCGCGCGGAAGCGCGGAAGGAGCTCCGCCGCAAGAGCCTCACATCGTCCTTCTCGTCCCTGCGATCCCGCCCGCCTCGCCACCCGAGGCCCTGAGCCGCGACGCATCCATCGCCGGGGGCGCGCCGAAGAGCCGCCGGTATTCGCGGCTGAACTGCGACGGGCTGTCGTAGCCCACGCGAAAGCCGGCCTGGGCCGCCTCGACCCCTTCGGCGACCATCAGGCGGCGCGCCTCCTGGAGACGGAGCTGCGCCCGGTACTGGAGCGGGCTCATCATCGTCGCTGACTTGAAGTGAGCGTGGAGCGAGGACTCGCTCATCCCTGCGTGGGCGGCGAGCGCCTCGATCGTGAACGGCTCGGCATAGTGGGCCTTGATCCAGCTGATCACGCGGGACACGCGCGCCAGACCGCCGCCGCTCCTGGCGATGTGCCGCATCATCTCCGCCGCCGGGCCGGTCACCAGCCGGTACAGGATCTCTCGCTCGATGAGGGGGCCCAGCGCGGCGATGTCCTCGGGGGTGTCGAGCAGCGCGACGAGGCGCGCGCAGGCGTCCACGAGCGCCGGCGTCACCTCGTGGATGCCGAGGCCCGCCGGGGGAGGGGCCGCGCGGTCCACGGGAAACCGCTCCAGCACGAGCTCGCCGAGCATGCCCATGTCGAGGTGGAGCTGGAGGCAGAGATAGGGCGCTGCCATGCTCGCTTCGATCACCGATCCGACAACCGGCAGGTCCACGGAGACAACGAGGTACCTGGCCGCGTCGTAGTCGTAGAGGCGACCCCCCAGGACGGCCTGCTTGCGCCCTTGCGTCACCAGGCAGAGCGACGGTGTGTACAGGGCCGGCATCGGCAGGGTCGGGCGGGACGAGCGGATGAGCGTCACCCGCGGGAGCTCGCAAGCGTGCATCCCGTCCGCGGCCGTGTGGCGCACGATGAGCGCCGAGAGCTCCTCCAGCCTTGCCCTACCGCTCTGTCTCACCGGCGTCGCCACGGGAAGAGGGCGATCTGACCTCGCCTGGAGGATCGTGCAAGCATCTCGGCGGTCCATTCTACCGGTGTCCTCCGCTCGTCCACCATGCTGATGGGACAGCGGGCCGGCGCGGAAATCGTCGGCTCACCCTGGGCGCGCCCGAGCGGGCGCGAACGCCCATCGAACCAGCGGAGTCTTTGCCATGACCCTCTCCAACGCGCTCGATCACTACCGCCTGCTGGGCCGATCCGGCCTGCGCGTGTCGCGCCTCTCGCTCGGCACCATGACGTTCGGCTCCGACTGGGGCTGGGGCGCCGACGACGCCGAGGCGCGGCGGATCTTCGATACCTACGTCGACCGCGGCGGCAACTTCGTCGACACATCGGTCAACTACACCAACGGCGCCGCCGAGCGGATCCTGGGCGGGCTCCTCGAGGGCAGGCGCGACCGGATCGTCGTCGCGACAAAGTTCACCATGGCGCGCGATCCCGGCGATCCGAACTCCGGCGGCAACCACCGGATGAACATGGTCCGCTCGGTCGAGGCGAGCCTCAGGCAGCTCGACACCGACAGGATCGAGCTCTTCTATCTCCACGGCTGGGACTTCACCACCCCGCCCGACGAGGTGATGCGCGGCCTCGACGACCTCGTTCGCGCGGGCAAGGTGCTCTATGTCGGCATCTGCAACACGCCGGCGTGGCGGGTCGCGCAGATGCAGGCGCTCGCCGACCTGCGCGGCTGGTCGCCGTTCGTGGCGCTCCAGATCGAGTACAGCCTCGTCGAGCGAACGGTGGAGCATGAGCTCATCCCGATGGCGGAGGCGCTCGGCCTCGGCGTGCTGCCGTGGTCGCCGCTCGGCGGCGGCATCCTGACCGGCAAGTACAGCCGCGCGGATCTGTCGCAGGCGAGCGAGGCCAGCGTCTCGGCCTCGCGGAAAGGGGTCATCGCCTCGTCCGGCCACATGACGGAGCGCGCCCTGGAGCTCGTCGAGGTGGTCCGCGCTGTCGCCGAGGAGACCGGAGGCACCCCCTCGCAGGTCGCCCTGGCCTGGACGCTCCTGAACCCCGCCGTTGTCGCGCCGATCATGGGCGCGCGCACGCTCGCCCAGGCCGAGGAGAACCTCGGCGCCCTGGCGCTGACGCTCACCGGGGAGCAGCGGGCACGGCTGGACGAGGCCAGCGCGCCGAGCGCCATCTTCCCTCACAGGTTCATGGCGCGCCCCATGGCCCAGCGGCTCGTCTTCGGCGGCGCGCAGGTCGAGCGACGCCGCTGACCCGCGCGCCATGCCGTCGACCCCGCGAGCGGGGCTGGCGAAGCGCGCCGAACGCGTCCGAATTCGAGCGCGTCAGTCCGGGGCCACGCTCCTTCGGCCGCGCCGCCGGAGCCCCAGGGACGCCGCGAGCAACGCTGTCAGCACGAGGGCATTCCCGGACGGAGCGCCGCTCGCCGCGCGGCAGGCACAACCGGCCTCGTCGCCCGCTTGCCCGCCGGAGGTCCCCCCCGACGACGCCTGGGCGGAGGACATGGGGCCCGGGGAAGCCCCACCCGTACCGACAGTGGACCCTCCGCCGGAGCCGGAGCCGGAGCCGGCGACGGCGCCACCGCCGCTGCCGCTGACAGCGCTGCTCGTGCTTCCAGCCGCGTCACCTCCGCCGGCTCCCCCGCCCCCGACGGGCGAGAACTGCCAGGAGTTCACGTTGAAGAGGTACGAATCGCCGCCGGTGAAGACCAGGACCAGGTCGTGCACGCCGGTGGCGCCGTCGACAGCGCACGACACGTCGCTCCACGTCTGCCAGCCCCCCGTCGCGCCGACAGCGCAGGTCCCCACGAGCGCGCCGTCGGGTGTCTCCAGGTGGAGCTCGATGCTGCCTCCCTGCCCGGCGCTCGCGACGCGCGCGCTGAAGCTCTCCGCCCCTTCGCCGAAGTCGACCCCGCGGAGACGCACCCAGTCTCCGTCCTCGATGTTGGAGAGGTTCATCCCCCCCTCCTCGCAGGGCTCGGTCTCGATGCCGCGTTGCGCGTTGAAGGTCTCGGCTTCGACGCGCACGTAGGGGTCGAGGTTCTTGACCTGCTTGAGCCCGTCGGTCGTGTAGGTCACTGGCACGATCGACCCGTCCTCCTTGTAGGTGAACGACTCGATCCCGAGGTTCCGGCGATAGCCCGGGGGCTCGCCGGCGTCGTTGGCGACGGAGCGATTGTGGTAGGCGTGGTACCAGGAGCCGCCGAACTCGAAGATTGCCGCGTGGTTGTTGTTGTTGTTGTTCTTCGGCGGCTGGGGCCCCACCGTGCCGCGGTGGGTGAAGCCGGAGGTGGGGCTCGAGCTCGTGAGGTAGTCGATCCGCATGCCGTTCGCGGGGTTCGTCGAGTACGACAGGTAGTAAACGCCGTTCCGCTTGTGCATCCAGGCGGCCTCGAAGAAGTACGGGATCGTGATCGCGGAGGCCGAGCCCGAGACGCTCACCATGTCGTTGTTCAGCTTGATGACGCGCGCGTTCTGCTCGCCGTTGCCGCCGAAGTAGAGGTACGCCTGGCCGTCGTCATCGATGAAGACCCCCGGATCGAAGAGCCAGATGTTCTGGCCCGAGGCGCCGGGGGTGCTCGAGGTGATCAGGGCGCTGCCCTTCGCGTCTCTGAACGGTCCGGTCGGGCTGTCGCTCTTGGCGACGCCGATGCCTGATCCGTTGTTGGCGAAGTACATGTAGATGGTGCCGTTGCGCTCCACGAGCGAGGGGGCCCACGTGTTGGCCGCCCAGGAGGCGTCGCGGGGCACGCGGATCACTTCCCCGTGGTCGGTCCAGTTCTTCATGTCGCTGCTCGAGATGGCCACGAACGAGGCCATCTTGTAGCCGTCGTCCGAGCCGTCCGCCTTGACGTTGTCGTCGTCGTTCGAGCCGTAGAGATAGACGCGCCCGTCGTGCACGAGCGAGGCCGGGTCGGCGAGGTAGCGGTGCGAGGCGACGGGGTAGTCGGCGAACGCCGAAGGGCTCGCGAGGAGCCCCGCCAGGAGGAGCGCGCCCCGGCAACAGGCCGTCGGCGTCAATTTTCGTGAGGAACGCATAGTCACCTGATCGGTTGGAGGCCGGAGCAGTGAACACGGCCGCTCGGGCGGCCTGCGATGCGCCTCCCGCGTGGCTCAGACGACTTCCGGACGAGGCCGATGGGGTCCGGAGCGAAGCAAAAGGATACGGGGTAGAATTGTGAGCGTTCACATTTCAGGTGTCAACTTCAATCGACCGGCCTGCGGGTATCCTCGGGCCGGGGGAGAAGCCGGGCGTCTGCGAGCGCACGAGGGGCGCGAGTGTCGCTCAGCCAGCGAGGCGGGCGATCGTGTGAGCGTTCACAAATTCTGAGCGGGGCCGCGACGCCGGCGCGGGGGGCGGCGAGGGGCACGCCAGGCCGAGCTCACGCAGCGGCGGAGCAGGGCGCGCTCCGAGGCATCGAGCCGCTCGGCCATGAGCGCGACTCGCCGCCGCGCTCCGAGCCGCTCGGCGGCCGCTGCGAGGTCGAAGCGGCTCGCGCGCAGCGCATCGCCGATGCTCCTGCTCGGTCACGTCGGCGGGGCGGCGCCGGCCGCGGAGGTGACCTCGGCGCGGTCGCGGCCGGGCTGGCGCTTCGCCGATCCCGTGAAGGCGCCCCGCTCCGCGCCGAACCGCTCGGCCACGGCGGGCGACGGGGGGATCGCGGCCCATGCCGGGATCGACGCGGTGGACGACCGCCTCGGCGCGCTGCTCCGGCAGCGGGTCCGGCGGCCGCTCGGGGCGCGCCAGCGTAGCAGCCCACGGGCGCCGCCTGTGCGCGCGCACAGGGGCGCCGGGGACCATCCCTGGTTCATGAGAGATGGAACCACAGAGGCACAGAGGGCACAGAGGAGAGAAGAAGAGAGGCTGTGTGTCCTCCGGGGGGCGTAGCGGAGGAGGGGAGGCGAAGGAGTCCTCTTGTTCGCAGCACGTTTCGGCAGAGAAATTGAACAGTGAGGCGGGGAGACGGGGAGTATTTTTGATTTTCCTCCCCGCCTCCCCGCCTCACTGTGAATTCTCCAAAAGAATTCGAGGGGACGCCTCAGGAGGCGAGACGGGCTGTCCCTGAGCCCGGACGGCGCCGCCTGCGGGATGTATTACGAGATCTTCGAGTTCTGATCCTGCCGGGCGACGCGAGTGGATTGGAATGGGCACGCCGGTGCCTCCAGCGACCGCGAGGGCCGCCCGCGGAGCTCGTGCGCGAGATGCTCGGCGGCTCGTGCGACGCGGTGAGCGCCCTGCTCCGCGAGCTCGGGCCGATCTGCGCGCTCATCGCACACGCGCCCACGCGTGAGTCCGCGGATGAACAGCCGCCACAGCGGCCGCCGGAGGGCTGGACCGTCGCGATAGCGACCCCTACCCTCGGTCGCCGACACGACTTCGTGACCGCAGCGTCGTCTCGTTGTCGCCGTTGTCCCCGGGACGAGGCAACGGCTCCCGCGGGCGGGGCGCGTCGGTCGAGGTGATCCAGCCCTATGAAGAGAGAGCCGAGCGTCACAGGCGTCAAATTCGAGGCCCCCGGCCCGGGCCCCTGGGAGGTCGAGCGGGCGCACTTCATGCGGCCCATCACCCGGTTCGCCGTCGAGCCGTTCACGCGCGGGATGCCGAGGGGGTTCGCCGAGGGCTCGGAGCGCTACGGCCTCCTGATGAGCCACTTCAAGCCGGCGGTCGTCAACGGCTTCATGTACTCGCAGCCCGTGATCCACGGCGCGCCGGAGGGGGCGAGCGGGCCGCCGCCGAAGCCCCTGCTGTGGCTCCTCCTGCGCCTGCACCCGCAAATGCGCGCGCGCATCCGGCAGAGCGGCCGGGTGTTCGAGGGGAAGCTGTGGCGCGAGGACCTCGACCGCTGGGATCGCGTCGACCGGCCGCGCGCCACCGAGAAGAACCTCGCCGTCCAGGCGATCGATCCCGCCCCGCTCGACACGGAGGCGCTCATCGCGCACCTGCGGCGCGCCCAGGCGCACATGGAAGACATGATCTTCCTGCACCACCGCTACAACTTCGCCGCCGTCCTGCCGGTCGGCGACTACCTCGCGCACGTCACGGAATGGACAGGCGCGAGCCCCGGCGAGGCGCTCGCGCTCCTGCAGGGGACCACGCCGCTCGCGAAGGGCGTCGCGACCGAGCAGCTCGAGGTCCTCGCCGGGGCCCTGCGCGCGAGCGCGGCGGGCCGCGAGGCGCTCGCCCGGCGGGACGACCCGCAGGCGGTGCTCGACGCGCTCGCGGCCACGGAGGGCGACGTCGGCCCGGCGACGCGCGCTTACCTCGACCTCGTGCGCTTCCGCACGGTGGGCTACGACGTGTCCGACAAGACAGGCGGCGAGCTGCCCGACACCCTGGTCCGGGCGATCCGCGCCGCGGTCCTGGGCGACCGCGGCGACAGGGCGCTCGCCGCGCGCGACGCGAAGGAGAAGGCGCTGCGCGAGCGCGTGCCCGCGGCCCACCGCGCGCGGTTCGACGACCTGCTCCGCGAGGCGCGCCACATGAGCCGGCTCCGCGACGAGCGCGCGCTCTACTCGGATAGCTGGGGCACCGGGCTCGGGCGCCGGGCCGTCATCGAGGCGGGGCGCCGCCTCGCCGCGGCCGGCAAGATCGACGACCCCGAGCACGCGGCCGACCTCTCGCTCGACGAGCTGATCGGCCTCCTGCGCGACCGGGGTGCGCCGTCCGCCGCGGAGATCTCCGCGCGCGCGCGCTGGCGCGCGACGGCGACCCTCGCCGACGCGCCCCCGTGGCTGAACATGCCCCCCGGCCCGCCGCCGCCGCTCGACGTCTTCCCGGCCGCCGCCCGCCGCGCGTCGCAGGCCGTCGAGGCGATCCTGCAGAGCCTGTCCAAGGAGTCCGAGGCCCGGAACACAGCGACGACAGTCCGCGGCCTGTCCATCAACGAGGGCGTCTACGAGGGCACGGCGCGCGTCGTGATCGGCCCGGACGACTTCGGGCGGATCCAGCAGGGCGACGTGCTCGTGACGCGCGCGACGTCGGCGTCGTTCAACGTCGTGCTCCCGCTGCTCGGCGCGATCGTGACCGACCGCGGCGGCCAGCTCTGCCACGCGGCGATCGTCGCGCGCGAGTACGGCATCCCCGGCATCGTCGGCACGCGGGAGGCGACGGCGACGATCCCGGACGGGGCGCGCGTCCGCGTCGACGGGTCGGCCGGCGAGGTGACGATCCTGGCGCCCGCGCCCGAGCGCAGCGCGCGCGAGGCGGCGCTGTGATCGCGGGCCTGCACGAGGAGCTCGGCGAGGGGGATTTCGGGGGCAAGGCCGCGCAGCTCGGGCGCGCGCACCGGAGCGGGCTGCCTGTGCCGCCGGCCTGGGCGCTGTCGGCGGCGTTCGTCGAGCGCGTCGTCGCCGGGGAGGGCGCGGCCGCCGACCGGCTCGTCGAGGCGTTCCGCGCGCTCGGCGGGCCGGTGGCCGTGCGGTCGTCCGGCGTCGGCGAGGACGGCGCCTCGGCGAGCTTCGCGGGGCAGCACGCGACGGAGCTCAACGTGCGGGGCCGCGAGGGCCTGATCGAGGCCGTCCACAGGGTGCACCGCTCGGCGCGCACCGAGGCCGCGCTGGCCTACCGGCGGAAGCTCGGGCTCCCGCCGGAGCCGCGCATGGGGATCGTCGTGCAGCGGCTCGTGCAGGCCGACAGCGCGGGGGTGCTCTTCACGCGCAACCCGACCACGGGCGCCGACGAGCGCGTCGTCGAGGCGACGTGGGGCCTCGGCGAGGCGGTCGTCGCGGGCCTCGTGACCCCGGACGGCTACCGCATGGCCCGCGGCGGGCGCGTCCTCGAGCGGCGCGCGGGCGACAAGGACATCGCGATCGTGTGGGCCGAGGAGGGCGGCACGCGGGAGGTCGAGGTCGAGCCGGAGCGGGCCGCGGCGCTGTGCCTCGACGACGCCCGGCTCGCCGCGCTGGAGGCGCTGGCCGCGGCGTGCGAGGCGGCGTTCGGCGGCACGCAGGACATCGAGTGGGCGTTCGCGGGCGACCGCCTGTACCTGCTCCAGAGGCGGGCGATCACGCGTGGCTGAGGCCTCGTCCCGGGTGCCGGTGCGGCTGCTCGCCGCCATCGCGCTCTCCGCGTCGCTCGCGCCGCTCAACTCGACGATGGTGGCCGTGGCGTTGCCCGAGATGGCGCGCGACCTCCAGGAAGGCTCGGGCGAGCTCCGCCAGGGGCTCGTGACGAGCTACCTGCTCACGAACATCGTCCTGCAGAGCCCCGGGGGGAAGCTGGGCGACCGGCTCAGCCACCGGCGCGCGCTCGCGCTGGGCCAGCTCGTCTTCGCGCTCGGCGCCGCGCTCGCCTACATGTGGCCGGTGCTCCCGGTGCTCACGGCGTCTCGCGTCGTGATGGCCGCGGGCGCCGCGATCCTCGCCCCGAGCGCGACGGCCATGCTCCGCACGGAGCTGCCGCCGGAGGTGCGCGGGCGCGCGTTCGGCGCCTTCGGGGCGATGATGGGCATCGCGGCGGGCATGGGCCCGAAGGTCGGGGCGCTGCTCGTGGGGCACTTCGGGTGGACGTCGATCTTCCTCGCGAACGTCCCGGTCCTGCTCGTCGCGGCGGCGCTCGCGCGCACGGCGGCGCCCGCGCGCGCTGCCCCC
>NZ_JEMA01000240.1 GCF_001589285.1 Sorangium cellulosum | reverse complement strand
CGTCCACCGGGGCGCCGAGCTCGGCGGCATTCTTGAGCCCGCCGACCGGGTTGCCTTCCGCGTCGAGGCCGTCCACGAGATCGGGGACGCCGGCCGCGTTCTGGCGCGCGAGGTCCTGCCACGGCACCCCGACGATCCCCGTGAACACGACGTGCTGCGGCCCTCGAGTTCGCGTGTTCCCGTCCGCCGGATCCAGATCCGAGAAGATCGGGTTCGGCACGGTATCTCCGTTCCGCGTCGACACGGTGGGCGACGTCAGCGCCTCGGTGTACCGCTCGATCGGGTAGAGGAAGTCGTACCCGAAGCGGCGCTTCTGATCCCAGCACCGCAGGTTCACCGGGTCTTCCTCCGCGGAGAGCCTCGCGGGATTGCCGTCCGGGCCCGTGCAGGTCGGGTCCGCGGGGCAGCCGTCCTGATTCTGCGCGCAGGACCTGCAGCACGGGTCGTTCGGGTTGATGGCGCACTCGCTCCGCGGCCGCCACAACCTGAAGTTGTTCCTCGTCTCGGCGACCAGGTAGTTCCTGTCGTCGTCCCTGATCGAGCAGTCGTTCTCGTCGGACAGCATCACGACGAGCAGGAGCGAGTCCGGCCGGAGGAACTCCCTCCGCTGCTGCAGGACGGTGACGTCGATCCCTGAAGGTACGGCGACGTCGTCATCCAGGATCATCGTCTGGTACGGCTCGGGGTCGACGAGGAAGCGGTAGAAGCTCTCCAGCGGCGCCTCGAAGCCGCACCCCGCCTGCCCGACCCCCTGGATGATGTTGCCGAGCTTGCCGGCGAGCGCGACAGGGTCGGAGTCCCCTGCGGGCGTGCGGCTCGCGGCCGCGTCCCACACGAGAAAGCCCTTGTCGAGGTAGGTGGGGATATCGTTCCCCGCCACCCCTGGATCGGAGCGCGCAAGGAGGTGGGCCATGTCGGCGTTGGAAGCGGACGTCGTCGGGGCGCAGGCGCCCGACCCGTGGCCGCCGAGGCTGGTGCTGATCACGCCGATGTGCATGTCGCTCACGGGCGTTCGCGCGCGCGAGGTGCCTTCCGGGCATGGATCGAGCCCGCTCGCTGGCTGCTGCGTCTCCGCCACCGGGTGGCCGGCGCCGTCCACGCAGCGCGGGTTGGTGATGTCGAACACGAGGTCGGCGGCCGCCGACCGCAAGATCTGCTGCTTGTCCGCCATCGATCCGGAGTTGTCGACCACGAAGAGGAGATCGACCTTGTCGGGCGTGAACTGCGGTGGATCCCAGCCGCCGCCCTCACCGCCGGAGCCGCCGCTGCCGCCCTCACCGCCGAAGCCGCCCTCACCGCCGAAGCCACCGCTGGTGACGCTGGTGACGCTGGTGACGCTGGTGACGCTGGAGCTGCTGCCGACAACCGAGCTCGAGGCGGTGGTGGGGTCGAGTCCGTCGAGCGAGACCTCGAGCTGACACCCGACGACCGAGGCGGCGCTCAGGACGAGAAAGGGCAACAGGGTTCGTGACATCTTCAATGACATGGTTCCTCCTTGTGCGGGGCCTGGAGGCGCCGCCGAAGACCGATCGTGACAGGGCATGAAGGGACGCACGGGCGCCTTCCCATTTCAAAAAGAGCGCGTGTTGGTTTGACGAGGATCCGGAGGACCGGCGCGACGGCGTGAGGCCTCGCTGCGCCCGCGGTCCCCGTGATCGCAGGGGTCAGAGCGCCGAGGAGAGCCGGTCGAGCACCGCGGTCATGACCGGCCGATAGCCGTAGTCGGACGACGAGGCGTCCCATGTCTGCGCCGGGCAGATGGAGCCCGCGACGCCCTGCTCCCCGAGGCTCCGGAGGAGCTGCAGCTCACGGAGGCCCGGGTACGCCTTGGCCCGCTGCTGTATCGGACCCCTGTCGCCGGGATCGTCGAGGTCGTTCGTGCCTTCCGGCTCGCACAGCGGGCTGTCGTTCACCCCGGTCAGGGTCTCGCGGCAGTCGCAGCTCTGGGCGCTCCCGTCGCAGGAGCGCTCGTCGGGGAGGTCGAAGATGCAGGCGTACTGGAGGTCTCCCGTGCTCCCCGGCGAGACCGTGTACTCGCGACCGTTGATCGCGTTCCACCCCGTGGCGTCCGGGTGGACGAGCTGATCGCCGGTGATCGGGTTCGCGCCCTCGCGGGGCGCCCTCGACGCGATCATGAACGGATCCGCGGGCGCGACGTGGTTCGCCGGATCGCCGAGGACGATCTCCCAGGTGCTGTCGAAGCCGCCGTCCACCGGGGCGCCGAGCTCGCCTACGTCCTTGAGCCCGCCGACCCGGTTGCCCTCCGCGTCGAGGCCGCCCACGAGATCGGGGACGCCGTCCGCGTTCCTGCGCGCGAGGTCCTGCCACGGCACCCCGACGATGCCCGTGAAGACGACGTGCTCCGGCCCTCGAGTTCGCGTGTTGTCGTCCTCGGGATCCAGATCCGAGAAGATCGGGTTCGGCACGAGGTCTCCGTCCCGCGCCGGCACGATGGGCGACGTGAGCGCCTCGGTGTACCGCTCGATCGGGTAGAGGAAGTCGAACCCGAAGCGGCGCTTGTGGTCCCAGCACCGCAGGTTCACCGGATCGTCCTCCGCGGAGAGCCTGGCAGCGTTGCCGTCCGGGCCCGTGCAGGTCGGGTCCGCGGGGCAGCCGCTCTGATCCTGGGAGCAGGACCTGCAGCACGGGTCGTTCGGGTTGATGGCGCACTCGCTCCGCGGCCGCCACAACCTGAAGTTGTTCCTCGTCTCGGCGACGAAGTAGTTCCTGCCTCCGTCCTTGATCGAGCAGTCGTCCTCGTCGGACAGCAGCACGATGAGCAGGAGCGAGTCGGGCCGGAGGAAGTCCCTCCGCTGCTGCAGCACCGTATGGTCGATCCCTGTCGGCACCGCGGTCTCGGTCTCGATGGCCACCGTCTGGTACGGCTCGGGATCGACGAGGAACCGGTAGAAGCTCTCCAGCGGCGCCTCGAAGCCGCACCCCGCCTCTCCGACCCCCTGCACCATGTTGCCGAGCTTCGTTGTGAGCGTGATCGGGTCGGAGTCCCCTACGGGGTCATGGCTCCCGTTCACGTCCCACACGAGAAAGCCCCTGTCCTGGTAGGTCGGCAGATCGTTCCCCGTCACGCTCGGATCGGAGCGGGCGAGGAGGTGAGCCATGTCGGTGTTGGAGGGGGAGGTGCTCGTCGAGCACGCGCTCGCCCCGTGGCCGCCGAGGCTGCTGCTGATGACGCCGATGTGCATATCGTACACGGGGGTATGCACGCGCGCTGAGCCTTCCGGGCATGCGCTCAGCCCGCTGCCGGGTCGAGCGCGCACCGAGCCTGTCGCGTCCACGCAGGGCGGGTTGGTGATGCCGGAGACGAAGTCGGCGAGGGCGGGGCGCAAGATCTCTTGCTTGTCTGCCATCGAGCCGGAGTTGTCGACCACGAACAGGACATCGACCTTGTCCGGCGTGAACTCCGGGGGATCCCAGCCTCCTGCACCTGTGCTGGTGCTATGGCTGGTGCCGGAGACGGGGCTGTCGAGGCCGCCCGTCCCGCCGCTGCTCCCGCCTTCTCCCCCGACGCCCGAGCTCGCGTCTGCCCCGCCGAGCGACACATCCACCCGACATGCTGCGAGCGCGACGGCGCCCAGGATCAGGCAGGGTGGCAGGCTTCGCGAGAGCTTCGATGACATGATGCCTCCTTGAGCGGCGCCGAGAGGCGCAGCGGAATATTCGGTGTGTCGGAGCGTGAAGGGAGGCACGCGCGGCTTTCCATTTCAAAAAATCATCATCGTGCGACGAAGGTCCGGAGGACCGGCGCGCCGCCCAGCGGCCGGGCGGCGTCGTCCGGTCTCCGTTGTCAGAGCGCGGAGGAAAGCCGGTCGAGCACCGCGTTCATGATCGGCCGATAGCCGTAGTCGGGCGACGAGGCGTCCGATATCTGCGCCGGGCAGATGGAGCCCGCGACGCCCTGCTCCCCGAGGCGCTGGAGGAGCTGCAGCTCGCGGAGGCCGGGATAGGCCTTGGCCCGCTCCTGCGTCGTCTCCCGGT
This sequence comes from Sorangium cellulosum, assembly GCF_001589285.1. Taxonomy (GTDB): domain Bacteria; phylum Myxococcota_A; class Polyangia; order Polyangiales; family Polyangiaceae; genus Sorangium; species Sorangium cellulosum_G. Next base: position 1,889 of record NZ_JEMA01000240.1, on the reverse strand, counting down.
TGCCCGGATCTTCCAGGCCGTTCGTGCCTTCCGGCTTGCACAGCGGGCTGTCGTTCACCCCGGTCACGGTCTCGCTGCAGTCGCAGCTCTGGGCGTTCCCCTCGCAGGAGCGCTCGGTGAGGAGGTTGAAGATGCAGGCGTACTGGAGGTCTCCCGTGCTCCCCCGCGGGATCGTGTACTCGCGGCCGTTGATCGCGTTCCACCCCGTGGCGTCCGGGGGGACGAGCTGATCGCCGGTGATCGGGTTCGCGCCCGCGCGGGGCGCGCTCGACTCGATCATGAACGGGTCCGCGGGCGCGACGTGGTTCGCCGGATCGCCGAGGACGATCTCCCAGGTGCTGCTGAAGCCGCCGGGCACCGGGGCGTCGAGCTCACCGGCGTCCTTGAGCCCGCCGACCGGGTTGCCTACCGCGTCGAGGCCGCCCACGAGATCGGGGACGCCGTCCGCGTTCTGGCGCGCGAGATCCTGCCACGGCACCCCGACGATGCCCGTGAAGACGATGTGCTGGGGCCCGCGGGTCCGCGAGTTGTCGTCCTCGGGGTCCAGATCCGAGAAGATCGGGTTCGGCACGAGGTCTCCGTTCCGCGCCGGCACGGTGGGCGACGTGAGCGCCTCGATATAGCGCTCGATCGGATAGAGGAAATCGAACCCGAAGCGGCGCTTGTGGTCCCAGCACCGCAGGTTCACCGGGTCTTCCTCCGCGGAGAGCCTGACGGCGGAACCATCGGCGCGCGTGCAGGTCGGGTCCGCGGGGCAGCCTTCCGCGGCCTGGTTGCAGGACATGCAGCACGGGTCGTTCGGGTTGGTGGCGCACTCGCTCCGCGGCCGCCACAGCCTGAAGCCATTCCTCGTCTCGGCGACGAGGTAGTTCCTGCCTTCGTCCCTGATCGAGCAATCGTTCTCGTCGGACAGCATCACGATGAGCAGCAGCGAGTCCGGCCGGAGGAAGTCCTTCCGTTGCTGCAGGACCATCTGGTCTATCCCTGTGGGTACCGCGGCATCGTCCTGGAGCTCTATCGTGCCGTATGGCTCGGGATCGACGAGGAAGCGGTAGAAGCTCTCCAGCGGCGCCTCGAAGCCGCATCCCGCCTGCCCGACCCCTTCCACGATCGCGCCGAGCTTGGTGGCGAGCTCGACCGGATCGGAGTCCGCTGCGGGGCCGTGGTTCCCGGCCGCGTCCCACACGAGAAAGCCTCTGTCATGGTAGGTTGGCAGATCGTTCCCCACCTGCCCCGGATCGGAGCGCGCGAGGAGGTGGGCCATGTCGACGTTGGAAGGGGACGTCGCCGGAGCGCAGGCGCCCGACCCATGGCCGCCGAGGCTGCTGCTGATCACGCCGATGTGCATGTCGTTCACGGGGCTTCGTGCGCGCGAGGTGCCTGTCGGGCATGGGCTCAACCCGCTCCCGGGCTGTGCGCTCGCTGGCAGTCCGCTCGGTTCGAGGCAAGGCGGGTTGGTCATGCCGCTGACGACATCGGCGAGCGCCAGGCGCAGCACTTCCTGCTTGTCCGCCATCGACCCGGAGTTGTCGACCACGAACAGCAGGTCGACCTTGTCCGGCGTGAACTGCGGCGCGTCCCAGCCTCCCGTACCGCTGCTGCTGCCCGTGCCGCTGCCCCCCGAGCTCGAGCTGACGTCTACCCCGCCGAGCGACACCGCCACCTGACATCCAGCGAGCGCGATGGCGCCCAGGACGACCCAGGACGACAAGGACCGAGAGAGTTTCGGCATCATGGCTTCTCCTTTGAGCGGAGCCGCGGGGCGCCCCGAGCACCGGTTATGACGAGCATGAAGGGGCGCTCACGCCGCCCCCCATTTCAAAAAACACCTTCGCCCAACAAATCGGCGAGCCCCCCGCGGCCCCGCAATCCCCCCCTCTCTCTCCCCC
>NZ_JEMA01000239.1 GCF_001589285.1 Sorangium cellulosum | reverse complement strand
CTCGGCCCCGGGGCGGGGCTCGCCGAGAGCGGCGGCCACGTCATCGACGCGGCGGACGCGCGGGCGCGGCGCGACGAGCTCGGGCAGATCGTCGCGCGGCTCGGCGCCCCGGCGCGGCAGGCTGTCTACAGCGAGCTCGCGACGGGCGCCGGCGAGGGCGGCGCCGCCTGGATCGAGGTGCGCGGGCGCGGCGGCGCGGGCGGCGCGCTCTCGGTCACGACCCGCTACACGCTCGGGCCGCGCGATCGGGCGCTCGTGATCGCGACGTCGATCCGGAACGACGGCAGCGCGCCGATCGAGGGGCTCGACCTCGGCGACGTCGTCCACTGGGGCGCGGCGGCGCCGATCGCGCCGGCCAGCGCGCCAGCGTCGCGCGGCGAGCGCGAGGCGCCCTACGTGGCCGGCGTGGGGACGGGCGTCGCGTACGCGCTCGCCGCGGCGGACGGCGCGCCGCTCCGCGCNCGCGTACGCGCTCGCCGCGGCGGACGGCGCGCCGCTCCGCGCGCGCAGCGGCGCCGGCTTCAGCGACGCGACGTTCGCCCGGCCCGCCGCGCTGCCGCCCGGCGGTCGGGTCGAGTACCAGCGGATCCTCGCTGTCGCGCCGCGCGGCGATCCGCTCGCCGTCGCGACGGAGCTCTTCTTCCTCGGCGGCGGCGCGCCCGGCGGCGTCGCGCTCGAGCTCGTGGACGCCCGCGGCGCGCCGCTCCCGCCGCTCGCCGGCAAGGTGACGCTGGCGCCGGTCGCCGAGGGCGGCGCCGCGCCGGCGGCCGGGGCGATCGATCTCTGGTTACGGACCGGCCAACGCGCGCCGCTCGCCGCCGAGGCGCCGCCCGGCCTCTACCTCGTCGGCTTCGAAGGGAGCGGCCGCCGCGCGCTGGCGAGCGCGCGGGTCCGGATCCGCGCCGGCGAGATCGCCCCCGCGCGGCTCGCGCTCTCCGGCGCCGGGCAGCTCGACATCGTGCTGCACGAGCGCGGCGTCTCGGCGCCCGCCGAGGACGAGGATCTCTTCGTGCCGCTCACGCCGGCCAAGGTCAGCCTCCTCGACGCCGCGACCGGCAAGGCCGTGTCGCCGCCCCGCCACACGCTCACGGGCGAGCTCCAGCTCTCCCTGCCTCCGGGGCGGCTCCGGGTCGTCGCCTCGCGCGGCCCCGAGTACGCGCTCGCCGAGGCGACGGTCGACATCGCCGACAACACGAGGGCGCGGCTCGACCTCACGCTGGAGCGGGTGGTCGACACGGCGGGCTACATCGGCTGCGACCTCCGGCAGCACACAGCGCAGAGCGCCGACGCGGGCGTCGACACCACCGAGCGGCTCGTGTCGAACGCGGTGGAGGGCGTGGAGTGCGCGGTGACGAGCGAGCACAACCTCGCCCTCGCCGCCGATCTCCGGCGGGACACCGCCATCCTGCGGCTCGACGCGACGCTGCGCGTGCTCCCGGGCGTGGAGCTCACGAGCGACCGGCGCGGCGCCGGGATCGGGAGCCTCGGTGTGTTCCCGCTCGGCAGCGAGGCGGCCGCGCCCCGCGAGGGCGCGCTGCGGTGGGTCGACGAGGCCGCGGGCGAGATCCTCCGCGAGGTGCGCGCGCTGCCGGGGGAGCGCGTCGTCCAGGTGAGCCGCGCGAGCGGCGGCGGCTCGCCCCTGCACGCGCAGGCCGCGCCGCAGGGCGCGCCCGACCAGGCCGTGAGCCTGCTCGCGCAGGTCGTCGGGGACGGCGCCGGCGCCGACGCCCTCGAGGTCTGGACCGGGCGCGGGGTCGCCGCGCGCGACCGTGCCCTCGAGGAGCTCTGGGGGCTGCTCCGCGCGTCGCGCCCGGTCACGCCGACGGCGGCGAGCGACACGCACGGGCTCCTCGGCGCGGAGCCGGGCTACCCGCGCACGTACGTCGGCGTCGCCGACGACGACCCGGGCCGCCTCGACGAGGCCGACCTCGTCGCGGGCCTGCGGCGCCGGCGCGACGTGGTGATCACGAACGGCCCGTTCGTGACGATGCGCCTCGGCGACACGCGCCAGGGCGGCGTCGCCTCGGCGCGTCGTCCCGGCGCCCGCCGCGAGACGCTGTCGCTCTCGATCCGGGTCGAGCGTGCCCCGTGGGTCGACGCGCGGGAGCTCCACGTGCTCGTCGGCGGCGTCGCGAGCGGCGCGCCGATCCCCCTGGAGGGCGCGCGCACCACGCCGGCGGGCGCGCTCGTGGACGAGATCGCGATCCCCGTCATCCTCGGAGGCGGCGGTGGGCGACCGTCGCCGCGGCCAGGCGCTCGCGGCGGCGGAGCGCTCGGCGTAAGCCGGTCCGGTCAGAGCGCTCCCGGCGCGATCGCCATTGCCGAGGACACCTTCATCGTCGCGATCGTCCGGGGGCGGCGGCCGCTCGATCCGGTGCTCGCCGGCGAGCCGCACGAGATCCTCCCGTTCGCGATGACGGCGCCGCTCTGGATCGACGCTGACGGCGACGGCCGTTCCCTCGGCCGCGCCGCAGCGCCGTGAGCGCCGCGGGCGCGCTGCACCACCGTGCCGGACGCCGCGCGCAGCGGATCGCCTTCAACGGAAGGCCTTTGCAGAACACCGCCCCCTCGCGCGAGCACGACCGACGGGTGACGGTTCTGCCGCGGTGCCTATCGCGGCCGAAGTTGAGAAATCCAGAAGCGCGATCGCAATGCAGAGCGCGGTGGCCCTCTTGCGGAACGCGCGGCGCATCTGCGCGCTCGACCGCGTCGTTGCGGTGGTAGAAAGGCAACGCCGCGCTGGATTGGGCCAGCACGGCGTTGTGGTGCCCCTCGTTTGCCCCGAGGTGAACCGTGCGTGCTTCTATTCCACGGGGCCATGCATCGCAAGCGGCGGCCGTGGCCGTCGCCCTTGCCTCCATGTTCCCCCTACAGGCTGCGGCCGCGGCCCCCTCGCCGCTGGACCGCGAGGTCCAGGAGCTCATCGACGAGGCGGAGAAGGCCGCCAAGCGGCTCGAGGTCGCTCGCGCCCGCGAGCTCTGGGCGCGGGTCAACACGCTCAAGCCCTCGACCATGGCCGTGTGTCAGCTCGGCGTGTTCGATCTCGGCCTCGACCGCCTCGAGGAGGCCGCGGCCGAGCTCGAGACGTGCGTCGAGCAGATGCCCGCGCCGACCAACGACATCGAGCGCCGCCGCTACGAGGTGAGGCATGCTGCTCTGGCGGCGGTTCGGCAGCGCGTGGCCGAGCTCCACATCAGCCCCCCGCCGGGCACGGCACGGCTCCTCGTGGACGGCCGCGAGGTGAGCGCGGGCGGCCCGGTCTTCGTCACGCCTGGACAGCACGAGATCACGGCGATGGGCAAGCAGGGCCAAGTAGCCCATGCGCTCGTGAAGGTGGCGGCGCGCGATTCGCGGCGCGTCTCGCTGGCCTTCGACGCCCCGAAGGCTTCCGCCGCAAGGGCCCCTGTGCCGGCTCCGGTCGCGCCGGCGCCGGCGCGCCCCAGGCCGAACCCGTGGGTCATCGGCACCGGCGCGGGCGCCTCGGTCGCCCTGCTCGGCGCCGGTGTCGGGCTTCACGTCGCCGGCGACTTCGCCGAGCGCGAAACGGTCGCCATGGTGGCCCGCCTGAACGACGGCTCGATGCTCCATAGCAGCGCCGAGTATCGCCAGGTCTACGACGAAGCGGACGCGGCCGACACGCGAGCGAGCCTGTTCCGTGGCTTCGGCTCGGCTGCGCTCGTCGCCGGCGCGGCGCTCGGCGCCGCGACGATCGTCTACGTCGTCTGGCCGCGTAAGGCCGAGATCCGCCCGCGAGGCGCCGGCGCGGAGGTCAAGCTCGTATGGTAGCCATCGGCGACGTCTGGGAAGGCCATGAGCTGCTCAACGAGGAGCGCGGCCTGGTCCGTCACTTTCTCGCGCGGCAGGTCGGCGACACGAGCGCGCTTGTCTGGCTGCACCTCCGTGAGGGCGCGCGCCTTGATGATGCCGTGTTCGCCGAGGAGATCGCGCGCCTGCAGCGCCTCGCAGGCGAGGTCCCCGAGGTCGTCCCCGTGCTCTATGGGGGCGTGAGCGGCTCCGTGGCGTGGGCAGCGTCCCCCGTGCTCGCCGACGCGGTCCCGCTCCTCGACGCTGCGCGCGAGAGCGAGCTCGGGCCGGATGCTCTCCAGGTGCTGATCGACGTCGGGCGCTGCCTTGTGCGCGCTCATGAGCTCGCTTTCATCCATGGCGCTCTCAGTCCGGACCGGGTCTTCGTCGTCGGCGATGGCCGATACGCGATAACGCACTTCGGCTTTGTCCGTCTCTTTCAGCTCGGCGCGGAGGAGGCGCGTCACGATCCGTACGGGTACGCACCGCCGGAGCTCCTCTCCGGGGGTCGGCTGGGACCTCGCGCGGACGTCTACGGCTTCGGCACGCTCATGTACGAGCTCGTGTGCAAGCACGCCCTCTCGCCGTGGACCACGCCCCCGAGCTTTCCCAGCGGGCTCCCTCCGCTGCTCGAGGCCGTGATCCAGACGGCCCTGGAGGAGAACCCCAGGCGGCGGCAGCCGAGCATCGGCAAGGTGCTCTCTGTCCTGGCTCCCTTTGCGCGCGCGTGGGAAGAGCGCGGCGGACCGCCGGAGCTTCCCCACGCGGATCTCCTCGCCGAGCCGGCCGGCGCTCGGCGCAAGTTGGCCGAGGCAGCACCGCTCCCGGTGGAGGACGAGGCCCAACCAATCGCGCCGGGTGGAGCGGGGGGACGCGCCAGCGATCGACCCACGCCGCGCCCTTCCGAAGCGCCCGACACGGTCAAGAGCGTGCCGCCGCCACGGGACGGGTGGGACAGCGGCCCCCACGCGCCTCCGGTCGCCGCGCTGCGCCCTCCTGAGACGCCCGACACGCTCAAGAGCGTGGTGCCACCGCGGGAGGTGCGGGACAACGGCACCCACGCGTCTCCGGTCGCGCCGCGGTCGCCTCCAGTTCCGGATCTTCCCGACCTCGATCCGATGCTGCCGGTCGCGCCGGCGCCCTCGACCTCTCCACGTTCCCCGGCGCTGCCCGACACGCCGGTGCCGCCGCTCTCACCCACTCCGCGCCCAGGCGGCCCCCTAGGGCGACGCTCCTCCGCGCGCTGGTTCGGCGCGGTGCTCGCGCTGGCGTTCGTGCTGGGCAGCGCGGCCGCGGTCCTGTGGTGCAAGCCCCCTCCTCAAGCCGTGCTGAGCCTCTGGCCAGTCGTCCGGGCTGCCGCAGCCCGCGCCACCCCGCCGCCGTCAGATCGGCCGCTCGATCGATGCCCTGAGCCGCTCCCGGAGGCCGCCCCGCCGGCCGTCGCGACGCGGCCGCGCACGAACCGCGCCGATCCCGCACGGCAGGCCATGAAGACGCCGGCGCAGGAGCCCGACCTCTGTGACGGTTTCATCCCTTGTCAGAAGGTCATTTACTGAGCGGCGGGAGGGGTTCTCATGCGGTCGAGCGCTTGCTTTCTAAGTGTCGCTGTTGTGCTGACGGCGTGTGGGGACGGGCTCGAGGCCTACGGTGTCGCTGCCCCGCGGACGGACGACAACGCCGTATGGCTCTGGGTTGACGAGAGTCCCGATACGCCGGCCTGTCCGGGTCACCGGCTGGACTTCTGGGAGGGCTGGTCTGACGTGCGTGCCGTCGAGGAGTGCGGCGTGTGCACGTGCGGACCGGCCCCCTGCACGTTGCCTTCGAGCGTGACAGCGCACAGGTCGCTGCGCTGCGGCGACTACGGAACCCAGATCGTCTTCGATGATCACAATGCGGACGAGCTTCAACGGGGCGTGTGCCGCAAGGCTGCTCCTCCTGTACCAAGCGAGGTGTTCGCCTCGGTTACCTTCGACCCGCCGACCCTCGCTGCCGAGTGCGCTGCCTCACCGTCGTTCGACCCGCCGCCGATCTTCGGCAACTTTGCAAAGGCCTGCCCGATTGGATTAGGGATTCGGCCAGCGAATCAATGGAAAACGTGCATTTCCCCCGAAGATGACGGACTGTGTCCGCCAGGGTTCAACATACGATTTGAGTTCAAGGAACGAATCGGAGACGCGCGCACATGCTCCCCATGTTCCTGCGAGGCTCCGGTGGGTGGACAGTGCGAGGCTGAATTGCTCGTGTATGCCGAAATCACCTGCACCACCAAGATCATCGGAGGTGGATTCGGCGTCGACCAGAACGACAGTCGGTGCACCGACATCGATCCCCTTCCGATCGCGGCGATGCGTGCGGCGCTCACCCATGAAGATCCGGGCACGTGCACGCCGACGTCGCCCGTCTCCCAGGTAATCGGCGATCTCGTCAGCGGAGAACCGCGCGTTTTCTGCTGCTCCAACAAATTCAACTGAAGGGCGGTACCCACGATGCGGTCGAATGCATCATACCTCCTTGCAGTGTTCGCACTGCTCGGGTGCTACTCGATAGACCTTCCCCCAGAGCTACCGGAGCCCGATCTGACCAAGCAAATATATGTCCTCATGGAGGGCGCTGGCGCGTTCAAGCAGTGCGAGGCGTTCAGCGCGGAGCTTGTATGGGAAGGGTACTTCGAAGCAGAGGGGTTCAGCGCGGAGGACAAGTGTGAGCCCTGCGAATGTACGCCGGCCGAGTGCGAACTGCCGTCGAAGGTGACCGCCAGCGCGTCAGTCTGTTCTCGCGAGGACGCCGTCGGCACGCTTGAAGCCGGCGCGTCATGGGACGGTTCCTGTTCAGCGGCCGAAGAGCCGATCCCGGGAGACGCCGTCGCTACAGTGACGTTCGAGCCGTCGACCCTCGCCCCATGCGCTCCGGTGTCTCCGGTACCGAAACCGTCGATGGGCAGTCTACGGTTCATCAGGGCCTGCAAGTCCGATCCTCCCGGGTACGCACCGACGCTCAGTGCGACGTGCTACCCTCCTCAGGAAAACGGTGAGTGCTGGAAGGGTTACGAGCGCAAGTTCGAGTATCCCATGCTCAACGACACCCGCCAATGCTCTCCGTGCTCTTGCGGCGCGCCGAGCGGCGGAGATTGCACGGCGGAGGTCATGCTGTACCAGGATCCAGACTGCGTCAGCGAGGTCGTGGCCGAGTACACCACCAATCACAGCCCCCCTGTTTGCACCAGGGCGACGAGCGCGCGGCTTGCGGCGATGCGATCGGTGTTCTTGTTCAACGAGCCTGGCACGTGCGCCCCGTCGACCGACTCCGAGATCGTGAGCGGTTCCCTGGAACGCGGGGTCACACACGTCTTGTGCTGTGATCGCTAGAACGACAAACGGGCTCAAACTGCCTGAAAAGCGCAGAATTTTGAACCGCCAAGGCGCCGAGAACGCCAAGAAAAGTCGACCACGCGGGCGGCGGACCACCAGGGGAAGGGCTACACCGGATCCACCCAGGTCCATACGATCGAGAAGAGGCACACGTAGATGGTCGCCTCGCCCATCAATACACCATCCATGTCCACATCAGGCACCACCTCGTTCCCGAGCTCCGGTGGGAGGGGCTGGCAGCCGGTGTACGTGGCCTCGATCTCCTTGGCGATCTCCCGCGCCACCGGCTCCTCCTCGGGGATGCCGGGGAGGTGGATCCCGTAGTATGGGCCGAGCAGGGACACGTGGAAGCTGAGCGCCGTTTCGTCGGTGAGCCAGATGCGGGCCGGGTACGCCGGGTCGATTCCCCCTGCAAACAGGTTGAGCGACTCGTTCTGAAGCCTGTATCGATCCCCCAGTCTGTCGATCATGGCCTCCCACGTTGGGTACTCCGCTCGCCCGCGGCTTGCGGCTTCCACCAAGCGGCGGTGCTCCTCCGTGTCCTCGTAGATGGGCTCGCCCGGCGGCACACAACTGCGCATGATTTCATGCACACCCCGAGGGTAGAATCGGTAGACGACGTCGAGAAGATCGGAGCGGGTTATCGCCATGGATTCGTCACCCTGGCGCCGAGCCACTTATACTTGGACTTGAACGCAGCGTCGGCCTGAACAGCAAACCTCTTGCGAAAGATCCCCTGCGGGAGGTCGTAGTCCATGATGTTTGCGACCTCCTCCGTGATCTCTTCACTGAGGCTCGCTGCACGGCCCGGATCTATTAGCCCCATCCTCTCAGTTCGAGCGACGCGGCCGCACAAGGTGGTGCCGCACGCCGGCATGATGTAGAACGCGAGCGAGGGCCCCGCGCTGACGTTGCCGTCCTTCCACGCGTACCGAATGTCAATCGAGGTCTGGTTGTAGACCCCGGACCCGTCCTCTGGGTCGGGTAGGATCGTGCACAGGTCGTGCACCGTGAACCGGATGTCTCGCTGGATGGGCCACGCAATGGCGGCGTGCGGCCCCACCGCGAGGCGCGGAACGGTACCGGCCTGGAGCCACCCGAGGCTCACACCGGCGCGCAGCTCATACGCTTCTACGGGCGTCGACACAAGGAGCGGGAGGACGACCCCTGCAGCCCATGAGATCCGTCCCTGTGACGTCCTCACCGTCTCCCCGGTTTGAAGCCCTTCGCCGAATCGCGAGACGCGACGTGATGGCGCGCCCCCTTCGAGGGTGTGGCACGGGCGTCAAGTAGAAATTCTGCGCGTCGATGGAAAGGGTTCCCAGGGGGCTCGCCGTCCGGGCGAACGCACAGGCGAACGCGGTTCCACGCGTTGGTGTCCGTCGGCGAACGACTGGGCGAGCACCCCTCGCCCAGAAATCCGCTGCACCGCGACGATTCCGCCTGACCGTGGCGACGGCACGGCCCTCGCCGGCGTGCTCCGCGGCCGCTGCGGCAGATACGGCGAAGAGGCCTTGGGGAGCGCGCGCCCCTGCTCCTCGTCGCCCCGCCTGGCTTCCGATGTCGGCCCGGTGGACGAGGTCGATATCGGCCGCCCCGGGCCTGTGCTCGAGGCCCTCGACGCCGGCGCCGCGCCGCCTGCCCGGACGCCGCCTGCCGGTCTCCGTGCATCGCGGGTGGGCCGCGCAGCCTGTCATGACGCTGAAAGCAAGCGCTGATCGGACGCGCCGCGAGCGCCGCGAGTCGCTCGCGGCGCTCGCAGGGGTCGCCTCAGCTCACGATCTCGCCGTCCCCCGCGCCCGCCTCCTCCTCACCGACCGCCGGCTCCCCCGGCTCCTCCGCACTCGGCCCCTCGCCCGCGGGCGCCCCGGCATACCGCTTTCCTGCCCGCTCCGAGGCCTTCAGCACGGGCCCACGGATCGTCTCGACCGCCTCGGCCGGCGCGTCGGAGAGCTCCAGGTTGGAGAGCACCGCGGACACGACCCGGAACCACTGGCTGCGCGCCGCCGCGACCGTCGCCTTCGTCACCGGCGCCGTCTTCTCCTTGGCGGCGAGCTCGTCCCGCCGGTGCTCGATCGCCTCGAGCTCCTTGCCCGTCTTGATCCACCGCTGCGTCGTGTGGAGCAGCGTCGTCTTCCCGGGCGCCGGGATCCCCTTCAGGAACTCGCCTATCGACGGCTCCTCGTCGAGGAGCCGGGCGACGCGCGCTGTGTTGCCCGCCTCCGCGGTCGGAGAGGCCTTGATGATGTTGAGACCGCTCGGGAACAGCTTCGGCTGCACCTGGTCGCAGGTCGCGGCGCGCTCCCGGTCCGGAGGATCCGCGCCGAGGCAATGCGCGCGGTGCGCGTCGACGCCCCAGCAAACGGCCCTGGCGAGGTGATCGTGGCGGTCGTCGACGCGCGCCAGCTCGTCGTTCAACGCGCTCATCGCGGCCGACGATCCTGCCTTGCTCGGGCGCACGGCGAGCACGGACTCATGGGCAGCGACGACCTTCGGGTGCAGGCCGGCGATCTCGGGAATCGAGAGGAACAGCCGCTTCCGTTGCGCGTTCTCGATCCACGGGGACACAAGCGCGACCATTTCTTCGATCATCAGGTGTTTCAACATCGCAATAGACCTCCTTGACCCGGGGACAGCGTGTCCGGCCAGGAGACGGCGACGCGGCAGCGCCCGTCAAGCGGCCCGCCGGTTTGCGACGGCTCGAGACCAACCCGACCCGTCGAAAAGATGCTGTCCCGGAGGTCGCGATCAACGCCGACGCTCGTCATGAGCCCACGGCGAGGTCGCGACCGATCGCGGGGGATCTTTTCAGGCCGCGACGAGGTCCCGATCAAAAGAAATGGATCTTTTCATACAAATCGAGAGGTCGCGACCTCTCTGCCGGCTCCTGGAGAGCCTCCGCGTTTGGTCGAGACCCCGCGGGGGCGTCGCAGGGACGGGCCGGGGAGGAGGAGACCGCTCGGCGGCGTCGCCCCGCCGAGCGAGCGAGCAGCGCACGGGCTGCCGCGATCACCGCCGCGGAGGGCGCGGTGTCTGCCACGGCCCGCGCCTCGAGGATCGAGATCGCTACATTTGCACGTTGGGGCGCGCTCCGAGCCGCTGCAGGCGCGCCCCCGAAGGGCCCTCCGCGACGACCCACGGGGCCGCCGGGTCGTACGCCGTGACCCCCCACATCGGCAGCGGCGGCCCTTGAGCGATTTCAGCAAGACCGTGTTGCTTTATTTCATCGCCGACAGCCGTCAGCCTATAGCGAGCCTCCAGCATAGGCGGTCTGTCCGTCCTGTAGGGCACACTCTCCAGCGCGGCCTCAGCCCCACGGTGCTCGGCCCACTGGCGCAGCCGCATAGCGATAAAGAAATCGCCGATGCGTGCTCCCCAACCATTACGCAGCTCTTCGCCAGCCGATGAACGGTGCATGAATACGTCAGCGGGCGTCAGCCAGTCTTTGCCTAGACACGCGAACAAGAGCTGGTCAACCCAAGACTGGGTGAGCGCGTTACCGTCCACGCGAGGAAAGAATGCGGCTTGGTGGGTGCCCAGCTCTACGAGCTCCTTCCGCGCTCGATCTGCGCGCCCCCCCTCGTTGGACAGGATCGGAGACCGACCGGATAGCTTTCGCCAGGAGCGCGCCATGTGCTGGACGCGCGTCCGAGATTGAGCGCGCGCGTCGTCCAGACCGCGGCGCGCGTCGGCCGGCTTCACGCGGATGAATCCACGGCTAAACCCATCCTCCGGCGCATCGCCCAGGACGACAATGTCGAGGTCCGGGTGCTCGGGCCAATAGCGGAGCCTCCACGCGCAGAGCGCCCACAGCATCAGCCTATCCCTCCACAACCCGGACGTCCACAGGACGATTCGCCGACGCGATTTCACTGCGCTGATAATATCATCGAACGACGAACAAAAATGTGCACGTTCCCGCCCTCGAAGGTTCCAATAATCGCACCGCTGCTCACGATGGTCTTCGGGATCGGACGCACACGGCCCCTCCAGCACGTTATCGCGCATGAGGCGCACGGGAAGGCGAAGCCCGCGCCGGACCGCACTCCGAATATCCTCATTTGTAGTGACGTGAATAGCCATTGGAGCCTCAGAACAAACACTTTCTGCAATCCGGTGACGGAGCATCCCCAGACTCGCATCGTCTATAGCAGGTTCGACACTTCGTCTCGCCTGGGTCTCCAGACCTTGGACTTGCACAAGACCGCCATGGACCGCGGTCCATGCAATCCTGATACTTCTCGTCACAGACTTTGTTACTTGTCCGCTCGCAATTTTCTCGACAGCTACGATAATCAGCGTAGGCGCTCTCACCGCACGCCCTCCGCTGCGCTTCGCTCTCGAACTTGCCACATGCGACGGAAGCAGACTGGTAGTCCGCCTCGCACTTCTCGTTGCATGGGCTCTGGGCCGCGATGTTGCAGACGGGAGGAGCGGGATCCACGTCCTGCGGCTCCAGCGGCGGCACAGGCCCGAAGCCTCCGGTCCCTGTCGGGCCGAAGCCGTAGCCGCCGACCCCTGTCGCAGTGACGATGATGCCGCCGGCACCGCTCTCGCCCTCACTCCGGAGGTAACAGTCTCCGACATCGAAGTTGCACCCCGCGAGACCCAAACTTAGAAGAGCGCACAGCTTGTTCATTTGGACTCCCCACCGAATCTCCAAACAGGCCCAGCAGCGACCATCACAACCCAGCTACCAGGAAGAAATCGGCTACTCCCGCCGGCCCAGTCCACGTTAGTGCTCACGGACGCGCCCAGACGACCAGCAAAGAACCAATCAGATTGCCCGCGAACACCTGGAGCAAGACCCACCACGCTGTCGCAGAACACGACACCACACACGGGCATCGCGTAGATCGCCAGGGACGGCCCAAGACTGACGTTACCTGTCTTCGTGACGTATCCAAGCGTAACGGCCGTTCGATCGTAGACCCCTACACGTGCCCCTGGGACGATGCTGAGCATGTTGTGGACTTCGATCCGGAAGTCCTTCTCTCTGCGCCAGAGCCACCCGACAGAAGGACTCACCGCAAGCCTGGGCTCGGTCCCGACCTGGATCCCGCCCACGCTCACTCCACCGCTGAGCTCAAAGGCCTGCGCGGGCCACGGGACAACGACGAGCGCACAAGCGCAGAGCAGGCAGGCAGGCATTGTCGTGCGCGCGCGTGACCATGACGGACCCCCCCCAGGGTCGCGACGCGGCCCTGTAACCACGAACACTATTTCTCGGTTCGTCCGTGGACGTCAACGCAAAAGTCGGCCAGTCAGCCGCAGTTCCAATTCCGACCGCGCCGGTGGTGCGCTGGTGCGCACGCGGCTTCCGCCACGCTGGGGTTCGTCAGCCAGCGAGTCCGCGCACGGGCCTCGCCGCAGCAACCCGCTGCGCCGCGACAGGTCCGCTTGACCACGGCGACAGCCCCCTGCTCGCCGGCGCATGCTCCGCGCCCCCCGCGGCGAGCTCGCCCCGCCGCCCCCCGCGTCGGTTTTCGTTTGCCTCCCGCGCGCCCGGGCAACATGGACGGCGGCGCATGCAAACCGAGCGGCTCGCCGCGGACGCGGCCTCCATCGCACGGGCTGCCGAGATCCTCCGGCGCGGAGGGCTCGTCGCCTTCCCCACCGAGACGGTGTACGGGCTCGGCGCGCGCGCGGACGACGGGCGCGCGGCGCGCGGCATCTTCGAGGCCAAGGGAAGGCCGCCCGGCAACCCGCTGATCGTCCACGTCCCCGACGTCGCCTCCGCCCGCGCGCTCGCGGCGAGCTGGCCCGACGACGCCGAGCGGCTCGCCCAGGCGATGTGGCCAGGGCCCCTCACGCTGATCGTCGCGCGCCGCCCCGACCGCGTCGCCGACGAGGTGGCCGCCGGCGGACCCACCGTGGCGATCCGCGTGCCCGTGCACCCGGTCGCGCGCGCCCTGCTCGACGCCGTCGGCCTGCCGATCGCCGCCCCGAGCGCCAACCGCTCCACCGCGATCTCGCCGACCGCCGCCGAGCACGTCGAGAAGAGCCTCGGCGGGCGCATCGACGCGATCGTCGACGGCGGGCCGACTGCCGTGGGCATCGAGTCGACGATCGTCGACGTCTCGCGCTCGCCCGCGCGGCTGCTTCGCCCGGGGCACGTGGCGGCCGAGGCGATCGCCGCCCTCGTGCCGCTCCAGACCTCCGCCGGCCTGATCACCGCCCCGGGCGAGCGCGCGCCGTCCCCGGGG
>NZ_JEMA01000238.1 GCF_001589285.1 Sorangium cellulosum | reverse complement strand
GATGTCCTCGAGCACGGCCCCAGACGCCGGCCCGCCGACGACCTCGGCGAGCTNGCCCCAGACGCCGGCCCGCCGACGACCTCGGCGAGCTCCGCCGGCGACGCGGCCGGCCGCGGCGGGCGCAGGAGGCGCTGCTCCAGGCCGCGCGCGGCCGCCTCGACGCAGCGCTCGCGGAAGCGCGGATCGCGCTCGACCCTGCGCACGAGCGCCTCGTGCGCGCGGTCCTGCAGGTCCTCGTCCTTGCAGATGAGCAGCGCGTCGCAGCCCGCCCAGATCGCCGCGGTGGCGGCCTCCTCGACGGGGTAGTGCGCCGCGATCGCGGCCATCTCGAGGTCGTCCGAGAAGAGCACCCCCTCGAAGCCGATCTCGTCGCGCAGGAGGCCCGTGCAGATGGCGCGGGAGAGCGTCGCCGGGACGCCCGGGTCGAGCGCCTCGACGACGATGTGCGCCGTCATCAGCGACGCGACGCCCGCCCGGGAGGCCGCGCGGAACGGCGGCAGCTCGATCTCGTCGAGGCGGCCGCGGCCGTGGGCGATGGTCGGCAGCGCGAGGTGGCTGTCGAGCGCGGTGTCGCCGTGCCCCGGGAAATGCTTGCCGCAGGCGAGCACGCCCTCCTCCTGGAGCCCCTCGAGGAAGGCGACGGCGGCCCTCGTGACCGTGCGCGGATCGCGGCCGAACGCGCGATCGCCGATGATCGGGTTCTCGGGGTTCGAGTCGACGTCGAGCACCGGGGCGAAGTTCAGGTTGATGCCGACGGCCCGCAGCTCGGACGCGACGGCGCGGGCCGCGCGGCGCAGCAGCGGGATGTCCATGAGCTCGCCGAGCGAGCGCATCGGGGGCAGCGCCAGGAACGGCGCGCGCAGGCGCGTGACGCGGCCGCCCTCCTGATCGATCCCGATGAACGGGGGCCTTTCGGGGCCGCCCGCCGCGGCGAGCGCCTGACAGAGCCGCGCCGTGGCGTCGAGGTCAGGGACGTTGCGCCGGAACAGGATCGCGCCGCCCCGCCGCCCCTCGGCGAGCGCCCGGAGATACCGGGCGGGCGGCTCCGCGCCGTCGAATCCGCCCACGATGAGCTGGCCACACAGGACCTCTGTCTCCAGATCGCGCTGCATCGTCCACCACCTCTCGCGCGGCGCAGGCGAGCGCGCCGGCCGCGGAATCCATGCGTCACGACTCGTAGACGACCTGGGCCGGCGAGGCCACTTCCGAGCGGACCGCGCCGGAGCGCCGGGCGGACGCCGCGCACGGCCCGGTCCGTCTCAGAACCGGAGCGCGATCTTCCCGAAGTGCCCGCCGCTCGCCATGTGGTCGAGCGCCTGGCGCACCTCGCCGAAGGGGAACACGCGGTCGACGACCGGCCGCAGGCCGCCCGCCGCGATCGCGCGGTTCATGTCCTCGAACATCGCCCGTGAGCCCACGAAGACGCCCTGCGCGACGATCTGCTTCATCAGGAACGGGAACAGGCTGAGCTCGGGCGCGCCGCCCGAGAGCACGCCGATGACGCTCACGCGCCCGCCGGTCCGCACCGCGCGGAGCGAACGGGCGATCGTGCCCGCGCCGCCGACCTCGACGACGTGATCCACGCCCGCGCCGCGGGTGAGCGAGAGCGCCTGCGTGTCCCAGTCGGGCGTCGCGCGGTAGTTGATGGTCTCCGACGCGCCGAGCGACCGCGCGCGCTCGAGCTTCTCGTCGCTGCTCGACGTGACGATGACGCGCGCGCCCGCGAGCCGGGCGAGCTGCAGCGCGAAGATCGAGACGCCGCCCGTGCCCTGCACGAGCACCGTGTCGCCCGCCTTGAGGTGGCTCGCCGCGAACAGCGCGTTCCAGGCCGTCACCGCGGCGCACGGCAGCGACGCGGCCTCCTCGTCCGTGAGGTGCGCCGGGGCCGCGACCACCCCCTCCTCGCTGACGAGCACCTGCTCGGAGAGCACGCCGGGCAGCTCGCCGCCGAGCGCTCCCCTCGCCTTCGACGCGGTGAGCTCCCCGTCGATCCAGCGCTGGTTGAAGATCGGGCACACGCGATCGCCGACCTTCACCCGCGTCACCCCCTCCCCGACGCCGATCACCTCCCCGACGCCATCGGAGAACGGGACGAGCGGCAGCCGGAACTTCGGATTGTAAAGACCTTTTACGACGAGCACGTCGCGGTAGTTCAGCGACGCCGCCTTCATCCTGAGGACGACCTGCCCGGGCCCCGGCGTCGGCTCGGGGAGATCGACCAGGCGGAGCGCGTCGAGTCCGAACGAACCCTGGATAGCGAACGCTTTCATGCAGATCCTCCTTGAGCGGAGGTGCGCTATCTCATGTGAGGTGGACCCGGTCAACGCGTCGATCGACGCGCCGGCCGCCGCGCGTCGCGCAGCGCCTGGGAGGCGAGCCAGAGGCCGGCCGCCATCACCAGCGTCGCCCCGAGGACCTGGCGCGCCGAGGGGACGTCGCCGAGCCAGGCGGCGGCGAGCACGTGCGACAGGGCGACCCCGACATAACCGATCGCGCCGATGCGCGCCGCGTTGTCGAGCGCGTAGGCGCGCGTCATCGCGAGCTGCGCGAGGCCGCCGGCGAGGCCCGTCCCGATCAGCAGCGCGACGCCGACGGCGTCGGGCGTCCGCCAGACCGGGATCGACAGCGCGATCATCGCGGCGCTCGCCACGAGCGAGAAGTGCAGCGCGACCGACTCGGGGCTCGCGCGCGTCCCGCTGGCGCCGATCCGGCGCAGCCAGATCATGGCGAACGCCGAGAAGACGGCGCCCAGCGTGGCGACGAGCGCCGTCTCGCCCGCGATCGCGAGCCGCGGCGCGGCGATCAGCGCGACGCCCGCGAAGGCGAGCAAGATCGCGACCCAGAGGCCGCGGCTGCTCCGCTCGCCGAGCATCCGCGGCGCGAGGATCGCGACGAAGATCGGGCTCGTCGCGCCGAGCGTGACAGCGTCGCCGAGCGCGATCTGCGGCGAGCCCAGCGTGTAGAAGACGCAGAGCATCGCGCCGGTGCCGCAGAGCGAGCGCGCCCACGTGAGGCGCCGATCGCTGCGCTCCATGGAGAGCGGCGCGCGGCGGACGAGCGCGACGCCGAGGGCGGTGGCCGCGCCCACCAGCGCGCGCGACGCGGCGACCTCGGGCCACGGGGCGCTCTCCGACGACAGCCGCGAGAGGACGTTCATCACGGCGAACAGCGCCTGGGCGAGGACCATCCACAGGACGCCCGCGGTCGGCCGCGCCGCGCGCCCCTCGCGCTCCGCGGCGAGGACGATCGCGGAGGCCCCGGGCGGGTGCGCGGCGACCGCGCCCTGTGACGACGAGGAGGTGCTCACGTGGCGCATCGCTTACCACCTCGGCGCCGCGCACGCCGCCGCGCGGCGTGCGCGGCGCCGGCGCTGCCCGGGTGCGCGCGCGACACCGAGGCGCTACCGTCGCGCCGATGCGCGGGATCACGAGAGGCACACGAGGGAGGACAGGAGCGATGGACGACCGGCGGAGGCGCTGGCCCGGGGCGCCGTGGCTCGGGTTCGTCGCCGCGAGCGCCCACGCGCTCGGGTGCGGCGCGGGCGCCGGCAAGGAGCCGGCGGGAGGGCCGCCAGCGGCCTTCGCCGCGGAGGGCGCGAACGAGGACCGCGCGCGCGGCGACGAGGGCGAGGCGCGCGGCGAGGAAGCCGGCGGCGAGGCGCAGGCCGCCGCGGCGCCGCCCGCGCCGGGCCGGGGGATGACGCGCGCGGAGGCAGGGCGGTACGTGCTCGCGCTGGTGAACCGCGATCGGGCGGCGCACAAGCTGCCCCCTGTCACGTGGGACGAGACAGCGGCGCGCGCGGGGCGGCGGCACGCCGAGGACATGGTGCGCGTCGGCTACACCGGCCACTGGGGCAGCGACGGATCGGTCCCGGAGGAGCGCTACACCGCGGCGGGCGGCGACGGGTTCGTGATGGAGAACGCCGGCTGCTTCGCCGACGCGATCCCGCGCGAGCTCGACCCGGATCCGCGCTTCTCCGCGGAGAGCCTCGAGCGGGTGCACAACGCCTTCATGAACGAGAAGCCCCCGGCCGACGGGCACCGGCGCAACGTGCTCACAGCGCCGCACACATCGCTCGGGGTCGGCCTGGCCAAGGCGAAGGGGCTCGACATCGCCTGCATGGCGCAGGAGTTCGTCGACGATTACGGAGCGTACCAGCCGCTCCCCGGGCGCGCGCAGGTCGGCGAGGTGATCCGGGTGGCCGGCGAGCTCAGGGCGCCGGCGAAGATCGCGGGCGTCGGGATCTCGCGGGTCGAGGCGGGCAAGCCGATCCCGCCGGAGAGGCTGCTCAAGATGGGCGGTTACCCGATCCCGCCCCCCTACGCGACGTTCTTCCCGAAAGGCTTCAAGACGCCTATTCCTCTTCAGGTGACCGGCAATCGATTCGACATCCAGGTCCCGCTGGACGACCGCAAGCGGCCCGGCCTCTACGGCGTCAGCGTCTGGGCGACGTTCCCTCCCTCGAACGAGCTCAAGATGGTCTCGCTCCGCACCGTCGAGGTCGGCGGCAAGAAAGGGGCGCGGTGAGCTTCAGCCGTCCCCCCGCGTCGTCCGAGGACCTCGATGCGGTCAAGATGCTCGATCACCTGGTCCGCCGCGCGGTCTCCATGGGCGCGAGCGACATCCACGTCGAGCCGAAGCGCGACAGCATCCGCGTGCGGTACCGCGTCGACGGCGTGATGGTGGCGCAGGGGCAGATCCCCCTCGAGCTCGCGCCGTCGCTCGCCTCGCGCGTGAAGGTGCTGGCGCGCATGGACATGACCGAGCGGCGGCTGCCGCAGGACGGCCAGTTCAGCCTGGAGCTGCACGGCCACCCGCTCATCCACCTGCGCGCCTCGACGTTCCCCGCGATCCACGGCGAGACGGTCGTGCTGCGCGTGCTGCTCAGCCACCAGCTCATCGCGCTCGAGAAGCTCGGGCTACCCGAGGTCGACTTGCCGCGGGTCGAGCGGCTCGCGGACCGCCCGTCGGGGCTCATCCTCGTGTGCGGGCCGACCGGGTCGGGGAAGACATCGACGCTCTACTCGCTGCTCAAGGTGATGAAGACCAGCGAGCTCAGCATCGTGACGCTCGAAGATCCCATCGAGGTCGAGTTCGGGGACATCACGCAGGGCCAGACCAACCCGCGGCAGGGATTCACCTTCGCCACCGGCCTTCGCGCCATCCTGCGGCAGGACCCGGACGTGATCATGGTCGGCGAGATGCGCGACCCCGAGACGGCGCAGATCGCGCTGCAGGCGAGCCTCACGGGGCACCTCGTGCTGTCGACGCTGCACACCTCGGACGCTGTCGACACCGTCGCGCGCCTCGTGGACCTCGGCGCCGAGTCGTGGATCGTCGCCAACGCCCTGCTCGCCGTGATCGCGCAGCGGCTCGTGCGGCGGCTCTGCGCCGAGTGCGCGGAGACGTACGAGGTCGAGAGCGACGTGACCGGCGAGGAGGATCGGGTCCTCATCGAGAAGGGCACCGAGCTGAAGCGCGCCGTCGGATGCCAGACGTGCCACATGACCGGCTACCGGGGCCGGGTCGGGCTGTTCGAGATGCTCGAGCTCGACGACGACCTGCGCGACCTCGTGAAGGCGCGCGCCGGCAAGCGCGCGTACCGGGACGCCGCGCGCAAGGTCGGCCTCGTACCGCTCCGCGAGGCCGGGCTCGCCCGGGTGAAGGAGGGCGTCACGTCCCTCGACGAGGTGCTCCGCGTGACGTGACGGCGCGGGAGGAGGCCTCGCCGAGCTGCCCGGCCCGGCGAAGCCGCGGCGCGCCGCGCGGTCCGCGGCGCGCCGCGCGCACGTCGGTCAAGTGGCCTGCGAGGCGCCGTCGTCGACGGCGTTGGCGGCGATGACGCCCTTGTACCAGAGCGCGCTGTCCTTCGGGGTGCGCCGCTGCGTCTCGTAGTCCACCCAGACGATGCCGAACCGCTGCGAGTAGCCGCGATCCCACTCGTAGTTGTCCATCAGCGACCACACGAAGTACCCGGCGAGCGGCACGCCCGCGTCGATCGCCTGCCGCGCAGCGATGAAGTGGTCGCGCAGGAACTTGAGCCGGCGCTCGTCCGGGATGCGCCCGCTCTTGTCGGGCCCCTCCGAGTAGGCCGCGCCGTTCTCCGTCACGTAGATCTTCGGCACCCCGTACTCAACGTGCAGCCGCAGGAGCAGGCGCCGCAGCCCTTCCGGGTACACCTCCCAGTTCATCTCGGTCTGCTCCGAGACGGGCGCCACGTGCACCGTCCGCGGCAGGTTCTGCTCCTCGGGCACCTTGGTGCTCCGCAGGACCGCCCGGGAGTAGTAGTTCAGGCCGAGGAAGTCGCACTGGGTCGCGATGATGTCGAGATCGCCCGGCTTGCACACCGTCAGCCCCTCCGGCGGGAGGTAGCCCAGCTTGATGTAGTCCGCGATCATGTCCGCCGGGTAATGCCGGCCGTACAGCGGGTCGAGGAACCACCGGGTGAAGTACCCATCGTAGTGGCGGGCCGCGTCGTGGTCCGCGGCGCTCGGCGACGCGGGCATCGCGTAGTTCGAGTTCAGCGTGATGCCCACCTCGGCGCCGGGGCAGTTGCTGCGCACCACGGGCACCGCGAGGCCGTGCGACAGCAAGAGGTGGTGGCTCACCGTGAGCGCCTTGCCGAAATCGCGCATGCCCGGCGCGTGGATCCCCTTCTCGTAACTGAGGAACGCCGTGCACCACGGCTCGTTGTGGGTGATCCACTTCTTCACGCGGTCGCCGAGCTTCCGGGTGATCGCGTCGGTGAACTCCACGAACGCCTCCGCGGTGGAGCGGTGGAGCCAGCCCCCGACCTCGTCCTGGAGCACCTGGGGCAGATCCCAGTGGAAGAGCGTCGCGTACGGCTCGATCCCGGCCTCGAGCAGGCCGTCCACCAGCCGGCTGTAGAAGTCGAGCCCCTTCGGGTTCACCGCGCCCCGGCCGTTCGGCAGGACGCGCGGCCACGCGATCGAGAACCTGTAGGCCATCATGCCCAGGCTCTTCATGAGCGCGATGTCTTCAGGCCACCGGTGATAGTGGTCGCACGCGATGTCGCCGTTGGTCCCGTCGGTGATCTGGCCGGGCGTCTTCGCGAAGCGGTCCCAGATGGACTCGCTCCGGCCATCCTCGCTCGTCGCGCCCTCGATCTGATAGGACGACGTCGCGACGCCCCAAACGAACTTGTCGGGAAATCTCAGAGACGGCATGTGGCTTCGTGGTTCTCCTCAGACGGGCATGGTCCCGACGGGGGCCGGCACCGTGGCCTGGAAGGGCGCGGCCGCCGCGGCCATCCCGGGCGAGTAGAGGTGGCAGCGGACCCAGTGCCCCGAGCCGACGTCGACGGGCCCGGGCATCTGCTCGCGGCACGCGTTCATCACGCTCGGGCAGCGGTCGGCGAACGGGCACCCCGGCGGCGGGTTGACGAGCTTCGGCGCGCCGGAGCGGGCCGGCAGCTCGCCGCGGATCGAGCCGTTCGGGTCCGGCACCGCCGACAGCAGGAGCTTCGTGTACGGGTGCGCCGGCTGCTGCATCAGCTCCTCGCTGGGCGCGCCCTCCACGATGTGGCCGGCGTACATCACCATCGTGCGATCCGCGACGTAGCGCGCGCTCGCGATGTCGTGCGTGATGTAGAGGTACGAGATGCCGCGCTCTTCCTTGAGGCGCTCCATCAGGTTCAGGACGCCCATGCGGATCGAGACGTCGAGCATCGAGATCGGCTCGTCCGCGAGGATCACGCTGGGATCCACCGCCAGCGCGCGCGCGATCGCCACGCGCTGCCGCTGGCCGCCCGAGAGCTGGTACGGGAACTTGGCCGCGACCTCCGTCGGGGGGGTGAGATCGACCGTCGTGAGCAGCGCGTGCACCTTCTCCTTGAGGATCGCGGCGTTCGGCGCCTTGTTGTGGAGCAGCAGCGGCCGCTCCAGGTGGTAGCCGATCGTGTGCACCGGGTTCAGCGAGCCGAACGGATCCTGGAAGATCATCTGCACCTGCCCGCGGTACGCGAGCGAGGCGCGGTTCGGCTCCTCCTTGAGCACGTCGCGACCCTTGAACAGGATCTGCCCGCTGCTCGGGGGCATCAGCCGCGCGAGCAGCCGGGCGATCGTGCTCTTGCCGCTGCCCGACTCCCCGACCAGCGCGATGACCTCGCGCTCCGCGAGCGTGAACGAGGCGTCGTTCAGCGCCCGGAGCTGCTGCGCGCGGATCCCGCCGCCGACAGGGAAGTACTTGCCGAGGCGCACCACGTCGAGGACAGGTGAAGCGTACGGTTGCGTCGTCGTCATGGTCAGTAGAGGTGGCAGGCGCCGCGGTGCTCGGGCGCGATTTCACGGAGGACCGGCAGTTCGTTCTGGCAGGTCGCGAAGGCCTGGGGGCATCGGGGGTGGAAGCGGCAGCCGGACGGCGGGTTGCGCATGTCGGGCGGCGAGCCCGGGATGCCCTGCAGCCTGCGGCGGGGCCCACGGACCGAGGGGAACGACCCGAGCAGCCCCTGCGTGTACGGGTGCTTCGGATCGCTGAACAGGTCCTTGGCGCGGGCGGTCTCCGCGAGCTTGCCCGCGTAGAGGATGGCGATGCGCGTGGAGAACTCGGCGATGAGCGAGAGGTCGTGCGTGATGAAGAGGATCGAGAAGCCGAGGCGCTCCTTGAGCTCGGCGATCTGCTGCAGGATCTCCCGCTGCACGACCACGTCGAGCGCCGTCGTGGGCTCATCCATGATGAGGAACGGCGGCTTGAGCGCCATGGCGATCGCGATCACGACGCGCTGGCGCATGCCGCCCGAGAGCTGGTGCGGGTAGCTGGTCAGGCGCGACGGGTCGATGTTGACGAGCTTGAGCAGCGCTGCCGCGCGCTCCATCGCCTGCGCCTGCGTCACGCCGTCGTGCGCGATGATCGGATCGGCGATCTGCTCGCCGATCGTCAGCACCGGGTTGAGCGCGGTCATCGCGCTCTGGAACACCAGCGCCATCTTGCGCCAGCGGAACGCGCGGAGCTGCTCCTCCGTCATCGACAGGACGTCCTGCCCGGCGAAGAGCACGCGCCCGCCCGTGATGATCGCCGGCGGGCGCAGCAGCCGCATGATGGCCATCGCCACCGTGGACTTGCCGCTCCCCGACTCGCCCGCGAGGCCGAGCACCTCGCCCGGGGCGATGTCGAAGGAGACGTTGTCGACCGCGCACACCGGGCCGGTCGGCGTGATGAACTCGACCCGGAGATCCTGAACTGAGAGAAGCGGACTAGGCGCCATGAGCCCTCACTACCGGCGTTGACGGACCAACCGCGACCTTGCGGCTCTTGATCAGACGCGACCAGGCCCCCTCCGCGCGGAGCCGCGGATTCGAGATCTCGTCGATCGCATAGTTGATCAGCGTGAGCGCGAACCCGACGAGCGCGACACACACGCCGGTGGGCACGATGGTCCACCAGGCGCCCGTGAGGAGCGCGGCGTTGTTGCTCGCCCAGTACAGGTTCGTCCCCCAGGTCACGGCGCTGAGGTCGCCGAGCCCGAGGAACTCCAGGCCGACCTGCGCGCCGATGGCGTAGATCGTCGCGCCGATGAAGCCGGACATGAGGAGCGACGTCATGTTCGGCAGGATCTCGCGGAAGATGATGCGCGCGCTGCCCTCGCCGCTCACCAGGGCCGCGGACACGAAGTCCTTGTCGCGCAGCGCGAGCACCTGCGACCGGAGCACGCGCGCGTTCCACGCCCAGCCGGTGATGATGAGGACGAGCAGGATCGTCATCGGCCCCGCCGGCAGGTAGGCCGCGATGACGACGGCCATCGGCAGGCCGGGGATGATCAGGAAGACGTTCGTGAGGAGCGACAGCACGCTGTCGATCCAGCCGCCGAAGTAGCCGCCGGCCATGCCGATCACCGCGCCGATCGCCATCACGGCGAACCCCGCCGCGAAGCCGACGGCCAGCGAGGTCCGCGCGCCGACGATCGTCTGCGCGAGCACGTCCTGCCCCTGGCCCGTCGTGCCGAAGAGGTGCTCGGCCGAGGGCGCCTCGTGCGGCATGCCCACGAACGCGTGCGGGTCCTGGCCGACGATCGTGGGGCCGAGCACCGAGATCAGCAGGAAGAAGAGCACGATCAGCGTGCCCACCATCGCCTTGCGATTCGAGAGGAGCCGGCGGATCCACCCCGCCTCACGGGTTGCATTGCCCCCGCTGTTGCCTTGTTGCGCAGCCATCGCTTCTCCTGGACCCAGCCCTCAGCGCCCGCGGGCGCGAGGATCAAGAAACACGTAGATGACGTCGACCAGGAAGTTCGCGCCCAGCACGGCGAACGTGATGGTGAGGAAGATCCCCTGCATGAGCGGGTAATCCTGGTTACGAACAGCCTGGATGAGCAGGTAGCCCTGACCCGGATACGAGAAGACGATCTCGGTGAGCAGCGACCCGGCGAGCACGAACCCGAGCGCCATGCCGAAGCCGGTGACGTTGGGCAGGAGCGCGTTCCGCGCGGCGTAGGTGAACATGACCCGCCACTGGGAGAGCCCCTTGGCCTGGGCCATCGTGATGTACTCCTCGGACAGCACCGTGACCATCGCGCTGCGCATGCCGAGCATCCAGCCCCCGATGGTGGCGATGACGATCGACAGGGCGGGCAGGACCATGTGCGATATCACGCTTCCGATGAACTCGAAGTTCCATTCGGGCGTGAGCGTGTCGCTGTAGGCGTGGCGCAGCGGGAAGGCCCCCATCACGAACCCGAGGATGTACAGCGACACCATCGCGAGCCAGAAGTAGGGGAACGCGCCGAGGAACATCAGGACGGGCGGCACGATCGAGTCGAGCAGGCCGCCGCGCTTCCACGTCGCGATGATCCCGAGCAGCGTCCCGAGGCCGAAGCTGAGGATCACGGCGGCGCCCGACAGGAGCAGCGTCCAGCCGAGCCCCGTCGCGATCACGTCCGTCACCTTCGCGGGGAAGTGAGCGACCGACAGGCCGAGATCGCCCGTCAGCGTGTGGCTCAGGTAGGTGATGTATTGCTTGTAGAGCGGCTCACCCGTGAACCCGAACGCCTTCCGCAGCGCGTCGATCGCCTCCGGCTGGAGCTGGCCGCGGAAGCGCACGAACATCGCCGAGGCGGGGTCGCCCGGCATGAGCCGCGGGATGAGGAAGTTCAGGGTGAGCGACGCCCACGCCGCGATAAAGTACAAGCCTAGCTGTCGAAGGAGGTAACGCACAGAAGCTCTCTCTTCTAACCTGCTCTCCGGATCAGATCACGCCAACATCACTTCGGCTTGAGCTCGGTGAGGACGAGCAGGTACTCGGGCGGGTTGTTGGGCGACAGCTTCGCGTACGGGTTCTCCTTGCTCGGGAACCCCGTGAAGCGGCGGGTGTTGTACTCGCCCCAGGACGGCCCGGGGAACAGCGGGATCGAGGGCGCCGTCTCGGAGAAGATCTCCTGGAGCTGCTCGAGGAGCTTCTTCTGCTCCGCCTGATCCGTCGCGGCCTCGAACCCCTCGAAGAGGCTGTCCGCCTGCTTCGCGCCGAAGCGGTGCCAGTTGCGCGCCGACGCCTCTCCGACCGGCTTCACTGTCGCGGTGCCCACGAGGTCGCGGTAGAAGTTGTACGGCGTCGGCTCCTCGTTCGACCAGCCCATCGACAGGTCGAAGGTGCCCTTCTGGAGCGCCTCGAAGAACGCGCTGAAGTCGTACGTCTTCAGCGTCGCCTCGACGCCGATCTGCTTCACCTGCTGCGTGACGATCTGCGCCGCGCGCACCCAGTCGGACCAGCCCGTGACGACGTTGAGGTCGAAGCGCAGCGGCTTCCCGTCCTTGACGCGGAGGCCGTCCGGGCCCTTGGCGTAGCCCGCCTCGTCGAGGATCTGGTTCGCCTTGGCCACGTTGAACTTCACCCAGTCGCCGCTCTCGACGACCTTCTGGCTGCGCCAGCGCTCGTGCGCGTCGCTGAGCGCCGTCGCGTCCGCCGGTCGCGTGTAGTTGTTCATGGCGACCTTGACGATCTGCTCGCGATCGAGCGCCATGCTGAGCGCCTTGCGCACCCGCACGTCGTCGAGGGGCTTCTTGGTCGTGTTCGTGTAGACGAACACGGTGCTGCCCACGAGCGGGAACCAGTAGTGGTGGTTCGCCGGGTCCTTGCCCACGTAGACCTTCTCGATCTCGGGGACGAAGTTGCCGGCCCAGTCGACCTCGCCGTTCAGGAGCGCCAGGTTCGCCTGGTCGTTGCCCGGGTAGGCCGGGAAGCGGAGGCCCTTGACCGCGGGCTTGCCCTGCTGCCAGTAGTGCGGGTTCCGGCCGAGCTCGTAGATCTGGTTCTGGAAGGTCTTCACCTCGGTGAACGGCCCCGTCGCGACCGGGTTCTCGTTCGTGTACGTGACCGGATCCGCCACGTCCTTCCACTTGTGCTCCGGCACGATCGGCTGGTGCCCGAGGAACACGAGCCCGGGGACGTACGGCCGCGCGAGCGAGAACTCGATCGTGGAGTCACTCTTGGCCTCCACCGCGGTCAGCCACTTCCAGACGCCCTGCAGGTCGAGGGCGGCGTGCTTCTTCAGGAGGGCGAAGGTGAAGGCCACGTCCTTCGCCGTGAAGGGCTGGCCGTCGGACCACTTGACGCCGGGCCGCGTGGTGAAGGTGAGCGTCTTGTTCCCGTTGCTCCACTCGTACTTCGACGCGAGCCACGGGGTGAACTCGCCCTTCATCGTGTTGTAAACGAGGAGCGGTTCGTAAATGCCAGCGACGGTGGGCCAGCGAACGTTACCTGCCGCGAGCAGAGGATTGAAGTTGCGTACCCACGACGCTTGCTGCTCGATCGAGACGGTGAGGAAGGTGTCCGCGTTGGTGGCCTTGCCTTGCGCGCCCGGCGCAGCGCCCACGGGCTTCAAGGGGTCCTGCTGAACATCGGATTTCCCGCAGCCCGATGTAACGCCGACCGAAAGAAGCAGCGCCGACAGAACGAACGTCCGACGGGGCAAGAACCGATTCCTCATGAGAATGCTCCTCGCGGGGCCCTCGTGAGCACACCCGAGCGCCCACCGTCCCTATCCCACTTCATTGATCTTCCGGGGAGCCGCCACGCGACAGAGCGGCCTGCTGGAGCTCGACGCGCGCAACGCAGCGCACCATACCGGCATCCAGACGTCGGGACTGTAGCCGTCTTCGCACATCAGTGTCAACGGGGATTCGAGGTCGTTGTCAAGTTCTCTCGTTGCTCATTCAGGCGCGTTTCAGCGGAGATGTCGTGGCGCGTCAAGCCTCATCGCCGCAACGCGATCTCGTGCTGTCATCACGCGTCATGATGGGAGGACGGACCCAACACTGACACTGTTATTTTCTGCGACCATCGTAAGAAAGCAGGGCGCCGCCGACGCGGCGTTCCAGGTTCGGCCGGGGGACGTCTATAACAGAGACCCGCGAGCGGTGACAAGACCAGAAATTTCAACCTTCGCGCCGGCGATCGAGGACGCGTCGTCTCGAGGGGCGAGACCTGGACACGCTCCGTGCTGGTGTGAGCTGATCGAGTCCGGAAGGCGCGGCGCGGTGGGGTCCGCCACGGCCCCCGTGAGGAAGCGCGGTGGGCTCAGGATCGAATCGCGGGCTGGCGACTGGGCGCCTGGGCCCCGGATCCCCGCTGCCGTCTCCCCTGAATACCACGTACCGCGGGAGTTTCCATTCGATGTCTTCACGGTTTCGCGCGAGGACTCGAAGCGAGCAGCCGGGCTCGCGCCTCACCAGAGCGGGGGCGCGGATGCAGGCACCGGGAGCTCGGCCCCGAAGAGCTCGTCCGCCGCGATGTTGTCGGTGAACACGCTCTCCTTGCCGCTGTCGAGCGCGGGCGAGCCCTGCACGACCAGCCCGAAGAGGTTGTCCGAGACGTGCACCCTGGAGAGGCGACCCGAGCTCCTGTCGAACAGGATGCCGGCCCGCGCGCAGCCGGCGACCCGCACGTCGGCGACGGTGGCAGTGGATCCGGCGAGCGCCAGGATGCCGTCGGCCACGAGATCGTCGCTGCTCGCGCCGTCTCCGGCGCGCGCGTCGGCGGCCACCCCGTCGACGATCGTCCTGGAGACGTGGGCGTCGGCGCCGAACAGCGCCACGCCGGCCGTGCGGCTGGCGCGGATGACGGCCGAGTCGAGCCGGAGCTCGTAGCGCGCGGCCGCGACGCCGATGCCGGCGCTGGCGCCGTCGCTGCCATCCCCGTCGCCGAAGGTGTCCTGGATGAGGTCACCCGTCATCTCGACCTTGCCGCCCGGGATCTCCGAGCCGACGAGGACGCCGACGGAGCGGTTGCGGCTGACGACGTTGCCCGCGAGCACCGCGCTGGCGCCGCGGTAGACGACGATCCCCCGCCCGACCGGCGAGCGGCGGTCCGGCGCGACGTGCCCCTCGACGAGGTTGCCTATCACGGTCGCCTCGGTCCCGGGATACCCGATCAACAGGCCGGTCCCCTCGTTGGCGCGGACCGCGTTCGACGCGAGCGTGGCGCGACCCTCCATCACGATCACCCCGGCGCCGTCGCCCCAGCTCCCCTCGGCGAGGGTGCCCTCGACGAGGTTGCGCTCCGCGATCAGCTCGGCGGACAGATCGGCCACGTGAACCCCGGCCGCGCGGTTCCGGAAGATCGCGCTGTCGTGGAGGCGCATCGCCGCGCCGCGGGCGACCGCCACGCCGAACCCGGCGAGCGGCGACTCCGGCGCGGCCGCCACCGTGCCCGCGACAAGGCTCCGCGCCATCGTCGCCGCGGCGCCCTCGCCGATGACGGCGACGCCGATCTCCGCGTTGCCGACGACCGCGCTCGAGTCGATCGCGACGCGCGACCGCTCCGCCGCGAACACGCCGATGCCGAAATTCAGATCGTGGAGCCCGGGGAGCGTCCCCTCGACGAGCACGCCCGAGAGGGTCGCCGAGGCGCCCGTCATGGTGAAGATCCCCGACAGCCGGTTTCCCACCACGGCCGAGGCCTCTATCGACGCCTCGGCGCCGTCGCGGACGACGATCCCCTGGCCATCCCGGTGGACCTCGGACGCCAGCGTCCCCTCGACGAGGCTGCCCACCACGGCCGCCGTGGCGCCCGCCTGGTGCGCCGCCACGCCCGCGCCGTGGTTGCCCGTGACGGCGCTCTCCTTCACGGACAGCGCGCCGCCGTCCCTCGCGAGGGCGCCCGTGCCGTCCCCCTCGATCCCGGAGCGCGTCCCCTCGATCCAGCTCCGCGCCACCGAGATCCGCGCGCCTCGGCCCGACAGGACGCCGACGTGGGCGGCGCCCCGGATGTGAACGCGCTCGAGCGTCACGGCGCTCGCGCCCGTCGCCACGACGCCGGCGCCGTCCCCGCCGATCTCGATCCCCTGCAGCGTCACCTCCCCCGCGTCGAGCACGGCCACGATCGCGGGAGGGTGGCTGAGCTGGCTGACCCCCCGGATCCGCACGCGCGAGGCGCACGCGCCGGCGATCGCGAGCGACCTCGTCGCGACGATCGGCTCGTCGTAGGTGCCCTCCGCGAGCGCGATCGTCCCGCCCTCGGCGGCGAGCTCCAGCGCGGCCGCGAGCGTCGTGACCGGCCTCGCCTCCGAACCGTCGCTGTCCGCGCCGGAGTAGCTCGGGTCGACATACAGGGTCCCGGGCGCGCGAGGGAGGCTCCCCCACCGCCCCGGCCCGCAGCCGTCGGGGCCGTCGATCGGCACGCACCCCGCTTCCGGCGTGGCGAAGGTGCCAGTCGGACACTTCGCCATGGTCGGCCTGCAGAGCCCGTCGTCGCCCTCGAGCTCCTTGGCGCAGCGCGGGATGCCCACGGGAATGCAGCCCTCATCGAACTTCGGTATCGTCCCCGCCGGGCATTTCGCCATCGAGGGGTGGCAGAGGCCGTCGTCCTCCATGAACAGCGCGGCGCACCCCTGGATGCCCACCGGCATGCACGCGCCGCCAGGGCCGAGGACGTGCCCGCGCGCGCAGCGCACCGGGACGATCTCGCCCTCGAGCGGCGCCTCGGAGCGGAGCGAGGGATCGCTGCACGCCGCGACGAGCAGCGACAGGACAGCAATGCAGACGGCCAGCCAAGATGAACCCGGGCGCGTCGCGCAGCGGCGCATGCGATTCCCCTCCTCAGAAAGAGCGCTGCCTCGGATCGCGCGTCGCGGGCCCCGCCCCCGGGCGAGCGGCGCCGCGGCGCGCCCGCAGCAGCGCGAAGACAGCGCGAAGACAGCGCGTGTCCTGCATGAACCGGCGCTTCGAGCGCCAGAGATCGTCGTGAGCCCGCGGCAGGGTGACGAGGACAGCGCCTGAGCGGCGCCGCGCGAGCTCCCTTGGCGTAATGAGTCTTACAACAGGAGACAGGCTCCTGCCAGGAAGAGGCGCCGCGATCGCGACGACTTTCCCGGCGACGCCGAGGACGTCTGCGTCCCGCTGGACGCTCCGCGGAGGAGGCCGCTCTCGCTGCCTTGCGAACGGCCGTCGTCCGCCGCCGACGCCAGCGGCGGCGCCGTCGTTCCGGACGACGACGGCGACAGCGCGCAGCGCGGCGCGCGCCATCGAGGAGGCTGCCGCACGAGGAGCGACGCGCGGGGACCTTATCGGCTGAAGTGGGCTGCGCATGGCGTGACCAGCGCGCGGGGTCGTGTGCGCGGACGCGCGGGCGTCGCGGCCGGGGAGCGATGATGTCGAGTCACCGCGACCCTCGATTGCAGAGATCGACCAGGTCTTCGGAAATGCGGTTTGCGAGGGCCCGATAAAGCAGCAAGTCGGGCCGCTCTCACGCCGTCCGGCCGCGCGCCGCGCCGCGCGCGCGCGACGACATTTGCCTTTCTCCAGCGCCCGAGCGCATCCCACATCGGCGCTGCGCGGCGCTGTCGATACGCGCCGGCGCGGCGGCGCTCGGGCGCGGTGAAACGGGGCAGAACTCCGCGCCGGCGCGGATTCAGACAATGCACTTTCGCCCGTCGCGGGCCGGCAGCGACAGAGGGCGACGCGGCAGGCTCTGCACACGCGCTCTCGGGCACGCAGCCTGCTCTCCACGCCGCTCAACATGACACCGCGGGCCTGAAGGCCGTCGCGGGGCATGGAAGGAGGACGGATGGTTAGCTCAATCGATATGAAGATGGCGCAAGCGGCGATGCTCTTTTCCGTGTTCATGACCGGGTGCGCGGTCGACGCGGTGACACCGGAAGAGGCCGACTTGGAGCAGGCCGACGTCGACGTGGCGTCGAGCGTTCAAGCGCTGGAGGAGGAAGAGCAGGAGGAGACGCGCGGCGGCCTGATCCCCGGCAAGGGCGATATCGGCGGCCAGGTCCCGATCGGCAAGGGCGGGCCGCTCGGCCCGGGCCTCGGCGCGCCGCCCATCGGCAAGGGCGGGCCGATCCAGGGCCCCGGCGGGCCGATCGCGGGTCCCATCGACAAGGGCGGCCCCATCGGTCAGGGCCCCGGGCAGGTCGGCCAGGTGCCGTTCCCTGTCGGGCAGGCCGGCGGGTCGCCCTTCGGTGGGTCGCCCTTCGGTGGGTCGCCCTACGGCGGGTCGCCCTACGGCGGGTCGCCCTACGGCGGCCTTCCGTTCGGGGGCGGCTTCGGGGGTGCGCCGGGCGGCTTCGGGTGGGGGGCCCCCGGCCTCGGCGGCCTCGGCGGCG
>NZ_JEMA01000237.1 GCF_001589285.1 Sorangium cellulosum | reverse complement strand
GCCGCCGCCGCCGCTCCCGCCATGGCCGCCGGTGCCCGCCGCGCTGCTGGACCCGGTGGGCCCCGTCGTCACCTCCGAGCCTCCCGCGCAGCCGGCCGCGGTGAGCGAGGCGAGCAACGCGATCATCGGGACCAGCGGCGCCATCCGGTCGGCCAGCGAGGCGAATTCGAACCGAGGACGCAGAAAATTCCTGTCGTGCGCCATAAGACGAGTGGACCCGATGGCCCTTACGGTGTCCACAGGTCTCGAGCGTGCCGGACGCAGGGAAGCGCCCTGCGCGACGTCGCTGTGTCCGGGATGCAACGCGTCCGAGATCGCGCTCGCGGGGCGCTGCGCAGCGTCACCCGCAGGCCGCGGCGCGCTTTCTCGCTGCCGGGACAGTGCTTCTCTGCCGGCGCAGCGCGTCTGTCCTGGAACTATCCGGCCTGTCCCGCGGTCAGCAGCGACTTCCGGGACGCTGCATCATCCGGTGGGTTGCCTCACGCTGGCAGCAGGGTGCGCCGGCGGGCCGGCGGCCCGCATCGCGATGAGGCCTTCATGACCCCGCTGGCGCGTCGGCGCGGCGGGCGCGGTTGAAAGGGAGTTCCATGCGACATTCGACATCGGGCGTGTTCACGCTGCTCGGGCTGGTTCCGGCGCTGCTCCTCGGCTGTTCTGGCGAGGGGGCGCCTGGCCCCACGGCGGCGTCGCCGACGTTCCATCGCGACGTCGAGCCGCTGTTGCAGAAGCACTGCATGAGCTGCCATTCGCCCGGCAACATCGCCCCGTTCAGCCTGACGACGTACGACGCGGCGCGCTCGGTGGCCAACCTGGTCGCGCGCTCGGCGCGGGAGCGCACCATGCCGCCGTGGGGCGCGCTCGAGACCGACGAGTGCGAGCCGCCTCATGGCTGGAAGGACGACCTCCGGCTCACCGAGGCCGAGATCGCGACGCTCGAGGCGTGGGCCGCCGCGGGCAGCCTCGAGGGCGACCTTGCTGACGCGCCGGCGCCGTTCGTCCCCGAGGCCGGCGGCCTCGCCGGCGTCGAGAGGGAGGTCGCGCCGGCGTCGCCGTTCGTCGCGAGCGGCGACGCCGACCAGTTCCGGTGCTTCGTGATGGATCCCGGTCTATCGGAGACGCGTTACCTCAACGGCGTGCACGTCCTCCCGGGCAACAGCAAGGTGGTGCACCACGCGCTCGTGTTCCTCGACAAGGAGGGCGCGTCCGTGGGGCTCGCCGACGAGCAGGGTGGATACGACTGCTTCGGCGGCCCCGGGTTCTCGGGCGAGCTCGTCGCCGCGTGGGCGCCGGGGGCGGTGCCCCTGGAGTTCGAGCCGAACATCGGCGCGGAGATCCCCGTGGGCTCGCGGCTGGTGATGCAGGTGCATTACCACCCGGCCGGGACGACCGCCGACCCGGACACGACGCGCGTGCAGATGCGCTTCACGCAGGGCGTGCCGGAGTACTTCATGGGCGTCGCGCTGATCGGCAACTTCGAGTCTCCCATGGACGGCGGTGGCGGGCTCCTGCCCGGGCCGAACGACACGGATGGCGTCGAGTTCCTGATCCCGGCCGGCGTGGGCGATCATGTCGAGACGATGCAGTTCAGGATGCCGGCGTCGCTGTCCGAGTCGGAGGTCTACCTCTACGGCGCTGGCACGCACATGCATTATGTCGGCAAGGACATGAAGGTCACCCTCGCGCCCGAGGCGCCCGCCGCCGGCGAGCCCGCGGAGCAGTGCCTGGTGCAGACGCCGAGGTGGGATTTCTCGTGGCAGCGCGGCTTCCGTTACGACGCGCCGCTCGCGGACCTCCCGCGCCTCCGCGGGGGCGATCTGCTCACGATGCGCTGCACCTACGACAACACGATGGGCAACCCGTTCCTCGCCAAGGCGCTCAAGGATCAGAAGATCCCGGCCCCCGTGGACGTGCACCTCGGCGAGAGCACGCTCGACGAGATGTGCATCGCCGCCCTGATCTACGTGACCAAGAACCAGTGAGATGAAGAGACNCTGATCTACGTGACCAAGAACCAGTGAGATGAAGAGACAAACCACAGAGGCACAGAGGGCACAGAGGTAGAGAAGCTGAGGCATGGCCTCAAATTCTTCAGAAAAAATCACAGGGAGGCGGGGAGGGAATCCTCAAAATACTCCCCGTCTCCCCGCCTCCCTGTTCAATTTTCTGCCAAAAATGGCTGTAAAGCGAGGGGCCCTCAGGTGAAGAAGCCTTCTTCTCTCCCCTCTGTGCCCTCTGTGCCTCTGTGGTTCATTCTCTCTTCATGAACCAGCGCGCGACCCAGCCGAGGCGTCCGCCCGCCGGATCGCGCGCCCCCCGCGCCGCTCAGGCTCGCGGGCTTCGCTGCTGGACGAGCTCGTCGAGGCCGAGCTCTCGCGCCTTCTGGGCCAGCGCCTCGATCTTCTTCTTCCCGTCGTCGTCGGTGCCCGGCAGGAGCGACGTGAGCATCCCGGACAGCGTGCCGTCCTTGGGCCGCGCGAGGGGCGCGGGGTGGGCGATGACCTGCTTCAGGTCCTCGGGGAGGCTCGCGTTGCCGTTCAGGTAGTCGCCGACAAGGGCGCGCACCGTGGCGCTCTGGTCGACCATCCCGTCGACCGACTGGCCCAGGGTGACCGCCTTGACGAAGCGGTCGAAGAACGCCCCGTCGCCGCCGACGATGTTGATCTTCGCCTGGTCGAACGCGCCCCGCAGCACCTCGGCCTGCGCCCGCGCGATCTCCGCGCGGATGCGCAGCGCCTCGAGCTCCACCGCGCGCTCCTTCTCGAGCCGCAGGCGGAACTCCTCGTGCTCGCGCCCGACCCCGTCGAGCGCCTTCATCGCCGTCGCCTTCTCCGCCGTGCCGGCGGCCTCGGCCAGCAGCCGCTGCTTGATCGCCGTCGCCTCGGCGAGGCCCGTCTTCTCCAGCGCCAGCGCCTCGGCCTCGCGCGTCCTCGCGGCCGCGAGCCCCTTCTGCTCGATGCCGGCGGCCTCGGCGAGGAGCCGCTCCCGGGTGACCAGCGCCTCGGCGCGCCCCTGCTTCTCGGTCACCTGCGCGTCGGCCTCCTTCACGAGCGCCCGCGCGAGGCCCTGCTTCTCCTCGCCGGCCGCCGTGGCCGACATCTTCTCGAGCGTCACGCGCGCCTCGGCGAACCCCTGCTTCTCGATCGCCTGCGCGTCGGCCTCCTTCACCCGGATGCGCGCCAGCCCCTCGGCCGCTGTCTCGGCCTGCACGCCCTCGGCCATCCGGATCTTCGCGCGCGCGGCCTTGTCGCTCGCCTCGAGCTCGGCGTCGGCCGTGATGAGCTTCTCGCGCGCCCGGAACTTCGCCGCCTCCTCGCTCGCCTCGGCGCCCTTGATGTGCTTGACGAGCTGCTCCTGCGCCTCGGCCTCGGCGTTGATGCGCACGACGTCCTTGAGGCGCGTCGCCTCGGCCACCGCGCGCACGTCCTTGATGCGCTCCTCCTCCTCGGCCACCGTCTTCTCGACCGCGATCCGCGCCCGGATCACGTCGGCGATGTCCTTCTTCTGGATCTCCAGCTCCTTCTCGCGCGCGATCTGTTGAAGCGCCACGTCGCGCTCGCGGCTCACGATCTCGAGCTGCCGCGCCTTCTCGACCCGCTCGGTCTCGACAGCGACCTCCCGCTCCTTGTTCTTCTGGGCGACCGAGACGCCGCGCTCCTTCGCCTCGCGCGCGATGAACGCCTCCTCGTCGTTCTTCTCCTGGAGGAGCACCGTCTTCTTGCGCTCCTCGCTCGTGATGCGGGCGGCCTCGTTCTGCTCGCGCGCCTGCGCCACCGCGATCTCCTTCGCCTTCTTCGCCTCGGCCTCGGCCCGGCGCTGATCGAAGCGGAAGACGGCCTCGTCGGAGTTCAGGTTCTGGCTGCCGATCTCCATCCGCTCCTTCTGGCGGAGCTCGTTCGTCAGCACGTTCTGCGCGACCGTGAGCTCGGTGATCTTCCGGATGCCCTCGGCATCCATGATGTTGTCCTTGTCGAGCAGCTCGATCGGCGTCTGCTCCAGGTAGTCGATCGCCGCGTCGGCGAGCACGAACCCGCTCAGGTCCTTGCCGATGACGTCGATGATGTCGTCCTTGAACTTCTGCCGCTCCTTGTAGAGGTCCTCGAAGTTCAGCCGCTTGCCGACCGTCTTCAGCGCCTCGGAGAACTTCGCGGCGAAGAGCTGCTCGAGCGTCTCCGGGTTCGACGCGCGGACGCAGCCGATCGTCCGGGCGACAGTGCGCACGTCGTCCTGCGTCTTGTTCACCTGCACGAAGAAGGTGACCTTGATGTCCGCGCGGATGTTGTCCTTGCAGATCAGGCCCTCCTTGCCGCGCCGGTCGATCTCGATCGTCTTGACCGAGATATCCATGTACTCGGCGCGGTGGATGATCGGGATCACCAGCGTCCCCGTGAAGGTGACGATGGGGTCCTCGCCCCGCGTGTTGATGATCAGCGCCTTGCCCTGATCCACCTGCCGGTAGAACTTGGCGTACATGACCAGCATCCCGAGGGCGACGAAGGCGAGGACACCGACGAGAGCGATGATGAGGGGGACGGTCAGAGTGGGCACGCGGAGCTCCTTCGCGTTTTCGGCGGCGGCAGGGCGACGGCCCTCGCCTCCGCGTTCGCGTCAGCGAGGGCTCGGCGCCCGGGCCTGAGCCAGATCGGGGGCCGCATGATGCCCCCTCAGGGAGGAGCGTACACGAAACCGCCAGCGCGACGGCGGCGTTCGAGCGGACCGCGATGGCGGCTTCAGCGACCGCGCTGACGCGCGTTTCCTGCGCCCGTCGCGGCGCCCTCGTCGTCCTCGGCGCCGTCCGGGGGACCTTCCGCGGAGGACGCAACCCGCCCGGCGAGCGGCGGGGGCGGGCCCAGCAGGGCGTCGAGCGGCTCGGCGCCGAAGACCTCGCCGTGCGGGTCCCAGCTCACCAGCAGCGCGCGGTCGCCCCGGCGGAGGGCGCCGGGCGTGTCGCTCCGCACGTCGAGGATGTGGCTCGCGCCGCCCTCCTCGATCACCGCCTGGCCGAAGCGCTCGTCGACGCGGCCGGTGGAGATGACGCACACGCGGCCGACGAGGTCCTTCTTCGCCTCGGCGTGCCGGGTCACGAACAGCGGGGCGATCGGCCGCACGGCCAGCGAGGTCAACAGCAGGGCGACCGTGAGGGATCCCGCGAGCACCGCGAGGCCGAGCGCCCAGCGCGGCAGCCCTGCGCCGAGCCAGGCCGGCTCGGCGAGCATCGTCGACAGCACGCTGGAGAACCAGCCGAACGCCGCGACGAGCGTGAGCGTCACGGTGGCGGGCACGCGG
Organism: Sorangium cellulosum; assembly: GCF_001589285.1. GTDB lineage: Bacteria > Myxococcota_A > Polyangia > Polyangiales > Polyangiaceae > Sorangium > Sorangium cellulosum_G. The sequence goes on along the minus strand of NZ_JEMA01000237.1, from coordinate 27,846 downwards.
TGGAGCTGGAGCGCGACGAGCAGCGATCCGACGCCATGCGCGGCGTCGCCGCCGTCGGCCAGGCCCTCCGCGGCGCCCTTGGCGGCGCCCTCGAGCGCGCCCTTGGCGGCGCCCTCGAGCGCGCCCTTGGTCGCGCCCTCGAGCGCGCCCTTGGCGGCTCCGTCGAGCGCGCCGAGGTCGGGCGCGGCGTCGGCGTGCGCGCCGCCGAGCAGGTCGAGGTCGAGCGCGCCAACGAGCACGAACAGCCAGTAAATGAGCGCGAGCGCGAGCACGACCGTGAAGAGCACGGCGGGGAACATCAGGGATGCAGCGAGCACCTCGGCCATGGGCAGACGCGGGGGCAGGGGCGATGCGCGACGCGGCGCCCCCGACCGGCGCTCCGGATTGGATCACAGCGAGGGGAAGAGCGGGGTTAAATTCCACCGCCGCGGTGCGTCGCCGAAATGGCTTGACATGCCCGGGCTGGCGCCCACCGCGAGCCGCGCCCATCCGGGGCCGATCGACCTGCGGACAGGGGTGATGGACGGGGTCTGCAATGCCGTACCCCAGCGCCCAGACAAGCCCTGCCAGCGCGGCCACCGGCAGCGAGAACGGCGGGAGCACGCCGACCACCAGACATCCGATGAGCGTCGCGACGACGCCGCCGACGACGACCCGCGAGGGCCTCTCGGTCCGGCCGATAGGCGCCGCGGTGCCGAACCCGCCGGGCTAATTCATAGATACAGATCGGTGCTGAGGTACTTCAGCCCTGAATCGCACGCGAGACACACGATGGTGTTGCCGCGGTGCGGACCCGCAAGGAGCTTCTCCGCGGCGGCGACGTTGGCGCCCGTCGAGAAGCCTCCGAAGATACCCTCGATCCGGGCGAGGCGGCGGGCCGCGTCGATGGCCTCCTCGTCGCTGACGGTGAGATGACCGTCGCACAGCGCCCGGTCCAGGAGTGGCAGCTCCCGGCTGTAACCGCCACCCTGGATGCGGTGCCGCTGATCCGTGACTTCCCCGCCAGCCAGGAAAGGCGCCGTTGCGGGCTCGACCACGTACGTGCGGACAGCCGGCAGCGCCCGTTTCAACGCCCGCGCCACGCCGGCGAACGTCCCGCCCGTGCCCACGAAATCGACGAACGCGTCCAGTCGGCCCCCGGTCTGCCTCAGGATCTCCGCGCCTGTCCCGCGCTCGTGCGCCTCGACGTTGGCCTCCATCTCGAACTGGTCTGTCCGACAGGCGCCCCGCTCGACGACGAGAGCGCGGGCGCGCTCCTCGACGAGCGCGAGATCGAGCCCGCTGACGACACCGGGCACCGAGTCGGGGTGCTGCGGTACCAGCACGACGTCGGCGCCGAGCGCCATCATCATGCGAGCGCGCTCGCGCGAGTTTCCCGCGCTCATCACCGCCACGAAGGGATGCCCGAGGATCGCGCAGGCGATCGCCAGCCCGGCGCCGGTGTTGCCGCTCGTGAGCTCCACGACCGGCTGTCCGGGCTGCAGGGCGCCCGTGCGGCGGGCGGCGCGCACCATCTCCACCGCGATCCGGTCCTTCTTGCTGAGACCCGGGTTGCGCATCTCGAGCTTCAGGAGGATCGACCCCTCCTGCCCGCGGCATAGACGGTCGAGCGCCACGATCGGGGTGTCGCCGATCGTGTCGGTCACGCTCGCGACGACACCCGCCGTGGCTTCCCCCGGCCACCGCGCGCCGCCCGCCTGCGCCTCGCCCCGGCGGGCGATCAGCAGTGCGGCGTCCCACCCGCGCCATGCGCAGGCCGCGTCCATGTGCGAATCATGCCGCAACCAGAGGAGATGATCCTCCACGGCGGCGCGGCGCTCGCCGGCGCGCCTGTCATCCACCGAGCCGGCCAGCGCGGAGCCGCAGGCCGCGGCGCCGTCGCTCGCCACCCGCTGATGGATCAGCTCCCCCGCCGCGCATCCGAGCTCCCGCGCGAGCCCGTCGAGACGGAAGACGTCCAGCAGCAGGAGCGCGCCGCGCGGCGCCAGGTGCGCGCAGATCGTGCGAAGGAGATCCCTCCCGGCGCGATCGGCCAGCGGATGCACAGCGCACACCGAGAGGACGACATCGAAGCGCGCATTCCCGAGCCTCCCCGCGATCTCCGCCGGATCGAGAGGTAGCGTGTGCGCGGCGGCGACCGAGTCTCCCAACGCGTCGCAGGCGCGGTGGATCATCGTCTCGTCGGCGTCGAGGAGCGTGAAGCGGACGCGAGCGGCGCCGAGCGCGTCGCGCAGCGCTGCCGCGGGCTGGAGCGCGCCGCAGCCGAGCTCGAGCACGCGTAGCTCCCCTTGAGGCAGCGACCGGCCCAGGATCCGCGCGGCGGATGCGAGCGCCGCCATGGCCCCGCTCGCGATGCGCGTCGCGGGCTCGCCGAGGAGCTCGGGCGCCCCGAGCGCATCCGAGCGGGTGAGCCAGCAGCTCACCCCATCACCTCCGGCGCCGTGCGCCTCATGGACGTGAGCCACGCCAGAGCCGCACGGCGGCCTCGATGAGCGCGTCGAGCGTGGCCCGCGACCGGACAACAGCTCCTCTCGCGTGCATGTCCCCGCTGGAGGAGGACCCCGGCGGCCAGCGCGTGATCATGTCACACCACCCTGGCGATGCTTCTCCTCGATGGCGATCTGGGCGATGATGTCACGCATGACCTCGCTGGCCCCGCCGGCCATGGTCGCGGCGGGCGCGTCGCGGTAGATCCTCGAAATCGCCGATCCTTCCAGGTAGCCGCGGCTCCCGTGAAGCTGCAAGCACTCCGCGGCCACGCGGCTCGCGAGCTCGGTGGCGCGGAGCTTGGCCATCGAGCACTCCGCGATGGGCAGCTCGCCGCGCTGGTACAGCCACGCGGCGTGGTAGACGAGCTGACGAGCCGCCTCGATGTCCGTCACAAGGTCGGCGACCCGATGTCGGATCGCCTGCAGGCCCGCCAAGGTTCCCTGGAATGCGCGCCGCCCGAGGAGGTGGCGGCAGGTCTCCTCGATGCAGCGATCCATCCCGCCGATCGCCAGCGTGGCCGCGACAAGCCTCTCGAGCTGGAACCCGCGCATCAGATACATGAAGCCGCCGCCGGGCTTGCCGATCAGGTTCTCGACAGGCACGCGCGCGTTCTCGAAGCGGAGCTCCGCCGTGTCGGAGCAATGCCAGCCGATCTTGTCCTGCCTCTGCCTGACGATGCCGGGCGACTCGGCGTCGATGAGCAAGAGAGAGAGCCCGACGGCGCCGCGCTTCGCCGTTGTCGATGCGGGCGCTGTGCGCGCCGCCACGGTGATGAAGCCGGCCGTCGTGCCGTTGGTGACGAAGGTCTTCTCGCCGTTGACGACATAGCAGTCGCCGTCGAGCGTCGCCGTCGTGGCGATGCGGTTCAGGTCCGAGCCGGCGTCCTTCTCCGTGATCGCGAGCGCCGCGACCTTCTCTCCGGCGATCGCCGTGGTCAGGTATTTTCGCTTCAACGCCTCGCTGCCGGACGTGGCGAGATAGTGGGTCGCCATGTACTCGTGCACCGACACGGAGGCCCGGAAACCGGAGTACCCCGTGCGGCCGAGCTCCTCGAGGAACGCCAGCGAGTAGAACAGATCCAGCTCGGCGCCGCCGTACGTCTTCGGGTAGTGAAGCCCGAGCAGCCCGCGGCGGCCCATCTCCAGCCACACGCGTCGCGGAATGAGTCGCGCGTGCTCCCATTCATCGGCGAACGGTAGCACCTCCTGCGACAGGAACTCCCGTACGCGATGACGGAAGGCCTCGTGCTCGGGCGAAAAGTAGACAGACATCACGGCGTCCAGCGCTCCATCCTCCTGCTGCTCCTGTCCATGTGAGGGTCGTCCTGCCCGTCAGCACGACTCCAGCGTGGCACGAATGTGACCCAACAACGCTTCCTCTGATGTGCGGAGGAAGAAGTGTTCACCGGGAAGTAGATGGGCCGTGAACCGCCCCGTCGTATAGCAAGCCCACTCCGGCATGCGATCCGGCGGGGCGAGCGCGTCCTCCGCGCCAGCGAACACAGTGATCGGGGTGTCGAGCGGCTCGCCGGCTGTGCCTGACCACGTTTCCGCCAGCTGGATGTCCGCGCGCAGCGTCGGCGCGAGCAGCGCCATGAACTTCTTGTCCTCGAGGACCTCGCGGGGCGTACCGCTGATGTCGCGCAGCCCCTCGTAGAACTCCTCATCCGGCAGGTGGTGGATCGCCGGCACGTAGCGAGGGACGTGCGGCGCTCGGCAACCGGCGAGCAGCAGATGCGCCGGGAGCGGCTTGCCCTTCGCGGAGAGCCGGCGGGCGAGCTCGTAGGCAACCGCCGCGCCCATGCTGTGGCCGAAGAAGACGAAGCGCCCCGTGAGCAGCTCTGGGAGCGAGTCCTCGAGGGCGTCGAGCAACGCGGACCATTCGCTGTACGCCGGCTCCTTGATCCGGTTATCGCGACCCGGCAGCCGTACCCCCATGATGTCGACGTCGGCCGGGATGGCATGGACCCAGCTCCGGAACAGCGAGGGGCTGCCGCCAGCGTAAGGAAAGCAGAACATGCGAAGCCGCGCGTTCGCTCGCGGGGCGGGGCGATAGATCCAGCGATTGAGGACAGGCGCCTTGGTGGGGATCTGCTCGATACTCATTTCAGCCTCTCGGCTCGCAGGAGCGGACGGAAGGCGGCGTTTCAGGACCCGTCGAGATCATCGCTCGCCGCCTCGCTCGGGGGCGGCGTGCGCGCGGGCGGGGATCGCCTGCGCGGGAGCGACGCGCTGGAACCAGGTGAGCACCGCCAGCGCGGAGACGCCAGCCACGAGCCCCCAGAACGCGGCGCCGATCCCGAACAGCGAGACGCCCGACGCGGTGACCAGGAAGGTGATCAGCGCGGCCTCTCGGGCGCGTTCGTCCCTCATGGCGCCGTGGAGGCCGTTCGCGATGGTGCCGAGCAGCGCGAGGCCGGCCACGGCGAGCACGAGCTCTCTCGGAAACGCCGTGAACAGCATGCCGACGGCCCCGCCGAAGAGGCCGACGAGCAAATAGAAGACGCCGGCGGCCACGCTCGCCAGGTAACGCTTCGCCGGATCCTCGTGCGCCTCTTTGCCCATGCAGATGGCGGCGGTGATGGCGGCGAGGTTCAGCGCGAAGCAACCGAACGGCGCCAGCAACAGGGTGGTGACACCGGTCCATGTGATCAACGGCGACACAGGTGTCGCGTAGCCGGAGCTGCGGATGACGACCACGCCGGGGAGGTTCTGCGACGCCATCGTGACGACGAACAGCGGAACACCCACGCCGATCAGGACGGGCCAGGAAAACGACGGCATGACGAACGTCGGTGTCGCCAGCGTGAGCTGGGATGACTCCATGTGGAGCAAGCCTTGCCACCACGATACCACGACGCCGAGGAGCAGCACCACGATCACCGCGTAACGAGGCCACAGGCGCTTGCAGAGCAAATAGGCAAAGAACATCGCGAAGACCAGCACGAACCTGGTCTTCATGGCGGTGAACACATCCATCCCGAAGCGGACGAGCACGCCGGCCAGCATCGCCGAGGCGATCGGCATCGGGATGCGATCGATGATCCGCTCGAACCAGCCGGTGAGCCCGCAGATCGTGATCAAGGCCGCCGAGAGCACGAAGGCGCCGATCGCCTCCGCCATGGATACGCCGGTGAGGCTCGTGGCGAGCAACGCGGCGCCCGGCGTGGACCAGGCCGTGACGACAGGCGCTCGGTAGCGCAGCGAGAGGCCGATGCACGTGACCCCCATACCCAGCCCGAGCGCGCCCATCCAGGAGCTCAGCTCGGCCGGCGTCGCGCCGGCGGCGCTGGCGGCCTGGAACACGATCGCGGCCGCGCTGGTGAAGCCGACGAGGACAGTGATGAAGCCCGCGGCGACGACGGATAAGGGAATCGAGCTCGTCACAGCCCTCGGCATGAACATACATCCTCGATCGCGTCAACCAGCCAGCGCGGCTTCGGGCCTGCTGGCCGGCGACGCCACGCCGCGCCGGATCAAGCGGCGCCGCCGGCGGCCTGACGGGCCGCGAGCGTGGCATCGATGGCGGCCGCCATGTCGTCGAGCCGACTCGCCGTGAAGATATCGTCCGGCGCGAGGACGTCTGCTCCGAAGCTGTCCTCGATCCGGGAGAGCAGCCGCACCGCCGTCAGGGAGTTCCCGCCGAGCTCGAAGAAATCCGCGTCAGGGCGCAGCACGTTTCCTCCGAACAGCTCCCGCCAGATGCCGGCGAGGCGCGACTCGATCTCGCTGCGGCTACCGCCCGGCGCGCGCGGGGCGTGCTCCGCGCGGGAGAGCGCCGAGAGCTCGCGGAGGCTGGCCTCGGTCGGCAGGGCGCTCACGAAGATGAAGCGCTCGGGGACAGGATGGCCGGGGAGCTGGCCGGCGATCGCGGCGCGCAGGTCATCGGCGAGCTTGCGCCGCGACGGCCATCGCTCCGCGGGGGCCGGCGCTCCGGTGCGCGCGCCGGCGCGCCGCTTCTGCGCACGATGGCCGTAGACGGTATAGCAGCCCGTCTTCACCATGCGGGCGTCGCAGTCGTGCGCGACGACGAAGCCCCGGTCGTCGAGCATCTTCAGGACCTCACCGAGTCGACCCCCGATATCGTGGACTTCGATGACGATCTGAGCGACCTTCGCCCACGTCGCTTCGTCCATGCCGCTCAGGACGTCCATCTCGGCCTTTTCAACGTCGATCTTCAGGAGATCGATCTCCCCGATACGTTGGATCTCGACCACCTGCCGCAGGGTCATGACCTCGCAGCTCCGCCTCTCCATGGCCATGCGGTCCGCGACGAGGTCGTCCAGCAGGCGCCCTTCCTGCGCGCCATCTCCCGTGAGCAGGTAGGCGCGCAGCACGTCGCGGTCCTCCACGTCGGCGAAGCGGCCGGACATCACCGTGTTGTTCGGATAGAAGGTGAACTCGGTCCGACCCGCCTCGCTCCCGATGGCGCAGTTCAGCACCGTGATGTTGGCGCCGTGAATCTCGGCGTTGGCGCGCACCGCGCGGCTGAGCTCGGCGATGGGCTCGATCGCGACGATGCGCGCTGTCGGGCACGCCTTCGCGGCGAACGTGCTGAACATGCCGATGTTCGCGCCCACGTCGATGATGCACGCTTGCTCCGGCAGCTCGATGCCGTGCCGCAAGTAGGCGTTGTCGAGAAAGATCTCTCGGTACAGGAAGTCGGTCTCCGTGCGGTTCCGCTGCGCGACCAGCAGCTCGGCGCTCGGCTCGTGGAGCGATAGCCCCTCCAGGCGGCCGTCTGCCTCGAGCGCGCACGCACGTCTGATTTCCCCTGCGCGGTGAGCATCCGGGACGATGTAGGCGACGAGCGCGCTGGAGTCCGGACCGCTCGACGCCACGACGGCGTCCTCGACCGCGGCATGATCGCGGAGGCAGGAGGTGAGCGCACGGTTCACATCATTGTCATTATGGTTCATGTTTCTGCCCGATTTGTCAGTTCGCTTCGCGAGCAATGAACGCAGCGGCAAGATCACCGAGGCGCGATTCGGCCTCGAACAACGTCAGGTGATCCCCGTGCTCTCCCATGTACAACTCTGCGCGAGGTAACTTGCTGGCGACGTAGCGCGACCCCTCCGGGTGTGCCGTGTGGTCGTCATGGCTCGTGACCACCAGGGCCGGTTGGCCTACCCGCTCGAGCAACGATCTGCAGTCGTGCTCCATGATCGCGCCGTTCAGACGTGCATAGCGGTAAAGGAGCTCGCCGTTCGCGTAAGGATACATCACATGATGTGCCATGTCGGCGCGGATCTTGGCGAGCACGGACGGTCGCCTGAACATCTTCTGCAGCCCCGTGGCCTGAGCGCGCCCCCTGCCGGCCATCGTCATCAGCATCTGGACGTCGCGCTGATGCTGCGTCTTCGGCGCGTCCTGGCCGAGCTCGTAGTCACCGTGCCAGAGGCTCAGCGACGAGATGCGCGTGGGCGCCGCCGCCGCCGCCGCGAGCGCGATCACGGCGCCGCCGCACAGCGCCGTGGCGTGGGAGCGCTCGACGCCGAAATGGTCCATGACGGCGAGCATGTCGCGCGCCTGCGCCGACACGTCGTACGCGCGCGCGTCGAACTCCTCCGTCGTGCCCATCGCGCCGAAGAGCCCGCGGCTCTCCCACGTGATGACGCGGAACTCCTGCGCAAGGCGACGCATCCAGGTCTCACACAGGCCGATCGGCATGCCGCACGCAGGAACGAGGATGACGGCCTTGCGGTCGCTCGGCCCCTCGACGTAGACCCGCAGGCGGGACCCGTCCCAGGACTGCAGCTCCCCACGCTCGAACACCGCCTCGACGCCGTGCGCGCGCGGTCCCTGTGCGATGTCGTCCACGTCCATGCGCAGCGCGCGGAGCACCTCCAGAGGCAGCTCCAGCGTCGACGCGAGCGCCAGGCGATCGCTGAGGATGAGCTCGAAGGCGGACAGCGGCACGGCATCGCGGTGCAGCACGACATGCCGCGCCCCGGCGCCGTCCGCCAGCCGATCGAGCAACGCCTGGAGCTCGTCACCCCGCTCGCCGAGCGTCGAGCCTCCGCCCTCGGGCGCCCCGGGCCCCGACACCGCGACGCGCACCGGCGCGTCGAGCGCGTTCACGAGCGGCGCGATGGACGACATCGTGCCCGCCAGGCGCCGCACGGCCGCGCGGGCGGACGCCTGAGGCTCCTCGTGACCTCCTGCCAGCGCGCGGGGGTCAGATCCAATCACAGCTGGCTGTAAGCGCATGGTTCAGCTCACCCGTGTTGACCGTGCTCTTCGGCTCGAAGAGCAGCACGTGCGTCTCGCCCGCAGCTACCGGGAGGTGGAGGGTGCCGCGCGGCACAATGGCAAATTCCCCTTCGCGGAGGGTGATGTCGTGGCCCTCGAGCTTGAGCGTGAGCTCGCCCTTGACGACCAGGAACATCTCGTCCTCGTTGTCGTGCTTGTGCCACACAAACTCGCCGCTGAACTTGGCCAGCTTGACATACTGGCCGTTCAGCTCACCGACGATCTTCGGGGTCCAGGGCCGGTCAACGAGCGCGAATTTCTCCGCCAGTGACACGCGTGCGACAGCCGTCTCGCTCACGCGAGCGCTTCCTGCTGCGCGGACGCGGCCGTGATATCGCGGGAGACGAAGCGGTGGCCACGCGTGGTGGACGTCGCGATCCGGTTGTGGGTGAACTCGTTGCGACCGCTGACGAGCACCGCGCCGTACTTCTCGAGGCTCACCTTGCCGCCGTACTCCTCGATGATGTCGGTGTCGGGGTAGATCCTCACCGAGGTCGGCACGTAGCGCGAGACGAAGCCGAGCCGCATGTCCTTCGTCTTGCCGCTGTGCGGGTGCGACGCGTGCATCAGCGTGGACCAGAACATGATGAACTGCCCGGGCTGCATCACCATCGACACCGCCTTCGACTCTTCCGGCTGCCAGTCCGGGTCAATCTGGAGCTGGCGGTAGTCGTAGCCGAAGAAGCCGCGCCGGGTGCTCCCCTTCTCGAGGCTGTTGATCAAGTCCGGATCGTAGTGCATCCGCTTGGTCTCATCGTAGTACATGGTCCGATGGGTCCCCGGGATGAACTGCAGGCAGCCGTTGTCCACCGTGGCCTCGGTGAACGCCGACCACACAGTGATCGTTCCGCCGAACTCTCTGTCCTCCGGCCACACGATCTGGGGCGAACCGGAGGCGTTGGCGAACGTGTCGGCCTGATGCCAGTCCGTCCCCTCGTCGCCCGGATATTTCGGGAAGAACTCGCTGCGCCAGCACAGGACGTTCGGTCCGAGGATGCTGGCGACGCGGTCGACGATCTGAGGACGGCAGATGTGCGACGCGAGGAAGGCGTTGTCGAGGTGGCGGTCGTAGTTCGCGATGTTCGTCACGCCGGACTTCGCCGCTTCGTCCTGATAGATGGCGGCGCTGCGGTCGAGCATCCTGAGCCGCTCGCGCCGCCACAGCTCCTTCATCTCCTCCGGCTCGTACAGCGTGAACGGGCCGGCATAGCCGAGCCGGTGAAAATCGCTGGTCTCCTGGGGCGACAAGGAAAAGATGGAGGATTTCCATGAAACAGTGTTCATTGGACTCTCAACGTTGAATTGTTGTTCAGCGCCTTATCGATGCTGGTGGCGAGCTGCGTGATCGTCGCGCCGTCGCCCATGACGGCGGGATCCAGATCCGTGCCGAAGTGCTCGTTCACCCGCCCGAACATGCGGATGAGCGCGAGGGACGTGCCGCCGAGATCGAAGAAGTCGTCGTCATTGCCGACGCGCGGCAGGTCCAGGATCTCCCGCCAGAGCGCCTCGATCCACGCCTCGGTCGGGCTCGCGGCGTCGCCCCCGGCGCTCTCCAGGCGCTGGGCCGCCGCCGGCGCAGGGAGCGCGGCTCGGTCGATCTTGCCGTGGGCTGTGAGCGGCAGCGAGGCCATGGCCACGTAGGCCGACGGCCTCATGTGGACGGGCAGCGCCGCTGTCGCTCGCGCCTGCAGCTCGGTGCTGATCTTGCTGGCCCAGAACATGTCGGGCTGGATGCCGGGCCGTGGCACCAGATAGGCGACGAGCCGGACGTCGCCGTCGCCGTAGTCGTAGGGCACAACGACGCTCGCGAGCAGCTCGGCGTGGCCGTTCAGGCAGAGCTCGATCTCGCGAGGCTCGATGCGGAATCCGCGCACCTTGATCTGATCGTCGGTGCGCCCGAGGTACGCGTACTCGCCGTTCGGCCCGCGCACGACCCGATCGCCGGAGCGATACAGCCGCGTGTCCTCGGCGTCACCGAACGGGCTGCGCGAGAAGCGCTCGGCGGTCAACTCCGGGCGGTTCAGGTACCCCCGCGCGACGCCCGGACCGGCGACGTACAGCTCGCCCGGCACGCCGTCCGGAACGGGCTGCCCTGCTTCATCGAGGAGGTAAAACCGCAGGTCCGGCAGCGGGACGCCGATCGGGCTGATTGCAGGCGCGGCGAGATCTTCTCGGACGACGGGCCGGTACGACGCGTGGACCGTCGTCTCCGTGATGCCGTACATGTTGATCAGCCGTGGGTGCTGGTCGCCGCGGCGCGCGATCCAGGGCGCGAGCTGCTGGGTGTCCAGGCGCTCGCCGCCGAAGATCACGATCCGGAGCGACAGCGCCGCCGGCGAGTCACACGCCAGATCGGCCGCGACGAGCTGACGGAACGCCGAGGGGGTCTGGTTCAGGACGGTGACGCGCTTTTCGTGAAGCAGCGATAGGAACCGCGACGGTGAGCGCGACACGTCAAATGGCACGACGACCAGCCGCCCTCCGTAGAGCAGCGCGCCCCAGATCTCCCAGACGGAGAAGTCGAAGCTGATCGAATGGAACATGGTCCACACGTCGCGCTCGTCGAAGCCGAACCACGCATGGGTTTGCTCGAAGAGCCGGACGACGTTGCGGTGCTCGACCAGCACTCCTTTCGGCTTTCCGGTCGAGCCGGAGGTGTAGATCACGTACGCGAGGTTGCTGTCGGAGACGTGCGCCGGCGGCAAGCCGGGGAGCTCCGCGCCGGCGGGCGCCGGGTCCTGGTCGGCCAGGACGATCTTCGCCTCGCAATCGCGCAGGCCCAGCGAGGCGATGCGCGATACGCTGACGATGACGGAGACGGCGCTGTCGCGAATAAGGAGCTGAACTCGCGCTGGCGGGTAAGTCGGATCGATCGGCACGTACGCGCCGCCCGCCTTCAGGATGGCGAGCAGCCCGACGATCATGTCGATGCTGCGATCTACGTAGAGTCCAACGAGCACATCCGGACCCACACCCAGCGTCCGCAACGTGCGCGAGAGCCGGTCCGCGCGCGCATTGAGCTCGCCGTACGAGATGTCGTCATCCGGCGTGCTGACGGCCACGCGCTCTGGATGCGCCAGCGCAATGGCCGCAAAGATCTCGTGCAAACACTTCCCGGGCAACTGATGCACCTGTTCGCCCGGCGCTCGTCCTCGCGCCTCGCACTTGGTTTCAAACATCGACATGTCCTCTGCGAAAATGGCAATGGGCAGAAAGAAGGGCGCTGCCCGTCCACGCCTTGCTTTCGCTCCGCTCAAGAGGAGCGACGCCCTAGATGGTCTCACGCGACGTGTGCAGACCACGCCGCGCATGCAGGAATGGCGTCGGTGTACGTCTTTGATTGCACGACGCTATGCAAGCGGCGCCGCGCAATGAGCCCCACCCATCCCCCCAGAGTATGAATATCGCTCTCTGCGTCGAGTACTAGATTCGTCGCTCTAATTGGTCAAGAACGATTTGTGTTCCGGGCGACCAAATTTTGGCGTGCGGGTGCGGACTGGAGAAGTGGTCATTGGTGTGAAATGTTACAGTGCCATTTCGGCATCGTGCGGCCTGGCGGCTCGATCGAGCGAGAGCACGAATGCGGCGCGCGGGTGGTCGAGGTGACGAAGGGATCCGATGGATTGGCGCGGTGGTGAATGCGTCGGCTCAGGCTGTCGCGAAACCTGCTCGATATCTTCATGAAAGCGAGCAACTCGGGGCGAGGTGCTACGTCCGTGCACCGCCTGCGGCGCCGCGAGTCGTCCGCTCGGGGGCGCCGTCCGGCTCCAGGGCCACGGCAGGCGCGAGCGACGGGTCTGGGGCCCTGCCAGCCCGGACCAGCCCCCCGAGGTGATCTCGGTGGCCGCGCGCCGCAATCGCTGCCTGTGTTGCTGCGCCGTGCTCCTCGTCGTTCCTCGCGGCGTGCTCGGCCGGCGCGTGGACAGCGCTGCGGCGGTCAATCTCGCCCGCGCTCGATCGACGGCGCTACCTCGCGGAGAGGGCGTGGCAGGTGGAGTGGCTCGTCAGGGCGCTGGGGCTCTGGGAGGCGCTCGCGGGCTGACGAGGGTGGGGCGCGATCCGTCGGTCGCAGCGGGGGGCATGCGCCACGACCGGGCGCCCGGCGCGAAGCCGCCGCGAAGCGCAGAAGTCCGGCCACCTCTGGCAGGCGCCGGACTTCTGGCGGGCGGAGCTACGACGCGTTCCGGCGCGACTCGTTGTTCTTCGTCTCCGTGGACGACGCGGCGCCGGCGGAGGTGATGGCGCCGGACGTGCCCGCGGTGGAGCCGGACGTGCCCGCGGTGGAGCGCTCGCTCGACGACAGCCCGGCGCTCGTCTTCGTCTCGCCCTGCTGCTGCTGCTCGCGGTAGAGCCGGATCTCGTTCCGCACGTCGGTCACGCCCGAGATCCGCTCCGCGAGCGCCTCGAGCTGGTGCTTGAAGCGGCGATCGCGGACGGTGCCGGAGAGAACGACCTCGCCGTTCTGCACCTTCACCTCGACGTCGCTCGCGTCGAGATCCGGGTGGTCGGCGATCTGATCGCAGATGTCCTCGCGAATCCTGTCGTCCGATCGCTTGTAGCCCTTGGGCGGGCGACCGCGCGAACCGCCGAGGCCTCCGCCCTGTCCACCGACGGTATCGAGGAAGCTCCGCCCGCCGGCGCCCTGTCCGCCGCCGTAGCCCTGTCCGCCCCAGCCCTGTCCACCCGGCTGGTGCTGGTGGAAGCCTTGGTCGCCCCGGAAGCGCGGCTCCTGGCCTTCAGCTCCTCGCTGCTGGCCGGACCGCTCGGTCCAGCCGCGCTCGTCGTCGGCCCACTGCCGGAGGCCGCCTCGGGCTCCCTGGTGCTGGCCGCCGCCGAAGCCTCCCTGGCCACCGAAGCCGCCCTGGCCGCCACCAGGTCCACCCTGGCCACCGAATCCACCCTGGCCGCCGAAGCTGCTCTGGCCGCCGCCGTAGCCGCCCTGGCTGCCGCCGAATCCACCCTGACCGCCGAAGCTGCTCTGGCCGCCGCCGTAGCCACCCTGGCCGCTGAATCCACCCGGATGACCGCCGAAACCTCCCTGGCCGCCGCCGTAGCCGCCCTGGCCGCCGAATCCACCCTGGGCGCCGTGAGCGCCCCGGCCGCCGAGCTCATGCTCGCTGCCGAAGTAGCCCTGACCACCCTGGCCGCCGTGCTGGCCACCGAAGCCGCCCTGGCCGCCGCCGAAGCCACCCTGGCCGCCACCGTGGCCGCCCAGGCTTCCTCCGAATCCACCCTGGCCCCCGAAGCCGCCCTGGCCGCCGCCGTGACCGCCCTGGCCGCCGCCGAATCCGCCCTGGCCGCCGCCGTGACCGCCTTGGCCGCCGCCGAAGCCGCCTTGGCCGCGGTAGCCGCCCTGGCCGCCGCCGAAGTGACCTTGGCCGCCGTGACCGCCCTGGCCGCCGCCGAAGCCGCCCTGGCCGCCACCGAAGCCGCCCTGGCGGCCGCCGTAGCCGCCCCTGGCGCCAAGATCGTCGCGACCTCCTCGCTGGAAGTCATCGCGGTAGCCGCCCGAAGCGTGGGCTGCGTGGTGCTGGCCCCCGAAGTCCTCGCGCTGTCCAAAGCCGCGCTCCTGCCGGCCTTCCCAGCCACGCTCGCCGCCGTAGCCGCGTCCGCCCTGGTCGCGATCGTAGCCGCCTCCGCCGAACTCACCCTCGTAGCCGCGCTCCTGGCTGCGTCCACCGAACTCCCGTGGATCCGACCCACCCCGGAAGTCGTCGTGGCCGCCTCGGGCGTGACGCTGGTCGTCGCGCTGGAGTACTTGCTCGTAATTGCCACGATGGCCGTAGCTAGCATCGCCGGCGGCTCCGCGCTCGCTACGATATCCTTGATCACCTCGATACCCCTGGTGTCGCCCGAACCTCTCGTCGTCGCGTCCCCGACCGTCACTGTGCTCCTCGTCGATCCATCCCTGACGATTCGGCATGACTCCTCCGCCTTTCTCTGCAACACGCGCGACAGCTCGGCGAAACCGTGTCGCTTCCGGTCATGATCCAGTGAGCGTTCATGGCATGCGGGACATCAGTGTTCGGGCCGCCCGTTGTTCGCGCCTGTCCGGTGCCGCGCCCCTGGAAAAGCCGGGGCCCCGATGCCCCAGCGCGGCCGGACGTCGCAAGGGGTATTCCAGATCCGTCGGGGCGACGTTTCGGTCCGTTTTCGGGAAGATGACGGGCGTCATCCCCGCCAGCGGGGGTGCAAAGTGCCCCACGCGCGAGCGACAAGGCGTCCCATCGAGACGTTGTGCCACACCGGGGAGAACGTCGATTCGGGTTGTTCCTGAGCTCTCTCCAGGGATCGATTGATACCCTCCCGAAGCGGTCGAGCGTGCGCAGAGCGAGGCATCTCCGGCGAGAGAGAAAGAATCCCGTGGGTCGATCTGACCTGGGCGTCTCTCGTCCTGCCGAGCTCGGTCGTGCGGCCGTCGCGCTCGGGTCTGCTTGCGCGCTTCCTGGCTCGTTGCGTGCCGCGCGTGGTCAGCGCGGCGCGCGCAGCGCCTCGAGGATCCCGTCGAGCCTCTCGAGGATCGCCTGGTTCTGCTCCTGCAGCCCCTGGGACGCGGGCGCGCCGCCGGGCGCGCTCAGCGCGGAGCCCACGAGCGTCGGGCCGAACGTCATCACGAAGGAGGCGATCGTCTTGCCCGCGGGGGTGCGCGCGAACTGGTCGGTGTAGCCGCCGGACAGGCACGTCGAGATGAACAGGAGCGCGTCAACGAAGCGCGTGCACCGCGGGTTCTCGGCCTGCTCGGCCTGGTGGAACAGGTACGAGCACCCGAGGACCATGGCCGCCAGCGAATCGAGCGGATCGCGCGTCATCGCGCTCCGGAAGCGCTGCTTCACCTGGTCGAGCGAGAGCTCGCCCGCCCCTCCGGCGGCGAGGCCCACCGCGAGCAGGGCGACAGCGCCGCGCAGCCGCTCGTCGCGGCCGAGGGCAGGGGCCCCGGCGTCTCCCAGGACCTTCCTCGCGGCGAGCGGTGACGGATCTCCCACGGCGTGCCCTCCCGGCCGCGCCGCGGACGGCGGCGCAGGCTCCGATGTCTCGCACGGGAGCGGGCGGAAGGGAACGGCCGTGCGCCTCACCGGAACCGAAAATTCATGCGCGCGCCGCGCACCCGCGGCTACCCTCGCGCCATCCCCGGAGCGCCCATGCCGGCCCAGATGCGCGTGGCGAGATGACGCGTGAACAACGTGGCGAGATGACGCGTGAACAACGTGGCGAGATGACCGTGAGAAACGTGGCGAGATGACGCGTGAACAACGTGGCGAGATGACGCGTGAAGAACGATGACATGGCTCGTGAGCCGCGTGACGAGATGACCCGTGAGCCGCGTGACGAGGCGGCGCGCGGAAGCGTGACCCGGTGGCTCGCGCGCGCGCCGGCGCCTGTGTTCATGGCCTTCGCCGTGTTCGCCGCGTTCGCCACGTATTTCTGCATGTACGCCTTCCGCAAGCCGTTCGCTGTCGGCACCTTCCAGGGCACGGTCGCGCTGCCGCTGCTCCCAGCGCTCGACCTGAAGAGCCTCTACATCATCGCCCAGGTGCTCGGGTACTGCGCCTCGAAGTTCCTCGGGATCAAGGTGGTGTCCGAGATGCCGCCCGAGCGGCGCGCCCTCGCCATCCTCGCGTGCATCGGGGTGAGCCAGGCCGCGCTCGTGCTGTTCGCGCTCACGCCGGCCCCCTACGCCGCTGTCTTCCTCGTGCTCAACGGGCTGCCGCTCGGGATGGTCTGGGGGCTCGTCTTCGGCTTCCTCGAGGGGCGTCGCGTGAGCGACCTGCTCGGCGCCGGCCTCTGCGCGAGCTTCATCGTGGCGAGCGGCTTCGTGAAGACGGTCGGCAAGCTGACGCTCGGCTGGGGGGTCCCCGAGGTCTGGATGCCCGCTGTCACCGGGGCGCTCTTCTTCCCGCCGCTGCTGCTCTCGGTGTGGATGCTCGCGCAGATCCCGCCGCCGTCGGCGACGGACGAGGCGCTCCGGACCCGGCGCGCGCCGATGGACCGCGCCGCGCGGCGCGCGTTCGTCCTCGCCAACGCGGGCGGGCTCGCGACCCTGGTCCTCGGCTACATCGTCCTCACCGCCTACCGCGATTTCCGGGACAACTTCGCCCGCGAGATCTGGGACGCCCTCGACTACGCCGATCAGCCGGCGATCCTGACGACCGCCGAGATCCCCGTGGCCATCGGCGCGCTCCTCTCGGTCGCGGTGATGATGGGGATCCGGAGCAACAGGACGGCGCTCCTCGCGATCCACGGCATCATGGTCGGCGGGGCGGCGCTCGCCGGGGTGAGCACCGTGCTCTTCCAGGCGGGCGTCATCGGCCCCGTCGCGTGGATGATCAGCGTCGGGCTCGGGCTCTACGTGGGGTATGTCCCGTTCAACTGCGTGCTGTTCGACCGGCTCATCGCGGCGGTGGGCTCGGTGGCGACGGCGGGCTTCCTGATCACCGCGGCCGACGCGTTCGGCTACCTCGGCAGCGTGGCCCTGCTGCTCTACAAGAGCTTCGGCCAGGCCAGGCGCTCGTGGCTCGAGTTCTTCCTCGGCTTCAGCTACGCGACAGCCTTCCTCTGCGCGGCGCTCTTCGCCGCGTCGGCGGGCTACTTCTGGCTGCGCACGCGCCCCTCGCTCCCGGCCGCGCGCCCGGCGCTCGACGCCTGAGGCGATCACCGGGAGCCGCTCAAAGCACGTAGCGGACCCAGCACGCCTTCAGCCCGCGCAGCAGCAGGGAGACGTTCCACTCCGGCGCCCTGCCGCCCGCCCGCTCGAAGCGCCCCGGGAGGGACGCCAGCACCTCGATCCCGATCTTCGCCTCGGCGCGCGCGAGCGCCGCGCCGATGCAGAAGTGGACGCCGTGCCCGAACGACAGCCCCACCTGACGCTCTCGGTCGATATCGAACCGATCCGGATCCGGGAAGACCTGCTCGTCGCGGTTGGCCGAGCCGATGAGCGCCGCCACGAACGCGCCCGCCGGCACCGTGACGCCCCGGATCTCCACATCGGTCTTCGCCTGCCGCAAGGCGATCTGGCCCGGGGGCTCGAACCGCAGCACCTCCTCGAGGAAGGCCGGGATCAGCGCCGGGTCCGCGCGGATGCGCGCGTACACGTCGGGGTGATCCATGAGGAGCACCAGCGCGGCGTTGAGCAGGTGGGTCGTCGTCTCGAAGCCGGCGGCCAGCAGCACGAAGAGGAAGCTCACGAGCTCGGGCTCGGTGAGCGCGACGCCGTCGACCCGGGCCGCCAGGAGGTCGCTCACGAGATCGTCCCGCGGCGCGGCGCGGCGCGCCGCGATGACCTCCAGGAGGTACTCCTCGAGCTCGACGATTGTGGCGCGGATCCGCGGCCTCATCTCCGGCGTGGCCGCCGCGGTGGCGACGAAGTCCGCGGTCCAGCGCTGGAAATGGGCGCGCAGCGCCGGGTCGAGGCCGAGGAGATCCGCGATGGCCGCCGCCGGGATGGGCATCGCGAGCTCGGCGTAGAAGTCGAGCTCGCGCCCCGGGGTCAGCCGCTCGATGAACTCCCGGGTCGCCGCGCGCAGCACGGGCTCGATCCGCGGGATCACGCGCGTGCTGAACGCGCGGCCCACGAGGGCCCGGGCCTTCGTGTGCTCCGGCGGATCCATGAGCAGCAGCGAGTCGGCCATCGGATTGCGGTCGAGCCAGGGCGGGAGCACGCCCACCCGGCCGCCCTGCGCGGAGAACAGGTCGGTGTTCTTGAGGGCGAACGCGACGTCGTCATAACGGCTGAGCGCCCACAGCCCCCCCGGATCGACCTGGCACACCGGATCGGAGCGGCGCAGCTCCGCATAATAAGGATACGGGTTCGCGCGCAGCTCCGGAGAGAGCAGATCCAGGCGATGGCTCATGGGTCCTTCCTGATGTCGGGCAACTGGATGAAGCCCCCATGGTCCGCGAACGCGCGGACGCCGTCAATGGACACGGACCTCCTGGGCGACGGCCGTCGCGGTCGCCCGAGAACGACCGAGGGCGTCGCCGCGCTCGGGCCGGGGGTGACGATTCCGTGATCCCGGCGCTCGGCGCCGAACATAGCGCCGGCAGACCACGATCAGCGCGAGCGGAGCCGGTCGCCCTGCTCGCGCGAGGTGGACATCTCACCACGTCGCGCTCCCTCGAGCGCGCATCAAGGAGGAATCGCCATGCGCAACATTCTTGCTTTCGTGTTCGTGCTCGTCGCTGGGTGCGGCGGCGAGGGTCAGGTCGCCGGCAAGGTCGCCTGCGAGTTCAGGTCCTCCGCCGCGAGCGGTGTGTCGGTCCATAGCTGCACCGAGATCGAGGCCGGCGACATCGGCGAGCAGGAAAGCCAATGCAAGGATTCCGGAGACCTCGAGGCCACGCTCGTCGATGGCTGCTCGACGGACGACGTGCTGGGCACCTGCGTCGTCACCCGCGGCGGGGAGACGATGACGATGTACTATTACCATGCGGAAGGGTTCACGGAGGAGGCCGCGAAGCCGAGCTGCGAGGCGCTGAACGGCACCTGGACAGCGAGCTGACCGGAGGCGGTTTCAGGGCCCCCTGAGGCGCGGCCGCGCTCCGCGCGCGCGGCGGCGCGCCGAGGGGGGGCTCGGGGCGCGAGCGTCAGCGGGCGATTCATCTGCGACGCGATAAGCCCCCACGGTGGCGGCGAGGGACGAGAGGATGAGGAGCGCGAGCGCCAGCGCGGCGTTGTTGATCTCGGGAATTGCCGACGTTCATGTTGTTCCAGGGGAAGCAGTCCCGGAGCACGCACGACGACGTGATGGTGCCCTGGGCTGGAGTGCCGAGCCGATACAGCTCCTCGAGCCGTCTGTTTCGAGCGGCGGCTCGTCGGGTGATGGGATAGAGTAGCGGTCATGCGGCGCATGATCTTTGAGATGGAGACCTCGGACCCGGACGACTTCATGACGCTGCTCTGGCTCGCCGATCACCCCGGCGTCGAGCTGCTCGGCGTGCTCGTCACGCCCGGCTCGCAGGACCAGTGCCAGCTGGTCCGCTGGGGGCTCGATCGCTGCGGCCGGCCGGATGTCCCGATCGGCGCGCTGCACGGTCCGTCCTGGTGGGCGACCAGCGATGGCAAGAAGGCGCGTGTCTCCGGCTTCCATCACGCGTGTTACGGCGAAGGCATCCTCCAGCACCCGGTCGGCGAGGTCGCGATCGGCCCCGCGCTGCTTGCCGAGCTGCTGCGCGATCCGGACGCCACGGTGCTCGTCGGGGCGGCGCCCAAGAACATCGGCAAGGCGTTCAAGGACGTTCCCGAGCTCAGGCTCGCGCGCTGGGTCCAGCAGGGCGGCTTCGCGGGCGATGACCTGGTCGCCGAGCCGCTCGAGAAATTCCGCGGCCGGCTCACCTGCCCGAGCTTCAACCCCGGCGGCGCGCCCCGGGAGACGCTCGCGCTGCTCGCTTCACCGCAGATCGACCAGCGCGTGTTCGTCTCGAAGAACGTGTGCCACGGGGTCGTGTGGACCCCATCCATGCAGGACGCGCTGAATCGCCGGATCGCGAGCAATCCGTCGCGGGTTGGTCTGAGGATGATGATCGACGCGCTCGACCGCTACCTCGACGACAAGGGCGTCGGCAAGGCGATGCACGATCTCGTCGCGGCCGCCTGTGCGCTTGACGAGCGCGTCTGCGACCTCGCCGAGGTCGAGATCTATCGAGCGAAGGGCGAATGGGGTGCGCGCGCCGTGCAGGGGACGCGCACGCGGATCTCGATCGGGTTTCACGAGGAGCGCTTCCTCGACGTGCTCGGGCGCTGATCGGCAGCTCGGGCGCGCGCCTCGTCGATGCACGCGGCGAGGGCGTCCTCTGCCGGCTCGTCCGGGCACGCGGCCTCAAACAGTGGGACGTAGGCTTCGCTGAGCGCCGGTTGATGATTTTACGGACCGCCCCAGCTCGCGCGAGATGTTCCGTGATCCTAGCGGTAACGTCAGCGGCGGACGGTGGTGGAGATGAGCACCCGCGAGGTGGCCGAACTTCTGGGCGTGACGCTCTCGCCGCCGCTCAAGCCGCTCATCGGACAGGAGCTCGAGTCGATCATGGCGAGGGTCTCCTGTCTCTCGGCCAGGACGATGCGTCGGATCATGCCGCGTCGCGGCTGGGAGGCATGCCGCGTCGCGGCGAGCAGCAGGCTCACGCTGCGACAGAAAAACTTCGCTCCGGCACGATTCGCTCTCGTGGTGAGCCGGTCCGAGGGCGATCCGCTACTGAATCCCAGGAGGATCCATGACCCGCTCGATCACATGCAGCATCTCGCTCCTTGTCGCGCTTTCAATCGCTGCTTGCGGGTCCGACAACGACGCCGCCGACGGCTCGGGCGGCAGCGGAGGAAAAGGAAACAGCAGCTCTTCGAGCAGCAGCAGCTCTTCGAGCAGCAGCAACTCTTCGACCAGCAGCGGCAGCACCTCGGGCACGGGCGGCACGGACGACCCGGGCCCGAGCGGCGGGGGAGGACAGGGCGGGACGATCGATCCGGTCGGCACCGAAGGCGACGGCGATTTCGAGATCGGGCCTGACTACCAGGACGCCCCGGAGATCAAGAGGATCGACGGCGTTCCCCAGGGGCGGACGTTCACGTTTTCCCTGTCGTCCCGGGAGAGCGAAATCTTCACCGGCCACGATCCAACCTTGAACGACAACGCCAAAGGAGATTTCAACCGCCGCGTGGAGGTCGCGATCCCCGCGACGTACGTCGACGGCGAGGAGGCGCCGTTCATGGTCGTCCAGGACGCGCGCGACAGGAACGAGATCATCAACACGATCAACAACTTCGTCGCGGACCCGAACAACCGTTTCCCGAGCGTCATCGCCATCTTCGCCGCGAGCGGAGGGGGCGACTCGTACGGCAGCGAGCGGGGGCTAGAATACGACACCATGTCGGACGCCTATCAGAGGTTCGTCGATACGGAGCTCCTCGAGGCGGTCAAGAACGACCAGGCCGTCCGCGCCGCGTACCCCAACCTGAAGTTCACCAGCGATCCGGACGGCCGCGCCACGTACGGATGCAGCTCGGGCGGGGCGGCGGCGCTGACCATGGGCTGGTTCGGCGACGACACCTACCGCAAGATCGTCACCTACTCCGGCACGTTCGTCGACCAGCAGAACCCCCGCGCGCCCACCGAGGCCGAGTATCCCGACGGCGCCTGGGAGTACACGGAGGGGCTCATCCGGGACAGCCCGCGCAAGCCGCTGCGCATCTTCCTGCAGGTCGGCGACAACGACCTCGGCAGCACCAGAGATGAAGCGAGCCACCACAACTGGGTGATGGCGAACCAGCGCGTGGCGGCGATCCTCAAGGAGAAGGGGTATCATTACCGCTTCGTCTACTCGAAGGGCGCCAGCCACTGCGACGGGAAGGTGATCCGACAGACACTCCCCGACACGCTGCGCTGGATGTGGCGGGGCTACCCGGCCGATTGACGCATGGTGGTCCAGCCCATGCTGGGCCCCGCAGGCTGCGGGGGGAAGGAAAAGCAAAGCGATTCGCGGATATCAAGGGCGAATCGCCACGCTCACCTCAGGTGACAGAAGGCGCGCCGCATCGCCGAGGCGCACGGCGGGCGCATCGAGGTGACGAGCGCGCCAGTGGGCTCTGGCACGGCGTGGCTCCACACGAACCACGCCAGGAGCGCGCCCATGGTCGGCGATCTCGACAACGTCGTCGTCGGCAAAAGAAGCCGGAACGCAGCGCGAAGAAGTGTAGCGCAGCAGACCGAAAGGGGCGCGGCCGGGCCCGTAGGATGGCGGCTCCGAGGCCGACCCTGCCCCACGGCCGTGGTCACAGCGGCCAGGTGCGATGAGACCTACACCTGCCGCCGCCGAAGCCCAACCCATGAGCAGGCGGGCGGGCGCCTTCCATGCCTGCCTGCTCATCGCCACCCCTGTCCGTGCGGCTTCAGATCACGGAGACCGCTTTCGCCGGATGTGGACAGCGGCGAAGCCGGCCGGTCCTACCGACAAGCTCGCAGCACGCACGGGACCGGCAGCGGATGGATCGTAGCGATTCTGAGAGGCGGATGTTTGTCTATCGACGAGGCTCATCGAATGACAAAATCGTCTTCCGCATGCTCTCTCCACGTAGAGATTTTCGGAGCACAGGAGTTCAGGTTTCCGTTGCTGAGTTTCAGGCGAACGGTAACCTCGACCGTCCCGCCGGCCCTGGGCCCGCGGGGTACCCCCGAGCCTGAGGGAGGGCAAGGCTGGCGGGGCTCCTCCTGCGCGCCGCGTCAACATCGGCGGACGCCAGACCGCGTTGATCGCCGGCCCGCCCGACGCGCTCGAAGCCGAGCAGCGCATCGACGGTCGGCGCCGCGGCTGGCCGCCGCTGCGCGCCCATCGGGATCGAGGATAGCCGCGCGTCGGTTAATTCTGGTTGACGCCAAAAATGTGAACGTTCACAATCTGTCCCTCCGAGCTGCGATGGCCTGGCCGAGCTTGCTCCTTACATGGCAGGAGACGTCGGATGCCGATGAGCATGAAGCTGATGAGTGCGGTGTTGGTGAGCGTCGGCATCGGCTTTGCGGGCGCAGCGTGGGCCGCGAGCGGGACGGCGGATGTCCCCGGTTCTGTTGCCGAGGGAAAGGATTTTGGCTGCGGTGGAAAAGGACAGAAGGCCTGTCCGATGCAGGGCTGGATGAAGACGGTGATGCAGTCGGCGACCACGAGCGGCGACGGCGCGAAGATCGCGTCGGCGCTGGAATACGTGGCGTCGAAGCCGCCGCCCGGGATGCCCAAGTGGGTTGCAATCTCGAAGGATGGCGCGGAAAAGGCCAAGAAGGGCGACATCGACGGCGCCAAGGCGAGCTGCAAGGCCTGCCACGATCTGTACAAGGCGGAGTACAAGGCGAAGCTCCGCGACGCCGCCTTCTGAGGCGCCTCTCTCTGCTATCCCGCTCTCCGCTCCTCGCGCCGGGCGCGCGCTCTCCTGGCAGCGCCGGCCGTACCCGACGGGCTGAGGCCAGCACTGGCCCGGAGAGCTCCGTCCGAGCGGGTCCGCCAAACGGAGATTCGGAACCTGCGTGGCATCGATGGCTCATCCGGTGAGCTGACCGGTCGAGCCCGCCGCATCCACCCCCGGCGCAGAACACTTCAGTAAGCGGTCTTCACGGCCTCTCGACAGATCTCGAGCAGATCGTGACTGACCTCGGACGCTCGCGTCCACCTCAGGGCAAGACGCGATCGCACGGCGGTCCGGCTACCCGCGCCGAACCCCTGGAGCGCTACCGATTTCGACACGGATGCCGTCATTCGTGGCAACAAGCCGATTTCGACACGGATGCCGTCATTCGCGGCAACAAACGGAGACGCCACCACGAGAAGCTCGACGTTCGGATCGCGTCCAAATTTCCAGCCTCACCCAGCTTCGTCCAAGATTTCACCCCAGCAAGAGCGTTCCATGCCTATCGTAAAACGAACCGGTGTACTGCGTTCACTCATAAGCCGCTCGTTTCGCCTTGCGCCGCTCGCGGTCGCCGTGGCCACCGGGTGCACGGGCGTCCTGGGACCCGATGGCGGGGGACCCGAGAGCGAGGCGGCGCCGGCGGCCGAGTGTGGCGCCACCCCTGCGCTGGCCAAACCGCGCATCTGGCGGTTGACCAACTCCCAGCTCGCCAACACCTTGCGCGACGAGTTCGACATCCAGCCGGCAGCGCTGTCGAGCTTGCCGAACGAGGCCAGGCTCGACGGCTTCGCCAACCAGGCCTCGAACCTGCGCGTCGCGCCGCTCCTCGCGGAGGTCTATTTCGCGCTCGGCGAAGAGCTCGGGGCGCACGCGCTGCAGAACCCCGACAAGTTCGGGATCGCTTGCGACGTCGCCAGCTTGGCGCCTGGCAGTTGCCTGGACGGCTTCGTCGCCCAAACGGGGCGAAAGCTGTGGCGCCGCCCGCTCTCGGCGGCTGAAATCACCTCCTTCAGCGCGCTCTTCGCCAAGACCGCCGCGCAGGGCGAAGGTCCTGCCGGCGGCGTCAAGAGCGTCGTGCAGGCGCTGCTCATGTCGCCGAACAGCCTGCACCGCACCGAGCTCGGCACGGTGAAGGATACCGGAGCGGTGACACCGCTGACGGATCACGAGATCGCTTCGGCGCTCTCGTACATGCTCTGGGACAGCGCGCCGGACGCTGAGCTCACCGCGCTCGCAGATCAAGGCAAGCTGCGCGACCGTACGGTGATCTTGGCCCAGGCCCAGCGCCTGTTCGAGGCGCGCGACAAGGCGGCGCCGGCCATGAACCACTTCTTCGAGCAGTGGCTGGAGCTCGAGAATCTCTCGAAGTCGGTGAAAGACGCCAGCCTGTTCCCGATGGCGACGCCCGAGCTCGCCGCCGATTTGCAAGAAGAGTTGCGCCTGTTCACGAACAGCGTGCTGTTCGACGCGGGAGCGGATCGTCGCTTCGACTCGCTGTTCTCGGGCACGTACGCGTTCGTGAACGAGCGCACCGCCCCGCTCTACGGTTTGAGCGGGGTGACCGGCGACGCCATGGTGCGTCGCGAGCTCAATCCGACGGAGCGCCGAGGCATCTTCACCTCGGTACCGTTTCTCTGGGGCCACGCGCACAGCCAGGATACGAGCCTCGTCGGGCGCGGCGCCTACGTCCGCGCAGAGGTCCTGTGCCACCGCGTGCCGCTGCCGCCCGCCGGTATCCCGAACGCTGGCCAATTTGCCGAGCCGGGTGCCACGGGTCGGCAGAGACTCGGCATTCATGCGAGCCCGGGCTGCGCCGTCTGTCACAACCTGTTCGATGGCATCGGGTTTGCCCTCGAGAGCTACGATGCCATCGGTCGCTACAGAACGATGGATCAGGGGCAGGTGATCGATGCGAGCGGCAGTCTGCCGCTGCCGAGCGAGGAGAACGCGCTCCCCGGAATGGCGTTTTCCAACTTCGTGGAGCTGGTGGACGAGCTGGCGCAAAAGCCGGATGTCTACGGCTGCTTCGTCCAGCAGTTCGCCGCCTACGCTTCAGGGTACGACTTGACGGAGCTCGACGCCTGCGAGAAGGAGCGCCTCGTGGACGAATTTGCGCGCTCACAGCACGCGATCGATCAGCTGGTGCTGAGCGTGATCGAGTCACCGAGCTTCATCGACCGGAGAAACTAGGAGTTAGCCATGCGCAACGTGAAATTTTCCCGGCGTGCGATGCTTCGTGGCCTCGGCTACGGAACGATCTTCTGTTCTGGGCTCATCGACAACCTCTACGCCCAAACCGTTCCGCGAATCACGCGCGTCGCCATGTTCGGCTACGCGAATGGCTCTCAGTATCAATCGGAGCCGACCGGAGGCGAGAGGAACTTCGTGCTCAAGCCGCACATGGCGCCACTCGAGGCGGTGCGCGACGACATCCTGGTGTTCAAGAACCTGACGCTCGCACGCGACCCCGGTAACGCGCACCGCTCGGCGTCGTTTTCGGTGTTCGGCCTCGGCGCGCCGACCAGCATCGATCAGGAGTTCGCCAGGTTCCTCAAGGGCACGGCGCCGCTGGCATCGCTGGAGATCGCGGTCGGGCAGACATCCGGCGACGGCGGCGTCATCCCCGGGCTGTCTCAGGTCGATGGCAGGTTCATCCCCAGCGTGACAAACCCGCTGGCTGCGTATCAGCGCATCGCGGACCGCATCAGCGGGGGCGGCACGACCATGAACACGCCGAGCTCCGCCGAGCAGGCGCTGCTCCGCCGTCAGAGCGTGCTCGACTTCATCAAGGACGATGTCCGGTCCTTTCGCGGGCGGCTCGGGCCGGAGGAATCCGTCAAGATGGACTTCTACCTCGAGTCGCTGCGCACGCTCGAACGCGATGTCGGCGGCAGCATCCCCAGAGAGAGCTCGTGCAAGGAGATCGCGTCGCCGCTGCTCAGCAAGAACACCATGATGAACGACATGCCGGAGCACAGCCGGCTGTATCTCGACATCATGGCGATGGCCTTCGCCTGCAACATCACTCGCGTGGCATCCATGATGTGGGGCGGCGGCGAGAACAACGAAGCCATCAAGTTCGGCGACATCGATATCTCAGCCTGGCACTCCGTCTCACACGGCGATCCGGACGGCGCTCCGGGACGACAGATCACCCGGCTCCAGGCCTATTTCGCGGGAGAGTTCCGCTATTTCGTCGAGAAGCTGAAGAGCCTCGCCGACGGCGAGTTCTCGCTGCTCGACAACACCGCAGCGGTTCTTTGCACCCAGAACGGCAGCAGCCAGCTTGGCTCAGCCCAGAACTTCGCCGAGACCGACCACCCGCCCCAACACGCACCTTTCGTGGTTGCCGGCAGCTGTGGAGGTGCTTGGACGACCGGGCGCCTGCTCGACGCCGGCGGGCGCAATCACAACGACGTTTATGTCAGCATTGCCCGGGCGATCGGCATGGACGTGACGTCTGTCGGCCGCGCTGCCTGGTGTCGAGGTCCGCTCATCACATAGCTGGAAGCCAATTCGGTGGCGAGGGAATGGGGCGTGACGACGAGGGCGGCGTGCTGGCCGCGCGTGACGGGGATCGAGACCGGAGGCGGCAGGTGGCGCTCGGAGCGGCGGCGGTCGATCACCTGGCGGACGGCGCCGACGTGGATGGTGTCGCGCTCGAGCTCCTCGACGAGCGCCTCTTCGAGCTCGGCGGCGCCGACGGCTTCGAGCAGCTGCAGGAGCCGGGCGATCGCGCTGCCGATGTTGTCGCCGCGCTCGGCGACGACGCGGAGGAATGCCTGGCTGCTGCGGGCGGCGCGAGCGAGGCGATCGAGGCCGCGCCTGCGACGGTGCCATCGGTGCCGTCATTGTCGGCGGGTATGGCCATGGAGTGTACACCATTGCAACGATGGAGCAGTCGAATTGACAGAGGATGAAGCGATCGACCTAGAGCGACAAACGGGTTGAAACCCCGAGAAAACGAACCACAGAGGCACAGAGGGCACAGAGGAAGAGAAAAGAAAGATAATTTATTTTTTTTCTTCCTCCTCTGTGCCCTCTGTGCCTCTGTGGTTCAAATCTCTTCATTCCTGGGTGTTTCAAGCTGATCGGCGCGCGGCGTCTTTCAGATCGTCAAGGGGGGGCTGAGCAACGCCGAGATCGGCTCCCGTATCGGGCGCAGCGCGTTTCATGTGTCGCGCTTCATGGCGGGCGCGTCCCGAGCCCCGGCTCCCCGACGTGCTG
>NZ_JEMA01000236.1 GCF_001589285.1 Sorangium cellulosum | reverse complement strand
CCGGACGCCGTCGGCGCGCGGCGCCGCCGCGGCGCGCTCCGGCCCTGCCGAGATCGTCCACCTGATCTGGTTCGACCCGGAGAGCGTCCCGCGCGTCCGCCGGCAGCCCGCCTTCCGCCCGCTGCTCGAGGAGCTCGACGAGCGCCCTCTCGATCGCGAGGCGGACGAGCCGGCGCTCGCGAAGGATCCGATGGCGGTCGAGGATCACCGCGAGATCTTCGAGATCATCGCCCGCGCCGGCGCGACGGACGCCGACGGCGCGCAGGACGCCGTCATCGAGGCGGTGCGCGACGGCGGCAAGTTCGTTCCGCCTGTCTGCCTCCTCGCCGGCGAGCTGATCTTCGGCTTCGACGAGCTCGAGACCCTGAAGGCCACGGTCACCGCGGCGACGCCGCTCGTGGGCAACGACGATCTGCTCAGGGCCGCTGTCGCGCCCGCGCACGAGTTCCTGAAGCTGCCGGAGCTCCGCAGCTCCCCGGCGGTCGCCGAGGGCCTGACGACGCGGATCAAGGAGGCCTTCGAGGGCAAGCGCGTCGCGCCCGCGGGCTACCTCAGGACGCAGACCGAGCGCGCGCTCCTCGATCAGCGGCAGTACCAGCGGCGCCCCGTCCTCGGCGGCCCGCACCTGCGCGCGCTCCTCCAGCCGCCCGGCTCATCGCAGCAGATCCCTGCCTATCTCCCCGAGGCCCTCGCGCAGCAGCTCCCGCTCTACCAGCGCTTCCGGGCCCGGATCCTCGCCGAGCTGCACCTCCAGGTGGACCAGCACGAGTCTCACCCCATCGCCCTGCGCGTGCTCGCGCTCGCCCGCGTGGCGCCGCTGCCCTCGCGCCGCTGAACTATGACGAACGAACGACGAACCACCACCTGAGGACCCGCGCATGCCGCACCTGGAGCTCTCGTTCGCGTGCGGAGAGGACTCGCTCTCCGTCCACCGGTTCCGCGTCCACGAGGCGATCTCCGCGCTGTTCACCGTCTCCGTCATCGCCCGGTCGGAGAGCCACTCCGTCGATCTCCAGGCCATCGTCGGGCAGCCCGCGTCGCTGCGCGCCGCGAGCGGCGTCCGGTCCGTCGTCAGCGGCCTCGGCGGGGGCGCGCGCCTCTGGGCGGGCATCGTCAGCAACATCGAGCAGGCCCAGGGCGTCGAGACGACGGGCAGCGCCCTCGAGGTGTCGACGTACCACCTGCGCATCGTCCCCGCGCTGTGGCTGCTCACGCAGCGCCGCAACTACCGTATCTACCAGCACCTCGCGATACCGGACATCGTCGACAGGCTCCTCGCCGAGTGGTCGATCGAGCCAGTCTGGAAGATCAACCGCGGCCAGTACCCGAAGCTCGAGTACAAGGTGCAGTACGGCGAGACAGACAACGCCTTCCTCTGCCGCCTCCTCGAGGAGGCGGGCATCGCTTTCGTCTTCGCGAACGACGAGGCCGGCGGCTCCGCGCTCACGCTCGTGGACCGCCCCCACGCCGAGCCGCCGCGCGCCGGCGGCCCGCTCCGCTTCGTGGACAGCCCGAACCAGGTCACGGAGACGGAGTTCGTCACCCGCGTGCGCCTCGCCCACGAGGTCCGGCCCGGCGCGCTCGCGCTCCGCGACCACGACTTCCGCAACCCGGCCTATCCGCTCTTCGGCGAGGCGCCGCGATCGCCGGAGCCGGAGAGCCGGCTGGAGCAGTACCGGTACGAGCCCGGGGCGTTCCTCGTCGAGACGGGCAAGGGCGGCGGCACGCCTGTCGCGGACGACAGGGGCGTGGCGCGGTACGACCAGGCGTTCGGCAAGGCGCGCGCCGAGCGGCTCCTGCTGGGCGCGCGCGCCGGCAAGCGGCTCGTGTCGTTCGAGACGAACGCGATCGATCTCCTGCCGGGATCGATCTGCTCGTTCGAGAATCACCCCCACGCCGAGCTCAACGAGGCGGCGACGCTGCTCGTCAGCGAGTGCGCGGTGGAGGGCGACCCGACGCTGGAGTGGCGCATGTCCGCGCAGGCCGTGTTCACGGACGTGCCGTATCTCCCCCCGCAGCGGACGCCGAAGCCGCGCGTGGAGGGCGTGCAGAGCGCGACGGTTGTCGGCCCCGCCGGCCAGGAGATCCACGTCGACGAGCTCGGCCGCGTCCGCGTGCAGTTCCCCTGGGATCGCGAGGGCCGGCTCGACGACGGCAGCTCCTCGTGGATCCGCGCCAGCCAGGGCTGGGCGGGCACCGGATACGGCATGATCGTGATCCCGCGCGTCGGCCAGGAGGTCCTCGTCGGCTTCCTCGACGGCGATCCGGATCAGCCCGTCATCGTCGGCTGCGTGTTCAACGCCACGCAGAAGGTGCCGTACAAGCTGCCCGACCACAGGACCCGGAGCACGTGGAAGAGCGACTCGTCGCCGGGCTCGAACGGCTTCAACGAGATCATGTTCGAGGACCTGAAGGGCAGGGAGCTCGTCTATCTGCAGGCCCAGAAGAACCTCCGCAAGCTCGTGAAGAACGACGAGGCGATCACGGTGGGCCACGA
Organism: Sorangium cellulosum; assembly: GCF_001589285.1. Lineage (GTDB taxonomy): Bacteria > Myxococcota_A > Polyangia > Polyangiales > Polyangiaceae > Sorangium > Sorangium cellulosum_G. The sequence goes on along the minus strand of NZ_JEMA01000236.1, from coordinate 16,009 downwards.
CAGGCAGAAGCTCGTCGTGCGCAACGAGACCGAGACCACCGGGGCGAACCGCACCGAGGTCACCGGCGTGAACCGCACCGAGATCACGGGCGTGAACCGGGTCACCGTTGTCGGCGGATCGCACGAGAAGCTCGTGATCGGCGACGAGATCGAGCGCACGGACGGCGGCGTCGCGATCCTCGTCGGCGACGACCAGGACATCGTGATCCGGCAGGTGAAGCGCGAGCGCGTCGAGGGCGACTGCCACCTCCGCGTGCAGGGCAAGCGCAACGAGCAGATCGACGGCAAGCAGTCGCTGACCGTCGGCAAGGACCGGCACGAGAAGATCGCGAAGAGCCACGCGCTCGAGGCGGGCCAGCAGATCCACCTCAAGGCGGGCACGGCGCTCGTGATCGAGGCGGCGAAGGACCTCACGCTGAAGGGCCCGGGCGGGTTCATCCGCATCGACGCCCAGGGGGTGACGATCCAGGGCGATCTCGTGAAGATCAACAGCGGTGGGTCGGCCGGGTCCGGCGCGGGCGCGCAGCCCGAGGCCCCGGAGGAGGCGAAGGAGGCGGTGGTTGTCGAGCCGGTGAAGCCCGAGCCCGAGGACGTCGCGATCACGGGGCTCGCGCAGTAAGGTGCCTGTGCAGCGCGCGATCATCGAGGTCCGTCACGGGCCGATGAAGGGGCAGAAGGCAGCGATCGCGCCGGGCGGACGGCTGCGCGTCGGCCGCGTCGACAGGGTCGATCTCGCGATCCCGGGGGACGCGCAGATGTCGGCGCTCCACTTCGAGGTGCGCTGGGACGGCGCCGTGCTCCGCCTGAAGGACCTCGGCAGCGCGCGGGGGACGCTGGTCGGCGGCGAGCCCGTGGCCGAGGCGGAGCTCGAGAACGGCGCCTGGATCCGCGCTGGCGGGACCGATCTCATGGCGTACATCGAGGCCGCGACCCCTCCCGAGGACGAGGACGAGGAAGAGATCGACCCGGACGCGCCGGACGCGCTGTTCGACGCACCATTCCTGCGGCAGCTCGCGGCGCGCGCCGCGGAGCAGCGCGCGTATTGCCGGCGGGTCGCGAAGGACCGGCTGCGCCGCGCGCCGGGGCCGCTCTACGCGGTGCTCGACGCGGCGCGGAGCGCGCGGATCCTCGTGCTCCTGCGCGAGTCGGTGGCGCCGTACAGGTCGCTGTACGAGGGCCTCGAGGGCGAGTCGCTCGCGGACGTGGCCCCGTACCTCGTCCGGCTGACGGTCAACGAGGTCGACGGCGGCGACGGCGGCCTCCTCGAGCGGCTCGTCGACGAGGGCTGGGGCAAGCGATGGGGGATCTTCCTCTCGTGCCCGCTGCCCTTCCGCGAGGTGCGGCGCCACCTCCGCCGCTTCTTGATGGTCGAGGAGGACGAGACAGGCGACAGGCTCTATTTCCGCTTCTACGACCCCGGCGTGCTCCGCGCCTTCGTGCCGACGTGCACGCCGCTCCAGAAGGGCGATCTCTTCGGCGAGATCCGCGAGATGTACATGGAGAGTGAGGTCCTCGACGTCCTGCGCTACGCGCGCCCCGGGGGGAAGCCGTGCTGAAGGTGAAGCGCCGCCAGCGGAGCGAGGCCGGGGATCCCGCGTTCGTTGACCGGACGGTGGGGCATCTCCGGCGGTTTCACGGGGGCGCGACCGAGCGCCTGTCGGACGACGAGCTGCGCTTTCGCGTCCGGCACGGGCTCGCGCGCGGGCGCGGCCACGGGCTCACGTGGGAGTCGAGCCTCACTGTCTTCGTGGCGCACATGATCGAGCTCTGCCCGGCGTTCGACGAGCACCCGGCCGCGGCGCGCGTGCTCGCGGACGCCTCGATCCCGCCGGACGAGCGGGTGGAGGCGCTCCTCGCGCACCTCACCGAGGGGGAGTGGGAGGAGGCCGCGCGGATGTGCGACCCCGTCGCGTACTGGGCGCGCGCGCACGCCGACGAGGCGGACGGCGGCGGGCAGGGCTGAGGTTCCGGAGAGCGCATGAAGGGCAAGAGCATCGACGCCAACGAGCCGCTGAGCGGCGGCACCCCGGCGCAGGCCAGGGCGAGCTACAACCAGATGTGCGCGAGCGCGCTTCCGAACGAGCCGCCGTCCGGCACCGAGCGCTGCCCGGCGGGGCGCATCCGGATCGGCGTGTTCTTCGACGGCACCGGCAACAACATGTTCGTCGACTGGGCCCGGAAGAACCCGACGAACATCGCCAAGCTCTTCAAGCTCTACAAGCGCCAGGGCACGGTGCAGACGTCCGCGTACCACATCGGCGTCGGCTCCGAGGTGAAGCCGGGCGCGGCCCGCCAGAAGGTCGAGGACATCCTCGGCGGCGGCATGGGCCTCGGCGGCCGCAAGCGCATCGACTGGGGCCGAGAGCAGCTCGACGAGTTCTTCAACCGCGGGAAGAACCACCTCGCCGTCGAGAAGATCATCGACGTCTACGGCTTCAGCCGAGGCGCCGCGCTGGCGCGCGATTTTGTCAATAATGTCAAGAAGCTCCGCGTGAACAACACCCACGCGGCGCCCCGCACCGACTACATCGCGATGGGGAACTCGGTGTCGGGGACGGTGCTCGTGCCGGTGAAGGTCTATCCGCCGCTCGGCGGCCTCAAGGTGTGGTTCCTCGGTGTCTTCGACACTGTCGGATCCTTCACGGTGGCGGGCAAGGACCTGGACGTCGAGTACGACTTCAACGTCGACGCGGGCTGGGTCGCGTGGACGACCCATTACATCGCGGAGGACGAGCGGCGGAGCTTCTTCTCGGTCCAGTCGATCAAGGGCAAGAGCGCGTGGCGGCGGCTCGTCAACGCCGTCGGCGGCGAGGAGCCGCTGCCGAGGAACATGGAGGAGATCCCGTATCCGGGGGCGCACGCCGACGTGGGCGGCGGCTACGGGCCGGGCGAGCAGGGCAGGCTGGTGCACCTCGCGCACATCCCGCTCGAGGACATGCACAGGCGGAGCTTGCAGAAGGGGGTCCCGCTCTCGGCGCTTTCGGGCCTGCCCGCCGCGTTCACCGTCGTCCCGGGCGATCTGCGGACCGCGTACAACCGGTACCGCGCCGACCGCAAGCCGATCCTGGGGGACCGGTACATCCAGGCGCTCGCGAACGACGAGTACAAGAGGCTCTCGGTGACGCGGGCGACGCTGAAGTCGTGGATGTACCTCAAGGTGAAGTACATCCACGACCAGCTCGACGAGTTCGGGCCGACGACGTTCCTCGACCGGCCGATGGACAAGCTCAACAAGCTGAACGACTGGCTGGAGAACCCCATCGACAACCTCGTCGACTGGTACGAGGGCCGCCCGAGGCCGCCGGTGCGCCAGCGGAGCGTCTATTTCAATGCCTCGCGCAGGTGACGCCGCGCGCTGGCCGCCGGGTTCCCAGGGAGGTCCGCCGATGCCCGTCCTCGAGCTCACGTTCGATCGCCTCGATCCGTCGCTCTCGGTGCGCCGCTTCGCCGTCGAGGAGGCGATCTCGACGCTCTTCAGCGCGACGGTCTGGGCGCGGAGCCCCGACCCGTCGCTCGACCTCTCGGCCATCGTGGGCGCGCCCGCGACGTTCCTCGCGGACCCGGGTCACGCGTTCTCCAGCGCGGCGCGCCGCTACGCGGGCATCGTGCGCCACATGGAGCTCGTGGAGGTCGAGCCCGGCGGTCTATCGCTCTACGCGATTCACCTCGTGCCCGCGCTGTGGCTCCTCACGCAGCGCACGAACAACCGCATCTTCCAGCACGTCGCGATTCCGGGCATCATCGATGCTTTGCTCGACGAATGGGGCATCGAGCATGCCTGGGAGATCGATCGCGGGCGGTATCCGCGGCTCGAGGCGAAGGTGCAGTACGGCGAGTCCGACTTCGATTTCTTCAGCCGGCTGCTCGAGGAGGCCGGGATCGCCTATGCGTTCCCGGAGGACGAGGGCGGCTCGCGGCTCTTGCTGAGCGATCGGCTGAACGACAAGGCGGCGCGGCCGGCGCCGATCCCGTTCCTGAACAGCCCGAGCGCGCCGCTGGAGCTGGAGCGCGTGATCGGCGTCTCGCTGGTCCACGAGGTGCGCCCGGGGGCGTACACGCTCCGCGATTTCGACTTCCGGAACCCCGGCCTGCCTGTCACGGGCGAGGCGCCGGCGGCCGGCTCGCCGGAGGACCGGTACGAGCAGTACCGCTACCTGCCGGGCGGCGCGCTCGTGGAGACGGGCAAGCCCGGCGGGACGCCCGTGGCCGACGCGAAGGGGTTCGCGCGCCACGACGTCGCCTATGCGCAGGGCCGCGCGGCGCGCGCGCTCGAGGGCGAGCGCGCGGGGCGGCTCGCTGTCGGCTTCTCGACGAACACGCCGGAGCTGCGGCCGGGGACGGTGTTCACGATGAGCGGCCACCCGCACCCGGACCTCGCGGGCGCGCCGAGGCTGCTCGTGACAGCGTTCTCGATGGAGGGCACGCACGACGAGGTCTGGCCGATGACCGGCCGCGCTGTCTTCGCCGACGCGCCCTACGCGCCGGCGCTCCGCGCGCCGAGGCCGCGGATTCACGGCCTGCAGAGCGCGCGGGTGGTCGGCCCGCCGGGGCAGGAGATCCACACCGACGAGCACGGCCGGGTGCGGGTGCACTTCCCGTGGGACCGGGGAGGGGTGAGGGACCCCGAGGCCTCGATGTGGATCCGCGTGAGCCAGGGCTGGGCCGGGAGCGGATATGGCATGTTCCTGCTGCCGCGCGTCGGCCAGGAGGTGCTCGTCACGTTCCTGGAGGGCGATCCGGATCAACCGGTGATCCTGGGGCGGGCGTACAACGCGATCGAGCCGGTGCCCTACGCGCTGCCGGCGAGCAGGACGATCAGCACCTGGAAGAGCGAGTCCTCGCCGGGGGGCGGCGGGTTCAACGAGATCAAGCTCGACGACGCGCGCGGAGACGAGCTGTTCTATCTGCAGGCGGAGAAGAACCTCCGCGCGCTCGTGAAGAACGACGAGACGATCACGGTGGGCCGCGATCGAAGAAAGCAGGTGCTGGGGAGCGAGACCGACACCACGGGGGTGAACCGGACCGAGGTGACGGGGCTGAACCGCGTGGAGGTGACCGGGGCCAACCGGGCGCTCTTTGTGGGCGCCCGGCGCGCGCACCGGGTCGGGAAGGCGGAGGTCGAGCGGACAGAGGGGCTCCACGAGCGGCTCGTCGGCAAGGACGTGGACGAGGTCGTGAAGGGGAAGCGGCGCGAGCGCGTGGAGGAGGCGCTGCACACCCACGTGAACAAGGACCGTCGGCAGAAGGTCGACGGCGCGCAGTCGCTGACGGTGCTGGAGGATCAGCACGAGAAGGTGGCCGGCACGCACGCGCTGGCCGCGGGCAAGGCGGTCACCCTTGTCGCGGGCGAGGACATGGTCGGCGAGGGGGGCCAGGGCGTGACGGTGAAGGGACCCGGGGGGTTCCTGCAGATCGACAGCGCCGGCGTGACCATCAAGGGGACCCTCGTGAAGATCAACGCGGGCGGGTCGGCCGGCAAGGGCGAGGGCCCGAAGGCCGAGGCGCCGGAGGAGCCCGTGGAGGCCGTTGTGCGCGTGCCGCCCGTGGGGTAGGGGGATGACCCGGGGTAGGGGGGCGTCAGGCCTTCTTCGCGGCGCCGGCCGCGCCTGGCACGGTGATCTGGTAAGCCTGCGGGAGCGCGGCCTGCAGCGCGCGCGCCCGGTCACAGGCCTCCTTCGCGCAGCCGGCGATGAGGTCTCCGACGGTCACCCCGTGGTCGTCGCGTGTCACGAAGCCGTCGCCGTCCCTGTCCAGGCCCGAGCTGCGCTTGTAGACGGCGCGCTGGCGCCTCGTGACGCGGATCTCCTCGCCGCCCCTCATCGCCGTGTAATAGGTCGCCTTCTCGTCGACGCCGAGGAGCTGGCCGTCCTGCGCGCGGATTGCCTGGCCTGTCGCTTCCTTCCTGTGCGCCTTGAAATAGGCGATCATGTCGTCGGAGATCTCGACGCGCCCCGCGCCGGGATCATCGAAGAAGGGGCCACGGCAGATCGCCGCGGAGACGCCCAGGATCGGCTGGGCCGGATCGAGGCCGGCCGGCTCCAGGACGGCGAGCGCGACGTCGCGGACCTCCCGGAAGTCGGCGCCTGGACAGGCCTGCTTCCGCGCCTCGAAGTACGCCTCGGCGACCTCGATCTGCTCGATGCGGCACATGTCCGCGAGCGCCTCGGTGGAGGTGCCGAGCTCCGCGGCCGTGCCCGGCGTGAGCTGGAGGAGCCCCACGGCGTTCGAGCCGGGGTTCCTCACGCGCGGCGAGGTTGTGTGGCCCGTCGCGAGGTGGATGACGCCCAGGAACGCCGCCGCGTCGCCGTCGAGGCGCCGGGCCATCTCGGCGATGGCGAGGAGGACGTTGGGATCGTTGTCGAGGCAGTCCTCGTGGCGCGCGCACATGCCGCACGTCCCCTTGCGCGCGGGCCTGAGCACGCTGGGCGTCCCGGGCGAGACGGCGTTCGCGCCGGCCTTCCTCGCCTTCCTGACCAGCGCAGCGCAGAGCGGGGGCGTCGCGGGGAGCGCCTCCACGACATTGACCGCGCGGGCGGCGCCCTCGCCCTCGGGGAGCGCCTCCCTCGGCGCCGGCGCGACCTCGCCCCTGTGGGCCGCCTCCAGCGCCGCCCTCGTGTCGTCGTCGGCATGCCCGCTCGCCGGGAGGCCGAAGTCCTCCTGGAACCGCCTCAGCGCGCGCAGCGCCGCCTGCAAGGCCGGCTCGAGCTCCGGATCCGGTATGTACCCGAGGTTCCTGAGCCGCTCGACGATGCCGGAGTACCCCTCGTCGGGCGTGTTCGCGATCGGGTTCAGGTGAGCGATGTCGAGGTCCCAGCGGTACCTGTCCACATCGAGCGTCGCCCTGGCCGCGTCGGCCGGGATCTCGCGCACGAGCGCCCCCGCGGCGTCGGTGGTCCCGGTCAGCGTCTCACCCCCGACCTCCAGCGAGAACGCCCGCCCAGCGAGCGGCTGGCCCTGCGCGTCGCGGAGGATGAGGTGGAGCTTCCTCGTCGGCGACGAGGCCTCGGCGGTCTCGCGCGCGAGCGCGAGGACGCCCTTCCTCTCGCCTGCTTCGGGCGCTGTCGCGTCGCGCTCGGGGATGAACACCACATCGCCCGGATAGAGCACGTTGGCGTCGCCGCCGCGCCGGTCGTGGAGCTCCTTGTTGGCCGCGTCGGTCCAGAGGACCATGGGATCGGCGAAGCCGTACCGCTTCGCTATCGACGACAGGCACTCTCCCTGATGGACGATGTGGCTGGGCATGACGCTCCGGGCTGCTCGCGCTCGGGGGCTATCCTCGCCGCTCTTGCCGTGCTTCGCGCTCCTTGCGCTTGCGCTCGCACTCCTCGCAGAACGGCTCATCGGTCTTCAGGGTCTCTGCCTGCGCCGACGATCCGATGATGACCGTCGGGCACCCCGCCACGATCACGCCGCCGTGGCTCGTCGGGTCGCCCATCCGCGCCGCGGGCTTGTTGCCGATGAGGACGCTCTTCTCCCCCTGCGACACGGAGTCCGGTGGTCCGACGCAGGTGAGCTTGTCCCCCACGCGGGCCGCGGGCTGAAACCCGATCTGCACCGTGGGCTCCCCGACGAGGACGGGGCCGCCGACGTGCGGCACGGGGCCCGGCTCGACCTTGGGGCACGTGTGCATGTCGGTGATCCGTGCGGCAGGGGGCATGGCGTCTCGTCTCCGTCGCGGCCGTCGCGTACGTCCGGGGCGATGATACTACGGTTCGCGCCGCCCCGGGGAGGGACGCGCGGACAGCGCCGCGGGGGCGCCGGCGCCGCGCCCTTCGCGCCCGGACGCCGCCGGGATCCTTGGCCTTTTTTCGTGCGGCGCGGCCATGTAGCATCGGGTGAAGGGCCGCATGGCGCACAACTTCCACGACATCAACGGCTGGCTCCTGGTGGGCATCGAGATGCACCAGGGGTTTCACATCTTCCCGCCGATGCCGATGAAGTTCTGGAAGCTGACGCTCGTTCACCCGTTCACGCTCGGGGACAAGCAGCAGCCCACGGTGCTCTTCAATGGAGTGCCGTCGGTCACGCACGGGCACGAGCCCATGTTTCTCTGGCCCCACCTCGGGATCATCCCCGATCCGCTGGACGCGCTGACGCCGCTCCACATCCTGCTCGGATCCCACAAATGCTGGCTGCCCCGGGGGGCGGTCGAGATCTGCGGTGAGAAGTCCACGTGCTGTGTCATCGGCGGGCCGCTGTCGCTCAACGCCGATTGCTGGGACACGGGCAAATGGCCGACGTCGCTCGTGCTCAACCCGGGCACCGTGCAGACGACGCCGACCTTCGGCGACTTCGCGATGGGCGCGGTGACGCTCGCGATCGACCTGCTCATCGATCTCGCGTTCGAGGGCGCGTTCAAGCTCGGCGGCGCGCTGCTCATGAAGCTCGGGGGCAAGCTGCTGAAGCCGGCGTTCAAGAAGGGCAAGGAGCTCCTCGAGCGGGGCCTCCGGGCGGCGACCCGCGGGGCCGACGACGCGGGCGACGCCGCGCGGAAGGGCGCGACGCGCAGCGCGAGCGGCGCCTCGTCGCCGCCGCGCAGCAAGTGCACGACGGCCGGGCACCCGGTGGACGTCGCCTCGGGGCGCGTCGTCGACGCCCAGGTGGATCTCTCCCTGCCCGGGCCGATCCCGCTCGTGTGGGAGCGCCAGTACGCCTCGTCCCGGGCGCTGGAGCGCACGTCGCTCGGCCGCGGCGGGTGGGTGCACAGCTTCGAGCAATGGGTCGAGCGGACGGACGGCGGGCTCACGCTCCGCGATCAGGAAGGCCGGGACGTCTTCTTTCCTCCCGTCGAACCAGGCCAGCGGGCCTTCCGCCGCGCGGATCGGCTCACGATCGGCGCCCTCGCGGACGGCGCGTTCACCGTCCACAGCCACGATACCCGCCTCACGCGCCGCTTCGCGCCGGCCGCGCCTGGCGGCAGGGCGCTGCTGCGGTCGATCTCCGATCCTCACGGCAACGCGATCGTCCTGGAGTATGCCGGCGAGCGGCTCCATCGGATCATCGACACGGCAGGCCGCGAGGTGCGGGTCAAGGCGACCCACGGCGGCCGGATCGCGCGCCTCGAGGTCCGGGTCGGGGGCAACCTCGAGCAGTGGGTCGATTACGCCTACACGAGGATGGGCGAGCTCGCGAGCGCCACGGACGCGCTCGGCCACGCCGACACGTACGGCTACGACGAGGATCACCGCATGGTGAAGACCACGCTGAAGAACGGCGTGAGCTTCTATTATGCCTACGATCCCGAGACCGGCTGGTGCAAGAAGACGTGGGGCGACGGCGGGCTGCACACGGTCGAGCTCCGGGTCGACCTCGAGCGGCGGATCACGCGGCTGACGGGCAACGAGGAGCCGCGCGTCCTCTACTGGAACGAGGACGGGCTCGTCGTGCGGGAGGAGACGCCGGAAGGGCTCTTGCTCAGGACGATCGCGTACGACGAAGACCAGGTCGTCGTCGCCGAGGGCAACGGCGCGGGCGAGATCACGCGGTACGAGCACGACGAGCGAGGGCGCAAGATCCGCGAGATCGACCCCGCCGGGAACGTGACCGAGTGGTCGTACGACGGCGAGAATCCCGTGCTGCGGGTCGACCCCGGCGGGCTCGCCACCCGGTATGATCACGACGCGCGCGGCTCGCTCGTCGGGGTGATCTACCCGTCGCGGCACCATGTCCGGCTGGAGTACGACGAGCGCGGCCACCTGCGCGCGATCCACGGGGAGGAAGGGCAAGTCGCGTCGTTCACTGTCGACGCCGCGCACAACCTCGTCGAGAAGATCGACGCGCGCGGCGAGCGGACCCGGTACGAATACGACCCCCTCGGAGAGCCCGTCGCGCGGACCGACGCGCTGGGGCGGCGCACCACCGTCCAGTACGACCGGCTCCGGCAACCGGTGCTCATCCAGCGGCCGGACGGGACCCTCACGCAATCCGAGTACGATCCGCTCGGCAACCCGCGCCGCGTCCTCGACGCGCTCGGGCAGGCGACAACGCTCACGTATGGTGGGACGGGCTCGCTGCGCGCGCTCGAGCAGGCCGACGGGCGCGTGTGGCGCTTCAGGTACACGACCCGGGAGCGGCTCCGCGCTGTCGAGAATCCCCGGGGCGAGACCTACGAGTTCACGTACGACAGCGCCGGTCGCGTCGTCCGCGAGACGACCTTCGACGGCCGCGTCCTCGATTACCGCCATGCGCCGAACGGCCGTGTTTGCCGCATCGACTATCCGGACGGGAGCTTCCGCGCGTTCTCGCACGATCCGCTCGGCAACATCGTCGAGGAGACCTCCTCCGACGGCGCCATCCGCTTCGACCGCGACAGGGCCGGCCGGCTGCTCGGCGCGGCGATCGAGCACGCCGGGCAGCGCACCGTCACCCGCTTCGAGCGCGACGCGCTGGGGCGCGTGATCGCCGAGACGCAGGACGAGCGCACCCTGCGCTACGCGTACGACGCGCGCGGGCGCCGCACCTCGCGCACGATGCCGGACGGCGCGACGACGCGCTACCGCTACGACGGGCGCGGCCAGCTCGCCGGCGTGGACCACGACGGCTTCCAGCTCGCGCTGGAGCGCGACGCGCTCGGGCGGGAGGTGGCGCGCGGGGACGCCGCGGGGCGCTTCTCGATCCGCACCGCGTACGACGCGATGGACCGGATGATCGAGCAGCGGATGGACGTGCGTGCGCCGGGCGGCGGCGCGCCAGCGATGGCCGTGCGGCGGCTCTGGCGGCGGGACCCGCTCGGGCGGGTCAGCGGCATCGCGGAGAGCCGCTGGGGAGCGACGGCGTACGACTACGATCCGATCGGCCAGCTCCTCGAAGCGCGGCGCGGCGCGGACCGGGAGGTCTTCTCGTACGACGCGGCCGGCTACGTCCAGCGGCTCGTAGAGGGGCTGGACCACGCCCCCGCCGAGGCGGAGGACCCGGCGTGGGAGATCGACAAGGGCGATGTCCTCCTGCGTACCGAGCGCGCGCGTTACGCCTACGACGGGCGGCGGCGGCGCGTCCTGAAGACGGCCGGAGCCGGGCCGGAGGCGGAGCGCACGCAGTACACGTGGGATTGCCGGGACCAGCTCCGCGAGGTGAAGCTGCCCTCGGGGGAGCGCGTGGCCTTCACCTACGACGCCTTCGGGCGTCGCGTGCGCAAGGAGCTGTTCGACGCGGGCGGGGACGCGCAGCACGCGGTGGAGTTCCTCTGGGACAGGGACGTGCTCGCGGCCGACGTCGACACGCGCCACGGCGCGCGCTGCTTCGTCCACGCGCCGGGCACCTTCGTGCCGCTGCTCCAGGCCGAGCAGGGCGAGGTGTTCAGTTACATCAACGACCCTGTCGGCGTGCCGAAGGAGCTCGTCGACGCGCGCGGGGAGGTGGCGTGGTCGGCGGCGCACGCGGCGTGGGGCCAGGTGGCCGAGGCGTTCGTCGATCCGGCGCGGCGATCCCGGAGCGGACGGGCGGTGTCCTCGCCGTTCCGCCTGATGGGGCAGTACGCGGACGAGGAGACGGGGCTCCACAGCACGCGCTTCCGGACCTGGGACGCGGAGGTGGCGCGGTGGTGCAGCCCGGATCCGCTGGGGATCCGCGCCGGCGGGCACCTCTTCGGGTTCGACGGCAGCCCGACGCTCCGGGTCGACCCGCTCGGGCTCGTCGGGCTGGATGAGCCGGGCTACCTCGTCTATGGCCTTTTTCGCGAGGGAGAGGACGAGCCGTTCTACATCGGCTACACGAACGACTTCGACGAGCGCCAGCGCGCGCACAGCTCGCCAGGACAGCGCCTCGCGACGGAAACAGGAGAGATGCGTCGGATCCAGGACAATCTCACCTTCCGGCAGGCGCGCGGCAACGAGCAGGCGTACATGGAGTGGTACGGGACGCGCCCCGCCGATCAGATCGGCGAGTTTCCCGGCAACGTCTACAACAGCTTCCGGCACGAGCGTGCCCTCGACGCCAGCGACCTGCGGGGACAGGCCTTCGAGGCGGAGTACCAGGCGAGGATGCGGCGGCTCGAGGAGATACGGCCGGCGCGAGCGAGGCAAGGATGCACGTAGCGCGGGCAGGTGCCTCGCGCGATGGCGACGGGAACCCCATGGCGAAACCAGCGACGACAGCGAAGCGCAGCAAGGTGCCTGACTACGCGACCATGGTGCCGGCGGGGACCGTGATCGGGATCCCCATCGGGGACGAGCGGTGGGCGTTCGGCCGTGTCCTCAGCGTCCACCGGAGCGGCACCATGGTGGTCGAGGTCTTTCGCAAGGCGGGGCGCCGCGAGGAGTTCGACGCCTCCGTGCTCGAGTCCGGCTTCGCCGTGCCGCCGTTCGTTCACACCGTGGGGGCCGTGCTCCAGGGCGCGTGGCCCGTCGTGCACCGCGACGAGCGGTTCGAGCTGGCGCCGCCGGAGAGCGAGCTTCAGTTCGTCTACGGTGTCTGGCCGTTCTGGCACGCCCAGAACGTGCGGCAGGAGACGACCCAGGAGGAGATCCCCGGCGAGGAGGCGGCGCGACGGCTCCCCACCGGCGTGCGCGGCGACGAGGATCGCGCGGCGCGCGTGGCCCAGGCCATCCGCGAGGGGAGGACCTGGACGCCGGGCGAGCCGGACCCCGAGTGGGCGGCGTCCGTCCGGCGGAGCCTCGAGAAGGCCAAGCAGCACGCGAAGGGGTGATGGACCGATGGGGACGTGGGGATCGGGCAACTTCGACAGCGACGGCGCGCTGGACGCCTATGCCGGGCTCGTCCACGGCATCGCCGAGCAGATCGACGAGGGCCTCGGTGAGGGCGACGTCCAGTTCGAGGACGTCGACGGGGAGATCGCGCTGATGGAGGTGCTCGCGGTGATCGGGGAGCGCTGTCACGCGCTCCACCTCCCGCTCGCGCAGGTGGAGTCGTGGGCGCGGCGCGTGCTCGCCGCCTACGACGCGCAGATCGGCGCGCTCGGTGCGACAGAGTCCTTCGAGGCGGAGCGGCGCGCCGTCCTGGAGAGCACGTTCGACCGGCTGCGCGCCGCCGTTCGTCGGGGATGAGCGCCGCGCCCCCGCGGCGCGCTCGAGTGCCCCAAAGAAAACAGCCGGGCTCGCCAGCGGCGCCGCCCGGCTGTCGCCGCCTGGATCGCTCGGCTCAGCGGATCCAGCGATTGACGATGTTCTCGTACAGCTCTTGCTGACCGCTCGTGAGCTTGACCTCGCCGCCGGCGTTGCCGATCTCGGCCAGCTGCTCCAGCGTCAGCTTGCCCTGCTCGAAGTCTGCGCCCTTGCCGTTGTCGAACGACGCGTAACGCGCCTTGCGCATCGACTCGAGCGGCGACTTGCGGATCAGGTCGTCGGCGATGAGGAGCGAGCGCGCGAACACATCCATGCCGCCGATGTGCCCGTGGAAGGTGTCGACCAGATCCGTCGAGTTACGGCGGCGCTTGGCGTCGAAGTTGACGCCGCCACCCTGGAACCCGCCGCAGCGGAGCAGGATGAGCATCATCTCCACCGTCTCGTTGATGTTGTAGGGGAACTGGTCGGTGTCCCACGCGTTCTGGTAGTCACCGCGGTTGGCGTCGATGCTGCCGAGCATGCCGTTGTCCGCGGCCACCTGCATCTCGTGGTCCATCGTGTGGCCGGCGAGCGTCGCGTGGTTCGTCTCCAGGTTGAGCTTGAAGTCCTTGTCCAGGCCGTGCTCGCGCAGGAACCCGATCACGGTCTCCGCGTCGAAGTCATACTGGTGCTTGGAGGGCTCCATCGGCTTGGGCTCGATGAAGAAGGTGCCCTTGAAGCCGCGCGAGCGCGCGTAGTCGCGCGCCACGGTCAGGAAGCGAGCGAAGTGAGCCTTCTCGCGCTTCATGTCCGTGTTCAGCAGGCTCATATAACCTTCGCGGCCGCCCCAGAACACGTAGTTCTCGCCGTTCAACGCGATGGTGGCGTCGAGCGCGTCCTTGAGCTGGGCGCCGGCGTAGGCCACCACGGAGAAATCCGGGTTCGTGGAGGCGCCGTTCATGTAGCGCGGGTTGGAGAACAGGTTCGCCGTGCCCCACAGCAGCTTGACGCCCGACTGCGACTGCTTCTGCTTGGCGTACTCCACGATGCTCTGGAGACGGCGCGACGTCTCGGCGCGGCTGTCGCCCTCTTCCACCAGGTCGATGTCGTGGAAGCAGTAGTGCGTCGCGCCCAGCTTGGTGATGAACTCGAAGTTCGCGTCCATCTTCATGCGAGCGCGGGCCAGCGCGTCCTTGCCCTCGTCCCAGGGGAAGTGGATCGTCCCCGGACCGAACGGATCGTGCCCACGACCACAGAACGTGTGCCAGTAACACACGGCAAACTTGAAGTGATCCTTCATGGCCTTGCCGGCGACGACGCGGTTGGCGTCGTACCACTTGAAGGCGAGGGGGTTGTCGGACTCGGGCCCCTCGTAAGGGATCTTGCCAACGCCGGGGAAGTACTCTCTGTCACCAGTCACAACGGTCATAGCGGATCTCCAGCTCGTGGTTTGCGTGGGTCTTATACCAGAGGGCGCCTTCGACGACAGTGCTCGCGTTCGAGCCGGTCTACGGCGGTGGCGGTATCTTTACAGCGATGTGGTACCGTGGCGCGTGGTGTCGCACCATCGATGTGGGCGACATCGCAAGTGGGACCGAGCCCTGTGCGTCCGTCGCCTCGCGACGGCAAGAGCTCACCCGACCTCGCCGCCAGCCGCGTTTGCGGACGCTCCGATGACTACCAGCGCTGCGCGGGATTGTCAAGACTACTTACAAAGTATGTGTATGCGCTTACTTATCGCCCGCGTTCCGCGCTGATCAGACTGCCTTCCTCGGCTTTTTCACCGCGCGGAGCTTGCCCGTCGCCGGGTCGCCGCACCACAGGCGGCCGCTCGAGTCCGCCTCGACGCCGGAGAGGCTCACGCCCTCCGGAAGCGCGAGGCGGTCCAGGACCTCACCGCGCAGCGCGTCGACGCGGCGGAGCTCCGACGGCGGGCCGCCCTCCTCGCGCATCGCGCCGTGCCAGAGATCGCCGTCCGCCCACGTGACGCCGGTGACGAGCCTGTCGGAGACGAGCGTGCGGAGGACGGTCCCGCGCTCGGGATCGATCTTGAGGATCTTCCTCTGCCTGTAGACTCCCGCGTAGAGCGCGCCGTCGGCCCAGGCGAGCCCTGTCACCGGCGTCGCGTCGAAGCCCGGGACCTCCCCCACCGCGGCCCCCGTCCCGGGATCGACCTTGCGGATCTTGCCGCCGCCGACGACCCACAGGTGGCTCCCGTCGAACGCGACGCCGGCGTGGGCGGGGGCCTTCAGGCGACGCAGCACCCGGCCCGTCTCCGGCTCCACGGACATGAGGTCTCCGCGCGCTCCGTGCGCGAACCACACCGCCTGCCCGTCGAATGCGACCCCGTGAATCGAGTCCACCCCGTCGAACGTGCGTTCCGCGACGAGCTCGGCATGTCGTGCGTCGTCCATGGCCCCAAACCTCCTTCGCCCCGGCCCCTAGCCGGGGAGCGCCAGCCCGAGCAGCAACATCTGTGACGCGATCGACAGCGCCGCTCGGGGCCGCGCGTACCGCCGCGAGGGGCCGCCGCCGGTGACCTCGACCGCCCCCGCGTGCGCCAGCTCCGCGAGCGCGCGCTGCACTGTGCGCGTGCTCTTGCCGAGGGCGGCGCCGATCGCCGCGGCGCTCCACGCGGCGCCGTCTGCCAGGAGCGCGCAGATGGCGCCGGCGTCGCCCGGATCGAGCGGCGCGAGCAGGGCGAGCTCCACCCCGTCGCCGAGCTCCCAGCGGTACGCGTTCCCGAGCGCCTTCACGGCCCCGACGCCGCCGAGCGCGGCGCGCAGGCGCCCCACCTCGACGCGCAGCCGCCGCCGGTGAGACTCGTTGACCGCGCGCACGCCGAACGCCGCGCGCGCGAGATCGGCGGTCGCGACAGCGGCCGGGTGGGCGCGCGCGAGCGCCTCGAGCATGGCGAACAGCACCGGGCGGCGCGAGAGGTCGGCGCGCGCGGCGCCGCCGTCGAGGACGCGGCGGCGGATCGCGTCGACGACGAGGCGCCCGGCGGCCCC
>NZ_JEMA01000235.1 GCF_001589285.1 Sorangium cellulosum | reverse complement strand
GACGCGCGGCGACGCACGCCGAGACGCGCGGCGACGCACGCCGAGGCGCCCGGCCGCACGCGGGCGCGGCGTGGATCGACAGCTCGCTTCGCCTGGCGCGCCAGGGGGCAAACGTGGGAAGCTTTCAGGGATGGGCAAGGACGAGCCGCCGCAGAAACACGACAAGCCAGCGCCGGCCGCGACTCAGGATGTCGTCTTCATCCACAGCCCCGTCGAGCAGGGCGAGGGCTTCCGGGTGATCCGGAGCCGCGAGGACCGGATCGAGATCGGCGAGCTGCGGCCCACCGAGCACGGGCGCCCGCTGACAGGAGAGCTCGTGAAGCTGACGCAGCGCTCCGAGCACGCCCGGCTCTTCGACGTGGAGGTGCTCCTCCCGGCGCAGCGCGGGGCCGAGGC
The DNA here is from genome assembly GCF_001589285.1 of Sorangium cellulosum. Taxonomy (GTDB): domain Bacteria; phylum Myxococcota_A; class Polyangia; order Polyangiales; family Polyangiaceae; genus Sorangium; species Sorangium cellulosum_G. The sequence goes on along the minus strand of NZ_JEMA01000235.1, from coordinate 10,138 downwards.
GCCCCGCTCCGGCCCCGCGCAGGTCGCTACCGACACCTACCGCTCCAACTGGGAAGCGATCTTCGGCCCGCGCGAGGAAACCAAGCTCGCCAACTGAGCCCGACCGTCGCTCAGCGTCGGTCGCCGGCCACGCTGGCGAGCCGCGGCGCCTCGCCGGTCCTCCGGAGCGCATAGCCGATCCCGCGCTGGAGCGTCCCCTGGACGACGGTCCCGCTGAGATCGATCCCGAGGCCGACGAGCGTCTGCGACACATGGCCTCGGATCCCGGTGATCACCGCCTCGGCGCCGAGCAGCCGCAGCGCCGTCGCGGTCCGGACGAGCGTCGCGGCGACGCTGCTGTCCACGCCCCTCACGCCCGTGATGTCCAGGATGACGACCTGCGCCCCCGTGTCCGCCACGCCGCGCAGCGCCGCCTCGAGCGCCTCGTCCGCCCGCTCCGCGTCCATGGTCCCGATGAGCGGCATGACCATGATCCGGTCGGTGATCGGGATGAGCGGCGTCGACAGCTCCGCGAGCCGCTCGCGCTGCATGCGGATGAGGTCCTCCTGCAGGCCGGCGCGCGCTTGCTCGGCGCGCGCCCGCTCGGCGAGCTCCTCCTCCAGCCGCGCCTTCGCCGCGGAGAGCTCCGCTGTGCGGTCGGCCACGGCCGTCTCCAGCGCGTCGTTGGCCCGGCGGAGCTCGTCGCTCGCCGCCTGGACGCGCGCATAGAGCAGGGCGTTCTTCACGGCGACAGCGGCCTGCGCGGCGACGAGCTCGAGCACGTCGAGGCGGGCCGGCGAGAAGACGTCCGGCGCGGCGTTGTTCTCCAGGTACAGGGTGCCCGAGACCTCCCCCTGGCTCACCATGGGCAGCGCGAGCACCGATCGCGGCTTGCGCGCCGCGACGTAGGGGTCGCCATCGAACCGCGCGTCCTGCGCGGCGTCGGCCACGACGACGGCGCTCCCGGTGCTCATCGCGAGCTCGACAACCCGGGCCGCCGCGGCGCCGCTCTCGCGCACGGGCGTGGACGGGCCGACGCGCACCTCGCCGTCGTCCTCGGCGACGGCCTCCACGCGCGGCCCGCCCTCGTGGTCCAGGATCAGCGCGCCCCGCTGGGCGCCGACGCTCTCGATGGCGAGCCGGAGCAGCCGCGTCATCACGCGGCCGACGTCGATCTCGCGCGCCACCGCCTGCGCGGCGCGGATCAGCGCCGCCGCGTCGAGCAGCGCCACGCGCCGCGCGACCATCTCGGTCGTCGACGAGGCGACCGAGGTCAGGTTCGACAGGGGGCGCGCGGACGCGGGCTGGCCCGCCGCCGCGCGGGGGAGCAGCTCGACGTACGCCTCCTCCATCTGCCGCAGCTTGGCCGTGGCGCCCCAGCGCGCGTAGGCCTGGTAGGCCTCGACGAGGCACGACCGCGCGAGCCACAGCATGCGCCTCGCGGCGAGGAACCTGCCGCAGAGCTCGCTGACGAGCGCGCGGTAGCGCACGTACCCCGCCTGCTCCGCCGCGTCGCTCGCCTGCTGGTAGAGCTCGAGGACCGGCTCCAGCGCCTCCCCGGCGACGCGCGCGCGCTCCGCCCGGACGAGCAGCTCCAGGTGCCGGAGCTCGGGGCAGTCGCGCGCGAGGACGGCGAGCTTGTCGTGGCTCGACGCGAGCATCTCGGCCAGCGCGCCGCCCTCCTCCTCGCTCGCCTGAGGGCCGAGCGCCAGGATGGTGAGGCAGGTGTAGAGCGGCAGATCGACGATGCCGACGTACTGGCCCGCCAGGGCGAAGGCCCGCTCGTGCGCGCGGCGCGCCATCCGGAGCGCGCCCTCGTGATCGCCGTAGAGGTACGCGAGCGCGAGCTTGTTCGTGTAGTAGAAGCCGGCGGCGATCACGAAGCCCACCGCCCCGAACTTCGGCACGAGGGCTTCCTCGTCGAAGCCGGCGTCGCTCAGCGTGCCGCGGTCCAGCGTGCGCCCCTCGAGGTTCTGGATCACCTGCCGCGCGACGGTCTGGACCGCCGTCGACAGCGCGTCCTTCGTGCGGCAGGTGAAGCGCAGGAACCCCTCGACGTCCTCGCGCACGCGCCGCAGCTCGCCTTCCAGGCTGAGCTTCATCTGGGCGAGGAGGTTGGCGGACGCCGACGCGAACATGAAGTCGCCGGTCTCCATCCCGGCGACCAGCGCCCGCTGGAGGACCTCGAGCGGCTCGCGCTGCGGCCTCGAGAGCTTCATGACGACCCCGTAGTTGAAGTCGAGCTTCGCCCTGATGGCATCGACCCGGTACCTGTCGTTCAGGGCGACGGCCATCCGCGCGATCCTGTAGCCCTCGTGCGGCTGGCCCATGAACGCGGCCAGGTAGAAGCCGTGGTACACGTACGCCACGCTGGCCATCGGCGAGCTCCCGTGCCGGAGCGACAGGTTCGTCATCCTGACGGCGAGGAGCTGGGCCAGCGGCGGGTTGAGGAAATACGCCGATGGCGAGCCGTAGCCGAGCATCTCGACGACGACCCTGACGCGCGGATCGGCGAGCTCCGGGCCCGCGCCGACGTCCTCGCCCCGCCGGGCGGCGAAGCCTCGCTCGGCCTCGGCGTGCTCCGCGCGGAGCGCGGCGGCGAGCGCCTCGCCCTCGGTGGGCACCTCCATGCCGAAGAGGCGCAGGCCCTGGAGCGCCACCGCGAGCGTGTCCGCCCAGCGGTGCTGCGCGTTGTAGAGGACCATCCTCATGCAGTACACGCGCGCGCGCTGGACGTCCGAGGCGGCGCGCTCGAGGAGCGCGTCGAAGAGCGCCTCCGCTTCGTCGCAGCGGCCGCTCAGGTGCGCGCACTCGGCCTTCGCGGCATGGATGTCGAAGACGTCGAAGGCGCCGAAGGCGAGGCCCGGCTCGCCGGCCCATGGATCCGGGCCGAGCGCGGACGCCGCGGCGCTCACGTAGCCGAACGCGGCGTCGTACGCGGTCGCCGCCTGCGCGCGCCGCCCCGCGGCCAGGTTGAGCCGCACGAACTCGCCGCGCTCCGCCGGATCCTCGATCAGGGCGGCGGCGAGGTTCAGGTGGCCGACGACGACGAACAGCTCCTCGTCGCTCGGGTCCTCGCCGAGGCGCGCCGCGAGCAGCCGGCCGATGCGGTGGTGCAGCCGCTTCCGCTCCGGCTCGTCGATGAGCGCGTACGCCGCCTGCTGGACGCGATCGTGCAGGAACCTGTACGAGACGCGGAACGAGGGGTCCTCGAGCAGCCTGCCCGCGACCGCCGCGTCGCCGGCGTGGACGAAGCGGTACTCGGGATCGAGGGGCACGACGAGGCCCTCCCGCAGGGACTCCCACAGGGCCGCGGCCACCTCGCCCGGGGGCTGCTCGGCGACGAGCGCGAGCGTCCGGAGGTCGAAGCGGTGGCCCACGCAGGCGGCGAGCCGGAGGGCGCGCAGCGCGCCGGGCGCGAGCCGCCGGATCTTCGCTGTCATGAGCTCGACGACGCCCTCCGCGCCCTCCGCGCTCCGGGCGCGCTCGAGGCTCCACGCCCACGCCCCCGCGGCCGGATCGAAGCGCACGACGCCCTCGCCGGCGAGGGCGTGCAGGAGCTGGTGGATGAAGAACGGGTTGCCCGCGGTCCTCTCCAGGATCAGCGCCGCGAAGGCGTCCGTATCCTCGAGGCGACAGCGCAGGGCGTCGGCGAGGAGCCGGCGGATGTCCTCGAGATCGAGCGGCCCGAGCCACACGTCGGCGGCGGGCGCGCCCGTCGCCCGCAGGGCGCCGACGAGCCTCGCCAGCGGGTGGGCGTCGTCGACTTCCTGGTCGCGGTAGGCGCCGATCACGAGCATCCCGCGGTTGTCGGGATCGGTCATCAGGAGCTCGAGGAGCTTCAGCGAGGCCGGGTCGGCCCACTGGAGGTCGTCGATGAAGAGCACGAGGAGGTGCTCCTCCGTGACGGCGCGGACGAAGGTCTGGAACGCCAGGCTGAAGCGGTTCTTCGACTCGTTCGGCCCGAGCGGCTGCACGGGGGGCTGGGGTCCGACGACGCGCTCGAGCTCGGGGATCACGTCGACGACGACCTGCCCGATCGAGCCGAGCGCGGCGCTCAGCCGGGCCTTCCAGCGCGCCGCGGGCTCCTCGCGCTCCGACAGGATGCGCTCGCACAGCTCGCCGAACGCCTGCGCGATGGCCGCGTAGGGGGTGCGCTGCTTGAGCTGGCCGAACTTCCCCGAGACGAAGTATCCGGGCCGCCCCGCGAGCACCTTGTACACCTCGCGGACGAGGGCGGACTTGCCGACGCCGGCGTGGCCGGAGATGAGGAGCAGCTCGACGGCGCCGGCCGCCGCGCGCTCGCACGCGGCCACGACAGCCTGCGTCGCGGCCTCGCGCCCGTAGAGCTTCTCCGGCAGCCAGAGCCGGCCGCCCGCGTCGCGCTCGCCGAGCGGGAAAGGATCGACGCGGCCGCCTGCCTCGTACCTCCGGAGGCACTCCTCGAGATCGGCGCGCAGCGCCTCGGCGCACGGATACCGATCCTCGGCGGCCTTGGAGAGGAGCTTCATGACGAGCTCGGAGACGACGCGCGGGATCTCGGCCGACACGGCGTGCGGCGGCGTCGGCGTCCTGGCCAGGTGGCAGTGCAAGAGCTCCACGGCGCTCGGCGCCGTGAACGGGGGCGCGCCCGTGAGCATCTCGTAGAGGGTGACGCCCAGGGAGTAGAGGTCCGTCCGGCAGTCGAGGCTGCGGTTCATCCAGCCCGTCTGCTCGGGTGACATGTACGCCAGGGTCCCCTCCGCGGCGCCCGGGTACTCGGCCCTCGGCGCCTCCTGCGACAGGCGCGTTGCGATCCCGAAGTCGGCGAGCTTGACCAGCAGCGGATCGCGGCGGACGAGGATGTTGTGCGGCTTGACGTCCTTGTGAATGATGCCCGCGTGGTGCAGCGACGCGAGGGCGTCCGCGACGTGGATGCCGATCCGCAGGGTCGTGGCCAGGCTGAGCCTCTCGCTCCGCAGGACGATGTCGAGCGACGCGCCGCCGAAATCCTCCAGCACGAGCACGGGCCCCTCGTCGCAGTCCTCGACGTCGAGGACGCGGAGGACGCCCGGGTGCGCGATCTCGCGCGTGATCACCTGCTCGTGGAGGAGCCTCGCGATCGCGCGCGGCGACGCCCGCCCGGCGCTCGGCCCCTTCAGCACGACCGGCTGCCCGTCCGACGCGCGGCGCGCGCGGCGCACGGTGACCATGGCCCCTTGGTGGAGGATGGCTTCCGCGGCGTAGCCCTGCAGCGGGCTCGCAGATCCGGTGACATGAACCCCGCCCAGTGTTGTCATACGTACAGGTTACAACCGTTACGGACTCTACCGTGACGGCGTTGGACGTCGCACCGGGAGCCGCCGTGGCCGAGATCCGGGAGTCCAGCGCACATTCCATCGATGTTGCGGCTCGTCCCTCGTCTCGAGCTCCTCCCTCGAGCTCCTCCGATGCGCGGGCGTGCCGAATCTTGACGCTCGTGCGCCGGCTCCTGAAGCGCACCCTCGGCCGGACGACGAGGTCGACGACCACGTGCAGGTGGCACTGCACCTTGGATTTCCACCAGACGACCCCTCGCGGGCTCGCCCATGTCGCTTCGCCGTTGGGTTCCTTTCCGTCTGGGTCGCAAGAGGACTTTCACCTCCAGTTCCGCGCCCATGCGGGGCGCGCCAAATCGCGCGCTCCGCGCGCTCGGGGAGGGGTGCGCCGTCTCGGGGTGCGACGTCCGGAGCAGGGAGAACGTGCACGACGTGCGTCAGGACATCAGACCGAGCACGAAGAGCGCGTCAGACCAGAGCGGCCAGAGCGTGCGGTACGGGTGGGTCGCCAGCACGACGCCGCCGCTCGGGAGGCGGCGCACGTGGAAGGGGGCGTGTTCTTCGAGGAAGCGGACATGCCCGGGCGATGTGACCTTCGCGCTGAAGGCGGTCGGGCCCTCGCCCTCGGGTGCTTCCCCGAGCTGGCGGAGCAGCTCCAGGATCTCGTGCGCCCTGGGCTCGGCGGCGCGCCACGTGTCGTCGGGCACCGCCGCGGCCTCGAGCGCGTCGAGCAGCGTGGCCGGCGGCGTCGCGAGCGCTTTGAGGACCGTCTCGCGGGAGAGCGAGCGCGTGAGCTCGCTCGTGCCTTTCATGGGCACGCGCGCGCCGCGCGGCGCGGCGTCGACGCGCGCGTGCAGGGCTTCCAGCGGCGTGCCTGCGATGCGCGAGACGCTCTGCTTCTCGTGGAGGCTCACCCACGAGAGGGCGAGATCGCGCGCGAGCCCCGCGGCGCTCGCGTTGTAGGTCGCGCACATCTCGACAGGGGCGATCCAGTCCTCCTCGCCCGTGCAGGCGCCGGTCGGCACGCGCCCGCTCGCGTCCGGCGCGCAGAGGCGGAGCAAGAGGTCCTCGATGTCGCCCTGAACGAGGTGGCAGGCGACCGCGGCCTCGGCCTCCACGAAGCGCGGGCTGTAGCTGCCCACGGCGATCTCGTACGGGTAAAAATCGCGCTTGCGTTCGCCCGCCTCCACCTTGAGAGGGCCGTAGGGATGGCGACGTTCGCTTTCTTCCGGGTAGCACGCCAGGCTGAGCATCATGATGCGCTCGGAATCGTTCAGTCTCACGTCGGACAGGATGTGAGCGCTCTTCTGCCCTCCAAAGTGGGCGCGCACCATGGCGAGCACCTCGTCGATGGAGCGCGTCTCGCACGATATGGTCGCGCTCATCATCAGGCTGATGTTAGCCCCCGGGATGACCAGCGTGGACAGTGCCGTAGCGAGCGCATCGAGCCGTTCTGGTTCGTCACACCAGGCGAAGAATTGAGGTGCTGAATAGCTCATAGCCGTATCACCATGATGAAGTTGTTGAAACCGTCGAGGGTAACCGTCTTGCCCTCGTCTGAATCGAACAGGTAGCCGTCCTTGACGGTGAACTTCTTCGGATTGAAGTCCGCCCCCTGCTCCATGATGAGCTCGACTCGGGCCACGTCTCCGTCGAGCCGCTTCTCCTTCAGCGCTTTCATCGCATTCGAGAGCTGCTTGCGAACCTTGTCGACCGGGATCGTTCCGCCCTTCGCCTCGCTGATGATGAGCTTGTGCCCCCTGGATATCGATACGAAGTCGGGCGCCGCCCCCTCGCTACCGCCGGGGCTTGAGTGCTTCGGAATGCCGACCACCTCGCGCACGCCGTCGTCGCCGACCCCGACGAGCGACCTGCCGTCGTCCACCAGGAACTTGGCCGCCTTCTTCTCGAAGATGTCCACCTCGAACTTGGTGATCGCCCCGGTGAGCGTCTTGTACCCCCTGACGCGGTTCGTCTTCAGGATCTGGGCGAACGCCTCCTCGATCTCCGCGATCTCCCCGGCCACCCGGATCGCAGACGGCCGGAGGCCGCTGCTCGTGACGCCACGCCACATCGGCCCGATCGCCCCGAGCCCGAATCCCACCCCCGAGAAGATCCGCTCCTCGTCGCTCAGCTCTCGACCCGACGGCAAGCACCACGCCTTACCCGTCACCGCCTCACACAGATCGAGCGTCGGCCCCACCACCGGCACGAACCCCACCCCGATGCGCGTCGTCGCGTGCACCAGCGTCTGCATCATGCCCGCGTACGCCTCGACCCCTTCGCCGACGGTCGACATCGCCCCCGCGAACGCGTTGATCGTCTCGTAAAGCTGCGTCTGCTCCAGGTCCAGCCCGTCCCCCGTCCACAGGTTGAGGCTGTCCTTCATCTGGTCCGCCAGCGACACCCCTGACCTCGCCAAGATCGCGCGCTCCAGCGCCGCCTCGTTCGCCCGCCACGCGCGCACGTCCGCCACGAAGTCCGCCTGCGCGCCGAAGTTGTCGATCAGGCTCGCCAGCTCGTTTTCCAGGTCCGTGACGCTCCGCTTCAGATCGTCGATGAGCTGCTCCATCGCCTCCCGCGCCTCCGCGTCGACCACGTCCTCGTAGCGGTCCAGGATCTCGTCGAGGTCGGTGCGCGAGATCTCGTCGAGCGGCCGGGTGACAAGATCGTGCAGCTCGGTGTCGAGCTGCTGGAGCAGATCCATCCTCGCCCGCAGGTCCGCGATCCTGGCGGCGTTCCGGACGAGCTTCTCGAGCAACGTGGCGATCGCGACCTCGAGGATCGCGATGTCGCGCGCGAGCGGCGGGTTGATCTCCGCGAGGCTCAGATCGACCGTCGTGTCACCCGAGAACGCCGTCCCTCTCCGCCACACGTCGAACACAGGCTTGTTCAGCCCGAGCGGCACCGACACGAGGCTCACGATCCCCGAGCGCCACATCGTCCGCCCTCGGCGCACACGGCAGCTCGCCGGAAATCGCCGCACCAGCGGACGACGCGGTTGCGAGCCAGGCGAAGTGCTCCAGCACACGGATCGAGGCGTTCGGCGCACGTCTGAGACCTTCCGTCGCGCTCCGGAAGCTTCCGTCACGGAAACGAAGCCCTTCGGCGCGCTCCGGAGCACGACATTTCGCGCACTTGGCGGTTCCGGCTCCGCCGTCGGCGCCGTCCGGCGCGCGCCGGAGGACGAATTTCCCGGCAAATTTCGCGTCGCGCTCCGCGACGGAAGCTCCGGGCGCGCGCCGGAAGCCTTCGCGGAGGCGCCGGAAGCCTTCGCGCGCGACCGAAACGCCGCGCGCCCGCACGTCTTGCCTCGTCGCGATGAGCTTGTGCCCCCTGGATGCCGACACGCGCCGGGAGCCTGCCTCCCGAGGGTGTCGGGGCGTGAGCTCGTCGAACGAATCTTGAGCCGCGAAGGCCCCCCGGGAACACTGCTGGGCGTGATCCGAGGCCGTCGGTCGACCGTCCCGTCCTTGACAGCGGTCGCGCCCTCCACGCACAGGGGGAGCGTGCAGGCGCTGCCGCTGTCCGCGACCGACGACGAGACGCTGGCGCGCGCCGCGGCGCAGGGGCACCCGGGCGCCGCGCCGATCGTGTGGCAGCGGTTCGCGCCGATCGTGCGCCGGATCCTGAAGCGCACCCTCGGGCCGGGCGACGAGGTCGACGACCACGTGCAGGACACGTTCCTGCGCTTCTTCCGGGTGGCGAAGGATCTGCGGGATCCGTCGATGCTCTCGAGCTTCATCGTCGGCATCGCGGTGCGCGTCGCGCGCGGCGAGCTGCGGCGCCGGCGCCTGCGGCGCTGGCTCACGCTCTCGTCCTCGGGCGAGCTCCCGGAGGTCGGCGGCGCGCAGCAGGACCCGCAGGGGCGCGCGGCGCTCGGGCGGCTCTACCTCCTCCTCGACCAGGTGGACGACAGGTCCCGGACGCTGTTCGTCCTCCGGTTCATCGAGGGGCTCGAGCTCACCGAGATCGCCGCCGCGCTCGGGTGCTCGCTGGCCACGACGAAGCGCCACCTGGCGCGCGCGTCGCACCGGATCCTCACCGCCGCGCAGCGCGATCCCGCGCTCTCGGCCTACCTCGCGAAGGCCCCGCAGGCGCTCGAGCTGCCAGGAGTTGACGATGAATGAAGCGGAGAAGTTGAGCCGTCTCGCCGACCTCGCGCGCGAGGGCGTCCCCGTGGACGTCGACGCGGCGCACGACGCCGCCGAGCGGACCCGCTTCGTGGAGGCGGTGAGCCGCGGGGTAGCCCTGCGCCGCGGCGGCGCGCTGGGGCACCTCGAGGCGTGGCTGCGGGCTGCCGGGCTCTGGCCCGCGTCGGGGGAGCGGCCGCGGTGGGGGTTCGCGCTCGCGGGCGCCGTGGCGCTCGCTGTGGCGCTCGTGGCGCTCTGGCCGGCGCGGCGGCTCGACTACGCGGTCGAGGGCGTGGCCGGCGCCGCGGGCGGGTACATCGCCGCGGCGGGGGGCGAGGAGGCCCGGCTCCGCTTCACGGACGGCACCACTGTCGCGCTCGCGCCGGGCAGCGCGCTGCGCGTGGCGGAGGTCGACGCGACCGGGGCGCGCATGCTGCTCGAGGACGGCCGCGCGTCGCTGCGCGTCACGCCGCGGCCGAAGGCGCGCTGGTCGGTCGAGGCCGGGCCGTTCGCGGTGCTGGTCACCGGCACGGCGTTCGACGTGACCTGGACGCGCGGCGACGGCACCCTGCGCGTCGATCTGCACGAGGGGAGCGTGACGGTGCGCGGCCCGCTCGCGCCCGACGGGCTGCCGCTCCGCGCGGGTCAGCGGCTCGTGGCGCGGCTGCGCGAGGGCGCCGTGCAGATCTCGAGCCTCGACGCCGCGAGCGCGGCGGCGCCCGCGGAGGG
>NZ_JEMA01000234.1 GCF_001589285.1 Sorangium cellulosum | reverse complement strand
ATGTGGTCACGACTTCCAGCGCGTTTCCAGCCTCGATGATGTTGTCGAGCGCATCATGAAGCTGCTCGGCTTTGTGCCCCACGCAGCAGAGCTCTACGCACCCGAGATCGATCAGGTCCTTCGTTATCGCCTCCGCTTGCTGCCGCTCCGGTGGGTTAAAGACGGGCAGGAGCGTTACGAAAGGTCGCTGGATCGAGTGGTCGGCAGATGCTCCCAGCGAGCTGATAACGAGCTTCCGGTTTCCTGCGAGGGTGATGCTACGCGCTGCCATATCAATTGCCCCCTTTGAGCTTCTCGATGTTCTCCCTGCCCGGCGTCGAGCTCGCGTCCGGAACCCGCGGATCGTCATGGCCTTCCACAGTCACGCACCGGCGTCGTCGGCGCCCCCGGCGGACCGTGGCCCGCGTCCCCGTCCGCGCGCTTGATCCAGTCGCGCAGTGCCGTCTCGGTCAGGTCGAGATCCTTCGTCACCTGCCGATGCTCCGGTCGCCCGCCTTCGCCAGCCACCCCGTCCCCCTCGGGCCAGCCGTTGAGGCCCGCTCACCCGTGTGATGGGCATCAACCAGCCCAAGCGAGAGTGCATCAACCAGCTTGATTTTCAACAGGAGTTCTCAAGCTGGTAGGCCATCCGTTGGCCTTCTGAGGACCGTGCAGAGGACGGACGGTCAGCCGCTCTGATCAATGTTGCTCTTCTGGGGATTACGCCAGTTCTCCCGCAACCTGGCGACCTCTGTCGGCAGACCGGAGAAAGACCTTAGAACCAGCAGGTCGTCTTGCTGCCGCTGAAGCTCCCGTTGCATCAGGCGGTGATTCAAGATTCGTTCTTCGAGTTTTGGATCGTTCGGGACCAGGCCATCCTGGTCCTGCACGAACATATCCACAGTGTCTCTACACAAGGATGCAATCTCCACGATCGATCCGACTCCGCCATCTTCGATGAATTTCAGAAGCAGGCCAACAGAGGCCGACGCATCGAGAGCGGAGGACACGAGAATGGTATCGAAGTCTTCCGTTTCCGGCTCCGCCCGCCGTACCTGCTGCCGAGCAGAGTTGACAGATTCCTGACTTGGCTCGAAGCCCTCCAGGACCCCCCATGCCAGGTCCAGACCATATCGCAGCACATCAGGATCTCCCCAACCCGCCTCACGCTTGAAGGCTACGTAGTTTGGGTACAGGCGTTCGCAGCAACTAAGCCCGAACGCAACCAAGGCCTCGCGGGATAGTGATGCCAGATTCCGCTCTAGAGCACTTCCGTTGAACGCATCCATCGTTGCCTCACTAATCTTTCAGAGGACTTGCAGGCTTCACCCCCTGAGCTTCGAGGTACTGAGCACAATTCTTACAGATTGGTCGGCTCGCGCCAGTCTGTGTCGGCGTGAGGCCCATGCGTCGAGCTCCCTCCACTCCAGTCACCTCGGCGTGGCCTGGTCCGACCGCTGCGACCTCACCGGGCCTCAGCTTTGCCCGCTGAGCTGGTCTCAGAGTCTTCTCGCTCGAACTGACGACGCGCGTGCCTTCGGCCGTTTCTGTCACGGCGATGGTGGTTCGTCTCTGGGTCGCCTCACCCACGGCTTCGTGGATTTCCCTGGCTCGTGTGCCAAGATCTCCTCCACACGGCTCGGTGTTGTGACTGAG
>NZ_JEMA01000233.1 GCF_001589285.1 Sorangium cellulosum | reverse complement strand
GAGCCGGGCTCGATGACCGAGGGGGCGAAGAGCGACCAGCGAAAATACGTNTCGTCGTAGCTGCCCCAACCGGCGGAGCCGGCGCGGAACTCCCAGTTGCCGGCCTTGGCCATCGAGCCGGGCTCGATGACCGAGGGAGCGAAGAGCGACCAGCGAAAACAAGCNGCCGCGGATTCGGTGACGACGGTGCCGCCGTCGACGAGCAAGGGCAGCTTGCCCATCGGATTGAGCTTCCTGACGTCCTCCTTCTTCTGGTCGCCGGCCATGATGTCGACGAACTTGAGCTCGTACTCGACGCCGACTTCCTCGAGCATCCACACAGTGTTGGCGGCGCGCGAAAACGGNGCCGCGGATTCGGTGACGACGGTGTCGCCGTCGACGAGCAAGAGCAGCTTGCCCANCCTCGAGCATCCACACAGTGTTGGCGGCGCGCGAAAACGGGTGGTGGTAAAGAACGATGGCCATGGTGGTGTCTCTTTCTCCGTTCGTCTCCGCCGGTCGGTCGGCGGCGCGGCGGAGGCTACCAGAGGCCGGCCCCGTTGGGCGCGGCGCCAGGTGCGGCAGATTTGAATTCCTCTGCCCGCCGCGTTCATGGCTCCCGCCTCGGCGCGTGGCGACCTCGACCGCTACCCGGCGATGATCACCGGCGCGAGCCGCGGCCACACGAACGAGAGCGCGCAGGCGCCGCGTCGGCGCCTCCAAAGCTCGTCCAGCGGGCCGCTCGTCATCGACCGGTTGTTCTGGCGGGGTGTCTGACCCGCGAAACCAGCGAGCAGCTTCAGCAGCGCTTCCGCCGCGCCGGCCGCGGAGGCCGTTCGCCTCGCTCAGCGCCGGGCGCGGAGCGCGAAGTCGATGTGCACGTGCTCGTCGTGGCGCACCCAGACCTGGCGCCGGAGGATCGCCCCGGAGAGCGGGCCCAGCGCGCGGCCCGCGGGGCTCGCGAGGAGCAGCGGCACGTACTCCGGCGCGAGGATGATCCGCTGGACGCGGAGCCCCCTGGATCTCGCCTTCTCGTCGAGCGCCGACAGGAGCCGCGCGAGGTCGTCGAAATCGATCGTCAGGTCCCCGCGGCGGCCCTGCGCGTCGAACTCGAGGCCATAACCGAGCTTGTTCCAGGGATACGTGGCGACGCCCTCGGGCCGCCCCGCGCCGTCGCGCAGCGGGACGAAGATGTCCGCGCTCAGCCCGTTCTGGTGCGTGCGGTGCGGCCAGAACGGGCCGCCCCGCCGGTGGCCCGTCTCCCCCACGACGAAGCGGCGCCCGGGCCTCTCGGCCGCGACCGCGGCGAACGCGTCGAGCAGCGCGTCGCGCACCGCGCCGTGCACGTACTGGCGGCCGAGGCTCGCTCCCAGGTACGAATACGTCACGTGGCCCGGCCCCGTGGGCGGGAGCGGGTGCCCGTGCACGAGGCGGCCCTGCGCCGGGCTGCCGGCGCTCTCCGAGGGCGCCGCGCCGTCGAGCCAGACGCGGCCGTGCGCCACGACGACGGGCCCGACGAAGAGGAGACCGGCGGCGAGCGCGAGGCGCTTCAGCGAGGGGCGGCGCATCGCAGGAGCGGCCCCACCGTTCCTTGATTCACGGATCCCTCGCGCACCGCGCGCCGATGCCGTAGTAGCGGCCGGCGGGGTCGCCGGGGAGTCGATAGCTCGTGCGGATCTGCCTCTCTGGATCTTCGAAGGACCCGCCGCGCATGCCCCGGTCCCCTGTGTCGGTCAGGTTCGCGCAGTCGTCCGTTCCATCCGGAGCGCCACCCGCTCTCGGGGAGCGCCGGGTGGTCTCCTGCGTTGTCCTCCGGCGGATCCGCCTGCGTCCCTTTCCCCGCCTCGACGAACTCGAGGAACCGACCGACCGTGATCTCGTAGGTATCCAGCCGGAAGCTGCTCACGACCGCCCGGCGCGCATTGGCAGGCTCCGATACGCCCTCGTAGCTCCTGTCGTAAGCGCCGCCGTCCACCGGCTTGCTGTCACAGCAGCTCGTCCTGGCCGGGCCGCACCGCACGTCCAGCGTGGCGCAGCTCGGGGGGACGGACGTGCCGTTGCCCCCCTCTCCGCCCGTTCCGGCGGCGGCGCCGCCCTGGCCGCCATCTCCGCCGCCGCCCGCGCGCGCATAGCTTTCCCAGTCCGCGCCGAGGAGGTCCGCGCAGCCGGCGCCGAGGGCGACCGCACCGAGGGCGCCGATCCACCCGATCTTCGCCCAGCTCCCGCTCCCCATGGCGCAGCAGGCTCATGCTTCTGCGCCGCCGCTGTCAACCCATTCCGCGAGCGATGCCCCCGCTGCCGCGCCGCCGCAGAGAGACCGCGACGACGCTCCGCCCGGCCTGTGCAAGACTGGCCGCCGATGCCCTACGACGACCTCCTCGGACGCGTGGTGACCCTGCCGGTACGGCGGTTCGGCCCGCCCGGCGCCTTCCTCTCGCCCGATCCGAACGACCTGCGCCCGAACGCGCCGGTGCTCCTCCTGCCGGGCGGCGAGGTGCCCGAGGGCGCGCTGGAGGGAGACGCGATCGAGGTGTTCGTCCACCTCGACTCGGAGGATCGCCCCATCGCGACAACGCGCCGGCCGAGGCTCACGCTCGGCGAGGTCGCCTTTCTCGAGGTGACCGACGTGGCGCCGTTCGGCGCGTTCCTCGACTGGGGATTGCCGAAAGAGCTGCTCGTGCCGCGCGCGGAGCAGACCCGCGACCTGCGGGTCGGCCAGCGGCACCCGGTGGGGCTCCTCGTGGACAGGACCGGGCGCCTCGCCGGGACGATGCGCGTGACCGAGATGCTGCGCGACAGCGGCGATTTCGAGCTGGACGAGTGGGTCGAGGGCGAGGCGTGGCGCAACGAGCCGGATCTCGGCCTCTTCGTCATCATCGAGCGCCAGTTCGTCGGCCTCGTCCCCGCGGACGAGCCGCACCCGCTCTCGCGCGGCGAGGCGGCGCGGTTCCGCGTGACCAGCGTGCTGCCCGACGGGAAGATCGAGCTGTCGCTGCGCGGCCACGCGCACGAGGAGCTCGAGAACGACGCGCAGAAGATCCTGGCGCGGCTCTCGCGCCCGGGCGCGCCGAGGGTCGGCGACCGCTCGAGCCCCGAGGAGATCCGGGCGATCTTCGGCCTCAGCAAGAAGGCGTTCAAGCGCGCCGTCGGCCGCCTCCTGAAAGAGCGCGCTGTCGCGATCGATCACGACGGCTTCCTCGTGCACTCCCGGCGCTGATCCGGCACTCTGTCCTTTGCCCTCGCGCGACACCTGCTGTGTCCGTCCGGTCATGAACGCTCGCGCGAGCGCATGCGAACGGCTCAACGCATCTGTGGCAGATTGACGCTACCCACCTTCACCTACTAGGATTGCCGACGAATGAGCCTCCGTCCCGCGCGACGCCGCGTCTGGGTGGTCGACGACAGCCCTCTCGACGCCGAGCGGGCGCGTCGCGTGCTCGCTGGCGAGCACGACGTGGAGGTGCTCCTCGACGGGTCCACGGCGCTCGAGCGATTTTCCTCCTGCGCGGCGCCGGACGTGATGATCCTCGACTGGATCATGCCGGGCGTGAGCGGCCTCGAGGTCTGCCGATTCCTGCGCTCCGAGCATGTCGGCGCTCAGAAGCTCGGTATCCTGCTGCTCACCGCGCACCGCCACA
This sequence comes from Sorangium cellulosum, assembly GCF_001589285.1. GTDB lineage: Bacteria > Myxococcota_A > Polyangia > Polyangiales > Polyangiaceae > Sorangium > Sorangium cellulosum_G. The sequence continues at coordinate 10,895 of NZ_JEMA01000233.1, read as the reverse complement.
CCGATCAGATCGTCGAGGGGCTGTCCGCGGGCGCCAACGACTACCTCGCGAAGCCTTACGAGGACGAGGAGCTGCGCGCGCGCGTCGCGTCCCTGCTCCGCGCGCGGGCGCTGCTCGAGCGCGCGGAGCAGGCCGAGGCGGCGAATCGGAGGCTGCTCGAGACGGCCCCCGACCCGCTGCTCGTCATCGACGCGCGGGGGCGCCTGAGCTTCGTGAACGACGAGGCCGTCATCGCGCTCGGCGTCGCGCCTGACGCCGTGATCGGGAGGTCGATCTCGGAGCTGATCCCCAGCCTCCCCGTGAACGAGCCGGAGCTGTTCAGCGGCGAGTCCACGTTTCCCATTCCCGACGTGGCGATCCGCGGCCGGGTCTTCTCACCGACCTTGCGGGTGCTCCCGGGGGGGGCCGCCTCGAGCACGATCGTCTCGCTGCGCGACGTCACCGAGCGGCGCCTGCTCGACGAGCGGCGGCTCGATTTCTACTCGATGATCGCGCACGACCTGCGCACGCCGCTGAACGCGATGACGCTGCGGATCGCCAACATGCTCGACTGCGAGGATCTCGCGAGGACCCCTTCCCTGCACGAGGACGTCCAGAAGCTCGACGGGCGCCTGCGATCGCTTGTGTTCATGATCAACGATTTCCTGGAGCTCGCGAGCCTCGAGGACGCGAAGCACCGCATGGAGCGCAAGGAGGTCGACGTGGTGCGCCTGATCGCGGACACTGTCGAGGACTTCCGCCCGCTGCTCGACAAGAAGGGCCACACCTTCTCCGGGCCGTCCCGCTGCGAGGGCGCCGCGGTGCTCGGCGATCGGCGGCGCATCGCCCAGGTGCTCTCCAACCTTGTCGGCAACGCCATCAAGTTCACGCCCCCGGGCGGCGCGATCGCGGCGCGCGTCGAGGTGGCGCAGCACCACGTGGAGGTCTCGCTCGAGGACACGGGCGTCGGCGTCGCGCCGCATGTCGCGGACACGCTGTTCCAGCGCTACCGGCGCGCCGACCACAGCGTCGGCGGGACGGGGCTGGGGCTGATGATCGTGCGGGAGATCGTCGAGGCCCACGGCGGCGAGGTCGGCGTCGAGAGCCACCCCGGGCGGGGCAGCCGCTTCTGGTTCCGCCTGCCGCGCAACCGCCCGGCGGCGCGCTCCGCGCCTGGCTGAGCGCGCCGCGCGGTCGCCGCGGGGTGGGGAGTTACTCGAGCAGGCTGCGCAGCATCCACGCTGTCTTCTCGTGGAGCTGGAGCCGCTGGGTGAGCAGATCGCAGGTCGGCTCATCGTTGGCCCCCTCGGCCACGGGGAAGATCTCGCGCGCTGTGCGCGCCACGGTCTCGTGCCCCTCGACGAGGCGCCTGATCATGTCGGTCGCCTTGGGGATCCCGTCCTCTTCCTTGATGGATGAGAGCGCCACGAACTGCTTGTACGTGCCCGGCGCCGGGAGGCCGAGGGCGCGGATGCGCTCGGCGATGAGGTCCACGGCGAGCGCCAGCTCGTTGTACTGCTGCTCGAACATGAGGTGCAGCGTCTGGAACATGGGCCCCGTCACGTTCCAGTGGAAGTTGTGCGTCTTGAGGTACAGCGTATAGGTGTCGGCGAGCACACGGCCCAGCCCCGTCCCGATCTGCTCGCGGTTCTTGGCGTCGATGCCGATGTTGATCTCCATGATGTTTCCTCTCGGTTCGTGAGCTGGCCAGATGGGCCGGCGGCGGCGAAGCCCCGCGCGGCCCTCTGCGTGTCCTTGACGCGCTCCGCAAGGTTCGTCCTTGCGTCCCCCGCGTCAATCCGCCTCACGCCTCGCCGATGGTACGCATCGTCATGACCTCTATCGGGCGCAGCCCGAGCAGCGCATACGCCTGTTCCCACCGCCTGTCCGCGGCCACGTCGAACAGGACCCCCTCGTCCAGGGGCACCGGCAGCCACGCGCCGGCGGCGATCTCCCGCTCGAGCTGCCCGGGCCCCCACCCGCTGTAGCCGAGGAGCACCGTCCTGTGCCGCGGATCCGCGGCGACCGCGCCGCGCACCGCGTCGGCCGCGAGCGCGTCGAACGCGCTCCGCGACGACGTGACGCGCACCCGGGAGCCCACCGGGATCACGCCCGACTCGTCGCCCCCGAGCGCCGGATCGAGGCACAGGATCCACCCCGAGCTCGGCTGGACCGGCCCGCCGAGGTAAACCGGCGCCGGATCCTTCAGGTCGTTGCCATAGCCCGCGAACGACAGGAGCTCCCCGAGGGTCATCGGCGCCGGCCGGTTCACAACGAACCCCAGCGCCCCGCCCTCGCTGTGCACCGCCAGCAGCACGACCGTCTTGTCGAAGTTCGGATCGCCCAGGGGCGGCGACGCGATGAGGAACCCTGGGGCCAGCACGCTCGCTTCGCTGTTCATCCGCGATCCTCCCTCTCAACGGCCAACCGGTCACTGCGTCCCGCACGGACCCGCCCGCCCCGGCAGTGGGCTGATGGGGGACCGTCCGCACCTTACTCCCGCGCGCTGCGACAGGCGATTGGGATCTCCCTCCGGCGCCGTGACGACGAGTATAGTGCGGGCATGTACACGGTAGGCGTCCGCGATCACATCATGGTGGCCCACAGCCTGAAGGGGGAGCAGTTCGGCCCCGCGCAGCGCCTGCACGGCGCGACCTACACTGTCACCGCCGAGGTGGACCGCGAGGAGCTCTCGCCCCTCGGCCAGGTCCTCGAGACGAGCGTGCTGCGAGACTGCCTGCGCGGCGTGCTCGCCGAGATCGATTACCGCAACCTCGACGAGCACCCCGCGTTCGAGGGGAAGCGCTCGACGCCGGAGCTCATCGCGCGCCACATCCACCGCGAGCTCGGCCGCAAGCTCCCGGTGAACGCCGGCACCGCCCTCTCGGTCACCCTGCACGAGTCCCCCCTCGTGTGGGTACGTTACCGCGCGCCGATCCGCGGCGCCTCGATCATGCCGGCCGAGCTGGCCTGATCGCCGCTCTCTCCGCTTGGCACGCCGCCCCGCTCGCGGCAAAAGAGCGCGCCGATGACCGAGCCGGTCCGCACAGCGCCCATCGTCCTGACCTTCCAGGGCGGCACCCTCCGCATCGAAGGCATCGCCCCGCGGCCGGCGCTGGAGCCGGCCGCCTCCGATCTCGACGCGCGCCTCGAGGAGGAGGCCGACGGAGGCGGCGCGGGCTCGTCCGCCGAGGGCGCGCCGCTCGACCCAGCGTGCTTCCCGGCGTCGTGCCGCTGGGACGCGCGCGAGCGCGTCTACCGCGTGCCCGCGATCGACTACGCCGAGCTCGTCCTGAGGCTCCGCGCCCGCGGCGTCCCCTTCACCGACGCCGCGCGCAGGTACGAGGCGCTCCCGCTCACGCCCCTCGCCAAGCACGACCCGTTTCCCTACCAGCGCGAGGCGCTCGAGGCGTGGGCCGCGCGCCGCAGCCGCGGGGTCGTCGTGCTCCCCACGGGCGCGGGCAAGACGTTCGTCGCGACGCTCGCGATCGCCGCGCGGCAGCGCAGCACGCTCGTCGTCGTCCCGACGCTCGATCTCCTGAACCAGTGGTACGACGGGCTCTCGGCCGCGTTCGGCGTCCCGATCGGCCTGCTCGGCGGCGGTTACCACGACGTCCTCGACCTGACGGTGACCACGTACGACTCGGCGCACCTGCACATGGACCGGCTCGGCGCGCGCTTCGGCCTCGTGATCTTCGACGAGTGCCACCACCTGCCGAGCCCCTCGTACGCGCTCGCCGCGAAGATGTGCCTCGCGCCCTTCCGCCTCGGCCTCACGGCCACCCCCGAGCGCACCGACGGCCGCGGTTACGACGACCTCATCGGCCCGATCGTCTTCCGGCGGGAGATCACCGAGCTCTCCGGGCAGTACCTGGCGGCCTACGATGTCGTCCGGCTCGAGGTGCCGCTCTCGGACGGCGAGCGCGCCGCGTACGAGGCCGATCGCGCCGTGTACATCGGCTTTCTGCGCGCGAACGGCATCCGCATGCCCGAGGGGTGGGGGCAGTTCATCCTGCTGAGCTCCCAGTCCGACGCGGGCCGCCGCGCCTTCGAGGCGTACAGGCGCCAGCGGAGCCTCGCCCTGTGCGCGCCCGGCAAGATCGACGTCCTCGCCCGGCTGCTCCACGCGCACCGGGCCGACCGCACGCTGGTCTTCACCGAGGACAACGCCACGGTCTACCAGATCTCGCGGCAGTTCCTGCTGCCGGCGATCACGCACCAGACCAAGGTGAAGGAGCGCAGCGCGATCCTGGAGGCGTTCAACCGCGGCGCGCTGTCGGCGGTTGTCACGTCGAAGGTGCTGAACGAGGGGGTGAACGTGCCCGAGGCCAACGTCGCGATCGTCCTGTCGGGCAGCGGCTCGGTGCGGGAGCACGTGCAGCGGCTCGGCCGCATCCTGCGCCGGAGCGAGAACAAGACGGCGATCCTCTACGAGCTCGTGGCGCTCGGCACGGGCGAGCAGCGGGTGAGCGACAAGCGCCGGGAGCACGTTGCTTACCAGTGACCTCGTCCGGGTCCGCCGCCGGGGCGGGCTGGTCGTGCCGCAGTACCTCCGCGGCGCGGCGGCCGAGCGCCTGCTCCCTGTCGCGCGCGCGTACCTCGACATCCTGTCGCAGCGGGTGGGCGAGAGCCGCGACGAGGTGGAGGCCGCGCTCGACGCCGTGGAGGTGCCCGCGCGGGATCGCGTCGCCGCGCTCGGGCTGAGGAAGGTGCTCGAGGACGGCTGCGAGTACGAGGTGCAGGAGGGCGTCGACCCCGAGGCGCTGCGGCGCGCGCTGTTCCACGCGGCGGCGGCGGCGCACCGCGCGCTCGACGTGCGCGCCCGCTTCGATCGGGCGGCCGTGCTCGACGAGGTGGCCGCCCGGCTCGGCACGACGCCGGCGGCGATCGAGGCGGGGCTCTACGCCGACCTGCGCGGCGCCGAGATCCTCCGGCGCGCGGCGGCGGACCTGCCCGAGATCCTGCTGGATCGGTACAACCTGGCGCTGGCGCAGTCGATCTTGCTGCGGGCGACGCAGGTGACGATCCGCGTCGACGGGGAGAGCGCCGCGCGGTACCGGAAGATCTTCCGGGCGGCCCGGTTTCACGGGTTGATCCACGTGGTGCAGGGCGATCCGGGCTCGGGCTACACGATCTCGCTCGACGGCCCGTTCAGCCTGTTCGACGCTGTCCAGCGCTACGGCCTGCGGCTCGCGATGTTCCTGCCGTCGGTGCTCTCGTGCGCCTCGTTCCGGCTGCGCGCCGACCTGCGCTGGGGGCGCGACAAGGAGCCGTTCGCCGTCGAGATCGGCCCGGCGGACGGGCTCGTGTACCACGGGCGCGAGCTCGCGGAGACGACGCCCGAGCTCACGGCGTTCTGCGAGGGGTTCAGGAAGCTCGGGTCTCCCTGGAGCGTGGCGCAGAACGAGCGGCTGTTCGCGCTGCCCGGAGAGGTGGTGTGCGCCCCGGACCTCGTGTTCCAGAACGCGGAGACCGGGGAGGAGGTCTATCTGGAGGCGTTCGGCTTCTGGAGCCGAGCCGCTGTGTGGCGGCGCGTCGAGCTGATCCGGAAGGGGTTCCCGGCGAGGATCCTGCTGGCGGTCGGCAAGCAGCTCCGCGTGAGCGAGGAGGTCCTGGGGGAGGACGACGCGGGGGAGATCTACGTGTACCGGGCGACGATGTCGCCGCGGGCGGTGCTGGCGCGGCTGGATGGCAAGCGCGGGGGGAGTGAGGGCTGAGGAGGCCTCTCGCACTCCACCCGACGCACGGGCGATGCCACCACGACGCGCTGAGGCTGCTCTGCGTCACCGGTGCGAACCCGCAGGCGCGCTTCAGGAGGAGCGACGTGAGGCATCACGTTCGTGCATTCTCTTCCAGCATGGCCTGAAGTTCCGGATGGGAGAGGAGCAGGGCCAGCAAGTTGGCTCGTCCCCCAGCAGCAGCGTACAGGAAGTACTCGCATGCGTCCGAGGGTTCCTCATGCCATGTGGTCACGACTTCCAGCGCGCTTCTAGCCTCGATGATGGTGTCGAGCGCATCATGAAGCTGTTCGGCTTCGTGCCCCACGCAGCAGAGCTCTACGCACCCGAGATCGATCAGGTCCTTCGTTATCGCCTCCGCTTGCTGCCGCTCCGGTGGGTTAAAGGCGGGCAGGAGCGTTACGAAAGGTCGCTGGATCGAGTGGTCGGCAGATGCTCCCAGCGAGCTGATCACCAGCTTCCGGTTACCTGCGAGGGTGGTACTACGCGCTGCCATATCAATCGCCCACTTTGAGCTTCTCGATGTTCTCCCCGAACGTCTGGATCTCCTTTTCGAGGTGCCTGATGCGCGACTGCTTATCAGAATCGGATCTACACCGTATTTTGTGGTGAAGATACGCTTTGAAGAAGCGCCGCAAGGTCTTCAGCACATTGAAGCGGAGCCCCGCCGGGCCGAAGCGGAAGCTGCCGCTGCCAGGCACCACGTGACGACCTCCGGCGCGCAGCGGGCCAGCGTCGCTAAGACACGACGTGCCTTGTCACCACGTGCCCTGAAGGAAGACCCCCGCCCGCTCTGCCGTCATCACCGGCACGACACGGACGCTCTGGCCGGCCGGCTCGCTCGCCCGGTACGACAGATCCGCGAGGAACGCGGCCGCCGTCACGGCCGCGAAGACGCCGCCCGCCGCCAGCGTCCCCACCCCGAGCTTGCGGAACAGGTCCCGCGCCTCGGCCGTGTCGCGGAGCTCGGCGCAGGCCGGCGGCGCGTCCGCACCCCCACACGCGGACGGGTCCCACGCCCCGCGGCGGAGCGCGGCCTCCTGCGCGGCGAGGTCGTCGCGGAGGACGCCGGACCGCAGGAGGAAGACCGTGCCGGCCGCCACCGCCGCCGTCGTGAGCGCCACCCCACCGACGCGCAGCTCCGCCAGCGGGAAGGTCGACCCCGCCGGAGGCGCAGCCGGAGCCGCCGAAGGCGGCGCAGCAGCGGCCGCCTCCGGCGCGCGCGCGACGCGCTCCGGAAGGCGCCGCAGCTTGAGGACGATCGGGTGCGTCATGCCAGCCTCGGCGGTGAACGAGCTCACCGCCTCCTCGTGCCCCTCGAGCCGCGCCCGCGCTGTGTGCTCCCCCGGCTCCACGAACGCCTCCTGGACCGGCTCCGGCGGGTAGAGCGCCTGCCCGTCGATCAGGACCTCGGCGCCCGGCGGGTTGGTCGTCACGTAGACCGTCGCCACGCGCTTCGCGGCGCGCTGCAGGCCATCATCGACCCGGCCGCGGAGCCATCCGCTGATCACGCCCCGGTGCTGGAGGCACTGCGCCAGGTGGCTCGCCGCGTCCCGATGCCGCCCCAGCGCGAGCTCGACAAGCCCGAGCTCCCCGGCGATCGTCGCCCGCTCCGCGTCGGTCGTCCACGCCCCCTGCGCCGCCTCCAGCGCCCGCTCGTAGGTCGCCGCGGCCGCCACCAGCCGCCCGTCCGCCTGCGCCTGCCTGGCGCGGCGCAGCAGCCCCGCCGTCATCGACGCCGCGCGCGCGTCCGGATCGGCGTAAGGCTCATCCGCGCTCGCCGCATTCCCGACACCGGCGACGGACATCGCGAGAGCGCACGGCAACAGCCAGGAGATCAAGAGACGCACGCACTCTGAGATACTTGCTGAGGCGATCCCAAGTCAATTGGCAGCTTCGTCACTCCACCGCCGCGTACGCCTGCGTCCACGCCCGCTTCCCGTCCGGCCGCGTGATCCGCGCCCGCACGTAGCGCTCTCCGCCGCGCAGCCGGTACATCGCCCGCCCCGCCACGGGCCGCTGCTTCTCCAGCACGCGCCCGCCGGCCCCGATGAACTCGACCTCCGCGTCCGGCGCCTTCGGCCACACAGAGAACGCGTCGTCGGCGACCGCGATCCTCCGGAGCCTCGCGCCCGTCGACGCATAGAGCCGGCCCCAGGCGAGCGCGCTGCAGATCGCGGCGCTCGACACCTCGCGAGAGAACACCTCGATGAAGCCGCGGCCGGGCCCCGACTGCGGGGCGCTCGATCCGGGCACGAGCTGGTGCAGGTCGTCCACCGCGACCCCCGCGATCGCCCCCCCGGCGACCCCCCTCGCCGTCAGCACCGTATCCCACAGCGCCTCGTGCGACGGCCGCTTCGCGTCGCCGTCCGTGTGCACGTACGGGTGCCCGCTGTGGATCTCCAGCAGCTCCGCCGCGGGCGCCCCCAGGAGGTCGGCCGCCGAGAGCGCCCAGTCGAAATTCGGATGGTTGATCAGCGCCACGCCGCCCTCGGCCCGCACGCGCTCGATCGCCCACCGGAGCGCATCGCCCTTGGTGGGAAAATTCCCACCGCCGATCGTCGCCTGCGCGCAGAGCGCATTCACGTGCACAGGCCGCCCCTCGGCCGTCATCGTGATCTCCTCGCCCGGGATGACGACGAAATTCGATGACGCTTGCAGGCCCTGGAACATCGCAGGATCGACCCGGTGGTTGTGGTCCGTCAGGGCCACGAACGCATACCCGTTCCGGCGGTACCAGCGGACGACATCGCGCGGCTCGCTGTCACCGTCGCTCAGCGACGTGTGTGTGTGAATGTTCCCGCGCTGGAACACCGACACGTCGAGCGATTTCTCGAAGCGCAGGCGGCCCGGCGGCCCTTCCAGGCCGGCGGCGGCGTCGGAGGCGGCGGAGAGGCTCCCCTTCCAGCAGGCGAAGCCAAGGAGCGCCGCTCCACCGACGAGCAGGCAAGCGATCCAGCGTTGGTGAATCCTCATCTCGATAACCGAGAGAGTATACCGCCGCCAGCGGGCGCGACCAATTCAATGCGACGCATTTCCGCCGGCGCAACGCGCGTATCCGCTCCGGTGCGCCTTCCGTGGGCCCCCTCCCCTTTCCACGCCTGCCCCGTCCACCCCAGCCGCCTTCCGGGCCTTCCGGCCGTCCCCCCGCACCCCCGCCGCGGCCGCCCCCGCGGCCGCGACGCAGCGCAGCGCCGACGCGCCCCCCTGCCGCTGCCGCAGCTCAGTGGCCGTCGCCGTCCTTCCCGAGCCAGCCCTTGCGGCGGTAGTACACGAGCAGGCCGATGACGCTCGCCAGCATCAGGCACCAGACGAGCGGATAGCCGTAATACCAGTCGAGCTCCGGCATGTTGTACGGCGAGCTCTCGTGGTGGAAGTTCATCCCGTAGATGCCCGCGATCGCGGTGACAGGAAGGAAGATCGTCGAGATGATCGTCAGCACCTTCATGATCTCGTTCATCCGGTTCGACATCCCGGAGAGGTGCAGATCCATGAGGCCCGAGCTCAGCTCGCGGTAGGTCTCGACCATGTCCATGAGCTGCACCGCGTGATCGTACGTGTCGCGCAGGTAGAGCCGCGTGTCCTTGGCGATCATCGGGTTGTCCTCGCGGAGCAGCACGTTGACGAGGTCGCGCTGCGGCCAGATGGCGCGCCGCAGCGTGAGCAGGTCCCGCTTCAGGTCGTGGATCGGCTTCGACATCGAGCGCTTCGCGTCAAGGACCTCGACCTCCAGGTCCTCGATGCGCTCGCCGAGCCGCTCGAGCACCGGGAAGAAGCCGTCGACCACCGCGTCGAGCAGCGCGTACGCCAGGTAGTCGGCGCCCCGCTGCCGCACCGCGCTCCGGCCGACGCGGATGCGCTCCCGCACGACCTCGATCACGTCCCAGTCGGCCTCTTCCTGGATGGTCAGGACGAAGCTCTTGCCGACGAGGATCGCGAGCTGCTCGGTGCGCAGCTCGCAACGCTCGTTGACCTGCGCCATGCGCGAGATGATGAGGACGTGCTCGCCCCCGTAGACGTCCGCCTTCGGCCGCTGCGGCACGTTGACCATGTCCTCCAGCGCGAGCGGGTGGACCCGGAAGATCTCGCCCAGCCGCTCGAAGGTCGGCTTGTGTCCGAGCCCTCGGACATCGACCCACGTGATCGAGGGCCGGTCGTCCGTGAGGTACGGGATGCACTCGTCCAGGGACTGGACCTCCTTCTCGGACACGACCTCGGCGTCGTAGTCGATGACGAAGATCTTCGGCCGCCGCGTGTCGTGGATGACGAGCGTTCCGGGCGGCGACGCCGGCGGCGGCTCGTGCCCGAGCCGATCGCGCCTGGGACGATGCGTCCGGTCGAGGTCGGCCCTCTCCTGCGCCCAGGAGGTGCGCATCGGCGGCTCGCTGTTGCTCTGCGACTCGGGGGGTGGCGTGGTGCTCGTCACGGGGGCGGGATGGTAGACCAAGATCCCGGGGCATCGAGCGCGCTCGCCCCGAAACGCCGCGTGGCGTATGCTGATCGGCTGCGGAGGGGGGCGGGCGCTCGCAAGGCCATCTCTTCCTCCCTGTCCCGCTGGCCGGGGGAGCGCCGCGAGGCGCGCCGGCCTGCGCCGCGCGCCGCCGCGCGCCTTGCCCTGCCGGCTGCCCATGGGAACGACCCTCGACATCGCGATCGGCCTCGTCAGCGTCTTCTTCCTGCTCAGCGTCCTCTGCTCGGCCATCCACGAGGCGCTCGCCGGCGTCTTCCGGCTGCGCGCGCTGAACCTGGCGCAGAGCATCGAGATCATGCTGGCCGACCGCGCGCTCGACCCGCACGTGCTCCGGTCGCTCGCCGCCCGCGAGGCCGCCGCCCGCGAGGCCGCCGCCCGCGGCGTCGCCCCGAGCGAGCCCGTGATGAAGCGCCTGATCCGCGGCGCCGCCGATCACGTGCGCACCCGGCTGATGCCGGGGCCGCCCCCGAGCCCGCTCGCGGCGGCGTTCCGGCAACACCCGCTGATCAAGGATCTCAAGTACGGCTGGGTGGGGCCGTCCTACATCCCATCGCACACGTTCGTGGCCGCGCTCATGGACACGCTGCGGCACATCGACTGGTCCAGGAGCGGCGCGCCGTCGCTCCCGCAGGCCGGCGCCGCGGCGGCGGCCCCTCCCCCGACCGCCGCGGGCTCCGCGCCTCTCTCCGCGGTCTCCGCCCCCGCCC